>NZ_BBPH01000063.1 GCF_000787695.1 Paracoccus sp. PAMC 22219 | reverse complement strand
AAATCCGGTTCCTCCCACGCGCAAGCGCGCGGGTCCCTCCCAATTTCACCGCTGCGGCCCCGTGTGTCAGATCACCGTCCGGCCGCAGGTCGGGCTGCGCCCACCCTGCTTTGCCCTTCGGATGACATGAGGTCATCCAAAGTGAAAAGCAGGGATGGCTTCGCCACTGGCGGAACAGGAAGGAGCGGGCGGAGATGTTGGGTCACCTAAAAGGCAAAGCCGTGACGCAAACGGCAATTTTGCTTGGTGTTCACAAAAAGGAAAATGGTGCACCCGGAGCGATTCGAACGCCCGACCCCCAGATTCGTAGTCTGGTGCTCTATCCAGCTGAGCTACGGGTGCAACTTGCGGTGGGAATTAACGGCCACGCCGGGGGGATGCAAGGGCGAAAAGACAAAAAGATGAAACCTTTTTGTCGGGGCGCGCCTCAGCGGGCCGCAGCATCGGCGCGTGCGGACAGATCGGCCATGCCACGCGGAATATGGATGCAGAACTGGCTGCCCTCGACGTCGCTGCGCAGCAGGTCCAGCCGCCCGCCATGCCCACGCACCAGATCGGCTGCGATCGTCAGGCCCAGGCCCGTGCCGCCGCGCCGCGTGCTGCCCGTGAACGGCTTGAACAGATATTCGCGCGCCTTGTCCGGCAGGCCCGGTCCCGAATCGCAGACCTTGATCCACCAATCGGCCTCGGCCTCTCCGGCACCGATTTCGACGATGCCGGGGGCGCCGGTCGCCTCGATCGCTTGGCGGGCGTTGCGGGCCAGGTTGGCCAGCACGCGGTACAGCTGGTCGCGGTCGGCGCGGATCACCAGACTGGGCGGGATGTCGGTCAGGAACTCGACCTGCCCCGCCGCTTCTCCTGCCAGGGTCTCGGCCTCGATCACCTCGGCGGCCAGCTGCGCCAAGTTGAAGCGCGACAGCGTCGGTGCGGGCTCTTCGGCCTTGCCGAAAGCCAAAGTCGTCTCGCACAGGTTCACGGCCCGCGTGATCGAATTCACCAGCTTGGGTGCCGCACGACGCACCTTGGGGTCGGCGCTGTCCTCCAGCCGGTCGGCGAATATCTGCGCCGTGGTCAGGATGTTGCGCAGATCGTGACTGATCTTGGCGATGGCCTGACCCAACAGGGCCATGCGTTCCTTTTGCTTCAGGGACGACGTGACTGTCTGCTGCATCGACTGCAGTGCGGTTTCCGCCTCGCGCAGTTCGGCCAGGCGGGCGTCGGGGATGATGATGTGGCGGCTGTCCTCGGGGGCGCTGGCATAGGCGGACATGTGGGTGATGACGCGGCGGATCGGCACCAGGATCATCCGCTGCGCCGCGGTGAACAGCAGCACCGCCGTCAGGATCGAAAACGCCGCCGACACCGCCAGCAGCCGCAAACCGTAATCGATCATGGCCTGCCGCAGGGGCGCGGTCTCCATCGTGACCTCGATCAGCTGGCCCGCCTGGTTCACCGGGGCGCCGATCACCCGGATCACCCGGTTCTGCCGGTCCGCCAGCGCCACCAGCGAATCGTCGATGGTGTGCAGCACGCCTTCGGACCGCAGGTCGTAGGTCGCGGCGATGGGACCGGGGATCGGGGACGACAGGACCAGCTGGCGCACATCATTGCGCCGCAGCACGACGTTGAAGACGCCGGCCGTCTGCAGCAGCTCCGATTCCAAATCCAGGGCGATCGATTCGTCCGTGGCCAGCAGTGCCAAGCTAGCAATCTGCGCCCGCTCCAGCCGGCTCTCCAGATAGTCCAGCCGGAAGCCTGCCAAGGACGGCAGCAAGATGAACAGCTCTGCCAAGATGACGAACATGGTTGTCAGCGCGGCGAATCGTCCAGAGATCGTGTTCAATCGCATCGTGTCCGGGTTATGATGTCGCGGGCCGGACTTGTCAGCCAAGCGAATGCGGGTATGCACATCAAACGAATGTGATCGCTGCCGGGTTCCCGGACCGATTGGCCCGTGATTTACCGGTTTGGACGGTTGACGTGGGCCTGCGGGTCCACTATCCAGCGGGCTTCGAACAACCGGCGTCGTGGCGCAGGGCAGCTTTCTGCAATCTGCCCCGTCCCGATCCGCCCCGCAAGAACCGACCCGGAGACTGATCATGAAGCGCACCTTCCAACCGTCGAACCTCGTTCGTGCGCGCCGTCACGGCTTCCGCGCCCGCATGGCCACCAAAGGCGGCCGTCTGGTGCTGAACCGCCGCCGCGCCAAGGGCCGCAAGCGTCTGTCGGCCTGATCATTCGTGATCCTGCCGGCGGTCACGACCGCCACGTAAAGGCTTTCGACATGCCGCCTCTGCCCCATCCTGCTGAAGTTCAGCCAAGGGATGTCGGCACGGCGGCATTTCGCATGCCGCCCGTACTGCAGAAACGCGCCGATTTCCTGGCCGCCGCCCGCGCGCGGCGTCAAGGGATGCCTGGCTTTCTGCTGCAGGCCCGCAGGCGGGACGATGACGGCCCGACACGGATCGGGTTCACCTGTTCCAAGAAGATCGGCAATGCCGTCGCCCGCAACCGCGCCAAGCGCCGCTTGCGCGAGGTGGCGCGCCTTGGCTTGGGCGGCTTGGGCCTTGCTGGCTGGGATTATGTCCTGGTCGGCCGCCCCGAGGCGACCATCGCCCGCCCCTTTGCCGATCTGCAGGGCGATTTCGCCCGCGCCATGGCCAAGATTCACGGATGAGCCCGCTGGCGCGCCTTGTCGCGCTGCCGGTGCGCGGCTATCGGCTGCTGGCCTCTCCGTGGGTCGGGCATGGCTGCCGGTTCCAGCCGACCTGTTCGGCCTATGCGCTGGACGCGCTGGCCCGCCACGGCGCGTTTCGCGGCAGCTGGCTGGCGTTGCGGCGCATCGGGCGCTGTCATCCCTGGGGCGGGCACGGCTATGACCCGGTGCCCGGCGCCGATCCCGACCACGAAAGGGCCCGCGATGCTGGACGACGCTGACACCACCGACATCCACCCCCTGTTCGCCGGCGCCCCCCAGGGGACCGAGTTCCGCAAGCTGCGCAAGCGGCTGGTCCGCGAAACCCGCGCCGCGATCGACGATTACGCGATGGTCCGACCCGGCGACCGCTGGTTGGTCTGCCTGTCGGGCGGCAAGGACAGCTATACCCTGCTGGCGATTCTGCACGAGTTGCAGTGGCGCGGGCTGCTGCCGGTCGACCTGCTGGCCTGCAACCTGGATCAGGGGCAGCCGAACTTTCCGGCCACGGTCCTGCCCGAATTCCTCAAGGCGCGCGGCGTGCCGCACCGGATCGAATACAAGGACACCTATTCCATCGTGAAGGAAAAGGTGCCCGCGGGCCGCACCTATTGCGCGCTGTGTTCGCGCCTTCGTCGCGGCAATCTGTACCGCATCGCCCGCGAGGAAGGCTGTTCCGCGGTCGTGCTGGGCCACCACCGCGACGACATGCTGGAGACGTTCTTCATGAACCTGTTCCATGGCGGCCGACTGGCCACCATGCCGCCCAAGCTGCTGAACGAGGATGGCGACCTGACCGTCCTGCGTCCCCTGGCCTATGTGGCCGAGGCCGATTGCGACCGCTTTTCGCGGGCCATGAACTATCCCATCATCCCTTGCGACCTGTGCGGCAGCCAGGAGGGGCTGCAGCGCGTCCAGGTCAAGCGCATGCTTGACGAATGGGAGGCACGGACGCCAGGCCGGCGTCAGGTCATGTTCCGGTCGCTGATGAACGTGCGGCCCTCGCATCTGCTGGATACTGAACTATTCGATTTTTCCGCGATTTTCCCGCCCGAACAGGGCGATTCAGCGGACCTTCCGCCGATCCTGCGCGATCTGGCCGGGGAACATTAACGGTACGACAAGCAATTTGATCTAATGCTGATACCGGTGATTCCGTGAAAGGTCCGGTATGTCAAAGAATGCGAACCGTTTGTTCTCGCCCCTCCGCAGGCTGCTTGGTGGCGCCAAGCGGGGGCAGGACCTGTCCCGCAGCCTGTTGCTGATGCGGCTGGAAAATACCGAGACCCTGGGCACTGTCCTGGACAAGGCCGCGATGGGGCACCTGATGGTGCAACTGTCGATGACCCTGGGTGGGGCGGTGCGCCCCTATGACCCGGTGCAGGTGCTGGCGCCGGGGCTGTTCGCCTTCGTGCTGCGCGACCGGACCGACCGGGACGCGCTGCAGGTCGCGCGCCGCCTGCACCAGCAGGGACAGGCGCCCGTGGCGCTCTCGGGCCAGCACGTGACGCCCGTGATGACCGGCGTGCTGATCCATGCCACGACGCCCGACCTGCCCGCGATCACGGCGCTGGTCGACAATGCCCGCCAGCGGATGAACCTGGTCGAGGATTGCGCCTTGGGCCAGCTGCGCCTGTATCCCTATGACCCTGCCCTGACCGGTCCGGGCCTGATCGCCACCGTCAGCGACGCCGTCGTCGCCGCACAGATGGAGGCGTGGTTCCAGCCCCAGGTCTGCTGCAATTCCGGCCAGATCACCGGGTTCGAGGCGTTGGCGCGTTGGAATCACCCGACCCGCGGCATCCTGGCGCCGGGGGTGTTCCTGCCGCACATGTCACCGGCCGATCACAACACCCTGACGCTGTTCATGCTGGCCCAGTCCATGGCCGCGCTGAAAGCATGGGACAAGGCCGGGTTCGACGTGCCGACGGTGTCGATCAACATCTCGAACTGCGAACTGTCGGACCGCGGCTTTGCCGACTGCCTGTTGTGGGAATTGGACCGCCACGAGATTTCGCCCCGCCGCCTGGTGGTCGAGGTTCTGGAAAGCGTCGGCCCCGTCACCAGCAGCGGAGAGACGCGCGACAACCTGCGCAAGCTGGCCGAGGCCGGGTGCCAGATCGACCTGGACGATTTCGGCACCGGCTATGCCAGCCTGGATGCGATCCGCCAGTTCGGCATCAACCGCATCAAGATCGACCGCAGCTTTGTCACCGCCTGCGACATCGACGAAGGCCAGCAGCGCATGATCCTGGCGATCCTGGCGCTGGCAGAGCGGCTTGGCATCGCGGCGCTGGCCGAAGGGGTCGAAACCCGCGAGGAATACGCCTTTCTGGCCCAGATGGGTTGCGACGAGGTTCAGGGCTATGCGATCGCCAGACCCATGCCGCTGACGCGAAGCCTGGACTTCCTGGCAAGCCATGCGGACGCGGCATCGCGCCTTCCCACGATCGGCCTGCGCGGCTGAAACCGGCACCCCAAGGCCGCGCCCCGCGGTCGCATGCGCGGGGTGTTTCGGCGAATTCCCTTGCATTCCTGCGTCAAATGGCAAATCCGCTTGACCTTTGGGGGTGCGTTCTGTTGAACCGCCCAGACTGACGCGATGACGGTGGTGACGGAATGGAAGACAACAACCGCAATTTGATCCTGGCAACGGTCCTGTCGTTTCTGGTGATCCTGGTATGGTATACGGTCTTCGCTCCAGAACCCGTCTCCGACCAGCCTTCGGGACAGCCGCTGACGGAGCAGGTCGTGGGCGACCAGCCGCTGGCGACGCCCGGGACGGCGACAACGGCGCCCGCCGATCTGGCGGCCGAGCCGGATGCGGCCGAACCCGCAGGCCGCGTGGCGATCCAGTCGCCGGCGCTGTCGGGGTCGATCTCGCTGGCCGGCGGTCGGATCGACGACCTGCTGCTGACCCGCTATCAGGAGACACGCGACGAGGGTTCGCCCGACGTGCGGCTGCTGACCCCGTCCAGCGCGACGGCCGATGACAGCATCCCCGTCGACAGCGCCCAGTACAAACCCTATTACGCCGTCTATGGCTGGACCCCGGGTCCGGGCATCGATGCAAGCCTGGTGCCGAACCCCGCCACCGTCTGGACGCTGGAAACGGGCGAGACTCTGGCCCCCGGCCAGCCCGTCACGCTGGCATGGGACAACGGCGCGGGCCAGATCTTCCGCCGCACCTTCGCGATGGACGACAACTACTTGTTCACCGTCGGCCAGAGCCTGCAGAACAACGGCGATGCCGCGTTCTCGGCCGCGCCCTACGGGATCATCGCGCGCCATGGCCGCCCCGACACCCAGAACAACTTCATCCTGCACGAGGGCGTCGTCGGCATGGTCGACGGCACCCTGGTCGAGATGAACTATGGCGACGTCGCCGAACTGGACCCGGTCGAGCGCGAGGGCCGGGCCGAGGTCTACAACGTCACCGGCAACGGCTGGATCGGCTTTACCGACAAGTACTGGATGTCCGCACTGGCGCCCGCACCCGGTCAGGCCTTCACCGCGGTCGTGAAATATGCGGACGGCGCCGACATCTATCAGACCGAAGCCCGCTTCCCGATGCAGACCGTTCAGCCCGGCACCCAGCTGAGCGCGGACAGCTATCTGTTCGCCGGCGCCAAGGTCTGGGAAGTCATCCGCGGATACGAGGAAACCCCCGGGATCGAAGGGTTCGTCGATTCGATCGACTGGGGCTGGTTCTATTTCCTGACCAAGCCGATCTTCCAGTTGCTGCACTGGCTGCATGGCATCATCGGCAACATGGGCTGGGCGATCATCGCGCTGACCTTCGTGCTGAAGACGCTGGTCTTTCCGCTGGCCCGCAAATCCTACATCTCGATGGCCAAGATGAAGGAACTGCAGCCGCAGATGGAGGAGATCAAGACCCGCACCGGCGACGACCGCATGAAGTTCCAAAAGGAAGTCATGGAGCTGTACAAGCGGGAAAAGGTGAACCCCGCCGCGGGCTGCCTGCCGATCCTGCTGCAGATCCCGATCTTCTTCTCGCTCTACAAGGTGATCTTCGTCACGATCGAACTGCGCCACGCGCCGTGGTTCGGCTGGATCCAGGATCTGTCCGCGCCCGACCCGTCCAGCCTGTTGAACCTGTACGGCCTGCTGCCTTACGGCGTGCCGGCACAGGGGACGCTGCTGCACTCGATCACGCTGCCCGCGCTGGCGATCGCCCTGGGCATCAGCATGTGGATGCAGCAGCGCCTGAACCCGGCGCCCACCGATGCCGCGCAGAAGATGATCTTTGCCTGGATGCCGTGGATCTTCATGTTCATGCTGGGCGGCTTCGCCTCGGGTCTGGTGCTGTACTGGATCACCAACAACGTGATCACGATCCTGCAGCAGTACACGATCATGTCGATGCACGGGCACCGTCCGGACCTGTTCGGCAACATCAAGTCCTCGATCCCCAAGCGCAAACGCGCGGGCGACAAGCCCGGCGCCGGAAAGTGACCGCGCATCTGGCCCTGATCCGCCGCCATCCGATCAAGTCGGTCGGCGGAGAGGGGCTGGATGGCGTCACCCTGCTGGCGGGTCACCGTCTGCCCGGAGATCGCGAATGGGCGGTGCTGACGCAAGCCGGCGAACGCCATGCGCTGGCAAGCCAGACCGATGGGCAGCCGGATCGTTGGCTGCCCAAATCCTGCTTTTTGCGCGGCGTCGCCTCGTCCGATCTGCAGGCCATTGTCGGCGGTTGGGACGATGGGCAGCTGCACCTGTCCCATCCGCGGGCGGGCACGATCACGCTGGACCCGGCGACTCAGGGTCCGCAACTGATCGACTGGCTGCGCCCGCTTTGGCCCGCCGACGCCCCTGCCCCGACGCGACTGGTCCGCGGCGCCGGCGTCTGGACCGACCAGAGGCAGCCTCTCGTCTCTGTCCTGTCCCTGTCCAGCTTGGCGCAGCTTGAGCAGCAATGCGGTCAGCCCTTGGGCACGCATCGCTGGCGCGGCAACCTGTGGGTCGATGGCTGGGCGCCCTTCGCGGAACGTGACCTGATCGGTCGCACCATCAGCATCGGTTCGGTTGAACTGCGGGTGACCGACCACATCGGCCGCTGCGACGCCACCAGCGCGGATCCCGACACCGGGACGCGCGACATCGACATGGTCCAGACGCTGGACCGGCTTTACGGCCACACCGATTTCGGCATCTTCGCCGAGGTTGTCACCGGCGGTCCGGTCCGCCTGCAAGATCAGGTCCATGCATGAAAGTCGCTTTCCCCACCGCCCCCGATCCCGAAGCCGCCGCGGCCGAGGCTGCGCGCCTGCTGTTCGCGGGACCCGTCGATTTCGTCAAGGGCGTCGTCCACATGGACGGCCTGCCCCCGGCCGACCGCCCCGAGGTCTGCTTTGCAGGCCGTTCGAACGTCGGCAAATCCAGCCTGATCAACGCGCTGACAGGTCGCAAGGGTCTGGCGCGCGCGTCGAACACGCCGGGCCGGACGCAGGAGATCAACTATTTCGCCCTGGGCGAGCATTCCTATCTGGTCGACCTTCCAGGTTACGGCTTTGCCAAGGCCCCGGTCGCCATTGTCGCCAAATGGCAGGCGCTGCTGAAATCCTATCTGGCTGGGCGCCAGACCCTGCGCCGCGCCTTCTGCCTGATCGATTCGCGCCACGGCGTGAAGGATGTCGATCATCAGATCATGACCCTGCTGGACCGGTCTGCCGTGCCGTTCCAGGTCGTGATGACCAAAACCGACAAGCTGGGCCCCAATGCCCTGGTCCCGGTCCTGGACCAGGTGCGCGAGGCACTGCAGAAACACCCTGCCGCCTATCCCGAACTGGTCGTCACCAGTTCCGAGAAGAACCAGGGCATCGCCACGCTGCGCGCGATCATCGCCGGGCTGGACTGATCGGCGCATGCGTCCTAGGGTCCGCCCCGTCAGATCGGGGCCCCAAGGATGAGAACACAGAACATGAACCGTGACTGGATCGCCACCGCACGCACCCTATCCGAGGCCCTGCCCTATCTACAGCGCTATTCCGGGGCGGTCGTCGTGGTCAAGTTCGGCGGAAACGCCATGGGCGACGACGACGCGATGGCGGAATTCGCCCGCGACGTCGTGCTGATGAAGCAGGTCGGCATGAACCCGGTCGTCTGCCATGGCGGCGGGCCGATGATCAACGACCTGCTGGGCCGCCTTGGCATCGAGAGCCGCTTTGTCCGCGGCAAGCGCGTGACCACCAAGGAGACCGTCGAGGTGGTCGAGATGGTGCTGTCCGGCCTTGTGAACAAGCGCATCGTCCAGGCGATCAACGATGCGGGCGGCCGCGCGGTCGGCATCTCGGGCAAGGATGACGACATGATGGTGTGCGAGGCCGACGACCCGGAACTGGGTTTTGTCGGTCGCCCGGTCGAGATGAACGTCCAGATCATCCGCGACCTGTACACCGCCGGGATGATCCCCGTCATCGCCCCGGTGGCCACCGGGATGGAGGACAACGAGACCTTCAACGTCAACGGCGACACAGCAGCTGGCGCCATCGCCGGCGCGCTCAAGGCCGACCGCCTGCTGCTGTTGACCGATGTCGCGGGCGTCAAGGATGCGACCGGACAGGTGGTCACGCAGCTGCATCCCGACCAGGTCCGCGCGATGATCGCCGACGGCCAGATCGCGGGCGGCATGATCCCCAAGACCGAAACCGCGCTGAAGGCGCTGGACGACGGGGTGCGCGCGGTCGTCATTCTGGACGGGCGGGTGCCCAATGCCTGCCTGCTGGAGCTGTTCACCGAACATGGCGCCGGTTCGCTGATCCGCACCACCGAACCGCGCGTCACGCCCCGCGGCCTGCGTCAGGTCGCCAGCAGCCTGTAATCACGGCATGGCGAAGGGCGCTTGCTCCTTCGCCAGCGCCTGTGGCAGGCTGCCTGAACCGACAGCATGGCACAAAGAGGCAGCAATTTCATGACCCCACTTGGACACAGACGCCTGATCCTGACGCGTCATGCGAAATCGGCCTGGGACGATCCGACCCTGGACGATCACGACCGGCCGCTGAACGACCGGGGGCGTCGGTCGGCCCGGTCCCTTGGCGACTGGATGGCCAGCCGCGGCTATGAACCCGAGGAGGTCCTGTGCTCGTCCTCGGCCCGCACGCAGGAGACCTGGGCGGTCATCGCCGGCGCCCCGCTGGAGGTGCGCCCGCTGATGCGGATCGAGCCCAGCCTCTATCACGCCGGTCCTGAAAAGATGATGGCGGTGCTGAAATCGGCCACCATGCCGACGGTGATGATGCTGGGCCACAACCCTGGCATCTCTGAATTCGCGGCACTGCTGCCCGCGCGCCTACCGCTGGACCCGGATTTCCGCCGCTATCCGACCGGCGCGACGCTGGTCGTGGATTTCCAGATCGACAGCTGGGCGGAACTGCAGCCCGGTCAGGGCAGCGTGATGGATTTCGTGCGCCTGGACGGACGCATCTGAAGGAGTCCGGCGGGGGCGCAACGCCCCCGCCGATGGTCAGTGACCCAGGATCTGGCTGAGGAACAGCTTGGTCCGTTCGGATTTCGGGTTGTTGAAGAAGTCGGTGGGATTGTTCTGCTCGACGATCTGACCCTGATCCATGAAGATCACCCGGTTCGCCACGGCCTGCGCAAAGCCCATCTCGTGGGTGACGCAGATCATCGTCATCCCCTCCTCGGCCAGCTGGATCATGGTGTCCAGGACCTCCTTGATCATCTCAGGGTCCAGGGCGCTGGTCGGCTCGTCGAACAGCATGATCTTGGGCTGCATGCACAGCGACCGGGCGATGGCCACGCGCTGTTGCTGGCCGCCCGACAGCTGACCCGGATACTTCCCGGCCTGTTCGGGGATCTTGACCTTTTCCAGAAACCGCATCGCCGTGGCTTCGGCCTGCTTCCTGGGCACTTTGCGCACCCAGATCGGGGCCAGGGTGCAGTTCTCCAGCACGGTCAGGTGCGGGAACAGGTTGAAGTGCTGGAACACCATGCCGACCTCGGAACGCACCTTGTCGATGTTCTTGATGTCATTGGTCAGTTCCACCCCGTCCACGACGATATGGCCGGCCTGATGCTCCTCCAGGCGGTTGATGCAGCGGATCAGGGTGGATTTCCCCGACCCCGACGGCCCGGCGATGACGATGCGTTCGCCCTTGTGGACAGTCAGATCGATGTCGCGCAGGACGTGGAACGAGCCGAACCACTTGTTCATGTTGCGGATGTCGATGGCGACCTCGTCGCTGACCGTCATCTGGCTGCGGTCGATCTGACGTTCGATGTTTTCCATAACCAGGGGTCCTTACCTGTGGTCGCGTTGCAGGCGGCGTTCCAGATACATCGAGTATCGCGACATGCCGAAGCAGATGAGAAAGAAGATGCCGCCGACAAAGATGAACGGCTCCCAATAGATGCCCTTCCATTCGATATTGGCGCGCACCGCGTCCGACATCGATTTCAGCGGGTCATAGAGGCCCACGAAAGTCACCAGCGTCGTGTCCTTGAACATGCCGATGAAGGTCGACACGATCCCCGGAATGCTGATCTTGAGCGCCTGCGGCAGCACGATCAGGCGCTGTGCCTTCCAGTAGTCCAGGCCCAAGGCGTCGGCGGCCTCGTACTGGCCCTTGGGCAGGGCGGCCAGACCGCCGCGGATCACCTCCGCCATGTAGGCTGCGGCAAAGATCGTCACCATGATGATGACGCGCAGGATGATGTCGAAGCTGGTGCCCGGCGGCAGGAAATAGTTCAGCAGCAGGGACGCCACGAACAGCAGCGTGATCAGCGGCACGCCGCGGATGAATTCGATGAAGATCACGGACAGCGACTTGATCAGGAACATGTCCGACTGGCGCGCCAGGGCCAGCACAATGCCCAGGGGCAGTGACAGCGCGATGCCCGCCACGCCGATGGTCAGCGACAACAGGAACCCGCCAAAGCGGTCTGACCGCACGGCCTCGATCGACAGCGGCAGCAGCGCCTCGGCGTCGCTGGCGGCATTGCCCGCCAGAAGCAGCCAGAACAGCAGCGTCACCAGGATCGCCGCGACCGTCGCCAGCAGCGGAGAGACCCGCGACAGCACGCGCCACGCCGCCCAGCCCAGAAGCGGCCCGACCAGCACGAAGATCGGCCCCCACAGCGTGCCCCCCCACAGGAACCACACGCCCAGCAGCGGATAGATCAGCGAGAACGGCAGCATCCAGGTGATGTTGCGCTCCGACGCGAACAGCCCCGCGCCCAGCACCAGGGCCGCGAAGATCAGCCAGCCCACGGGCGCGCCCAGCACGACCATCGCCGACAGCGTCACGACGGCGGTGATGATCAGAATGACGCGGCGGATCGTCAGCGACGCGGAAAACAGCACCGGCGCCAGCGCGACCATCAGCAGGCCGAAGGTCATGGTAGGCCGCCAGTACAGCTCGACCGGGTAGAAGCCGAACAGGTACTGGTTCCAGCGTTCGCGGATCACCGCAAAGCAGGCGCCGCGGGCCCCCTCGCCCCAGGTGGCGACGATGATCGCACGGCATTCGTTCAGGCTGGAGGCGTTCCAGACCGAATGGGCGAACCAGTCCCAGAAGGTCGCGACCAGGAACCAGACGATCAGCGCGCCCAGGATGGTCAGGATCGTGTTGATGGGACCGGCGAACAGGTTCTCCCGCAACCAGCGGATCGCGCCCGATTCGCGGATCGGCGGCGCGGCCGAGGGCAGCATGGTGTCGCGTACGAAGGCTACGGTTTGGGCGTGGGTGTCGCTCATCTCACCGCTCCTTCAGTTTGACGCGGGCGTTGAAGACGTTCATCCCCGCCGAAATGATCAGGCTGAGGACCAGATAGGTCAGCATCATCAGAACGATCGCCTCCAGCTCTCGGCCGGTCTGGTTCAGCGTGGTACCGCCCAGGGTGCCGCGCAGGTCCATGTAGCCGACCGCGATGGCAAGCGAGCTGTTCTTGGTCAGGTTCAGGTACTGAGAGATCAGCGGCGGGATGATGACCCGCAGCGCCTGCGGCAGGATCACCAGGCTCATGGTGCGGTTCGGGCGCAGGCCCAGGGCAAAGGCCGCCTCGGACTGGCCACGGCTGACGGCCAGGATGCCGGCGCGCACGATCTCCGCGATGAAGGCCGCGGTGTACAGCGTCAGCGCCAGCCACAGCGCGACCAGCGAGTTCGAGACGTTCAGCCCGCCGGTGAAGTTGAAGCCCTGCAGGCTGGGCGGGACCAGATGCAGGCCGAAATACCAGATCAGCAGCAGCGACGGCAGGATCATCACCGCCAGCGACATCCACCAGGTGGTGGGCCGGCTGCCGGTGCGGTCCTGCACGTCCTGCGCCCAGGCACGGATCATGCGGCGCACGATCCAGCCCCCGACCAGCGCGACCACAAAGGCGATCGTGGCCCAGTTGAAGGTGATGCGCGCGCCCAGGTCCAGGCTGCCCGGATCGTTGGTCATGCCAAGCGTCGGCAGCGCGGTATAGCGGTTGGTCAGGGCCACGTGGTCGAACAGGATCATCCCGGATGTCGCGGCCTCGCCCCGAAAGGCGTTGGGCGGCGGCAGGATCTCGGTGAAGACCGCATAGATGATCAGGATCCACAGCAGCAGCGGCATGTTGCGGAAGATTTCCACAAAGACGGTCATCAGGCGGGCGAACAGCCAGTTCTTGGACAGCCGCGACACGCCCACGATCACGCCCAGCACGGTCGCCGCGATGCAGCCCAGCACCGCCACGATCAGCGTGTTCAGCAGGCCCACGACCGATGCGCGCAGGTGCGAATCGTCGGCGGTATAGGGGATCGGCGTCTGCGGGATGTCATAGCCCGCGCGCTGGAACAGGAATCCGAAATCGAAGCTTTTGCCCATCAGGGCCAGGTTGCGGATCGTGTTGTCGACCAGCCACCACGCGGCGGCCATGACCAGAATGAACACGATGACCTGAAATGTCAGGGACCGATACCGCTGGTCGTTGACCAGCATGCTCAGCCGGAACGGCGGCGTCGCCGTTGCCCGGATGTCCGTCATCTTTCTTACCCCTGTCGCCTGCCATCGGCTTTGCGCCGTTTTTCACTTGGGCAGGTTTATCGTTGATGGAGGGTCGGGGCCGGGCCCGTCATGGGTCCGACCCCCGGTCGTGTCAGCCGATCAGCGGAACGGCGGAGCGTAGAGCAGGCCGCCTTGGGTCCACTGTGCGTTCAGGCCGCGGGCCAGGCCGATCGGGGTCTGCTCGCCGATGTTGGCGGCAAAGATCTCGCCATAGTTGCCGCCCGCCAGGATGGCGCGACGTGCCCATTCGGCGTCCAGGCCCATCATGGCGCCCAGCTCGTCCGTGGTTCCCAGAAGGCGCTGGACCTCGGGGTTCTCGGACGACCGCACCAGTTCCTCGATATTGCGCGAGGTGACGCCGTATTCCTCGGCGGCGATCAGCGCGTTCAGGGTCCAGCGGGCGATGTCGCCCCAGTTGCTGTCGCCGTGGCGCACGGCCGGCCCCAGAGGCTCCTTGGAGATGATCTCGGGCAGGATGATGTGGGTTTCCGGGTCGGCAAAGGCCGCGCGCGTAGCCGCCAGGCCCGATGCGTCGGTCGTGTAGGCGTCGCAGGCGCCCGCCATGTACTGCTGCTCGCCCTCGGCATTGCTGTCGATGTTGACGGGCGTGTAGGCCATGTTGTTGGCGCGGAAATAGTCGGCCAGGTTCAGCTCGGTCGTGGTGCCGGTCTGGATGCAGATCGTCGCGCCGTCCAGTTCCTTGGCCGAGGTCACGCCCAGATCCGAGCGCACCATGAAGCCCTGGCCGTCGTAATAGTTCACGCCCACGAAATCCAGGTTCAGGTCGGTGTCGCGCGAATAGGTCCAGGTCGAGTTGCGGGCCAGAACGTCCACCTCGCCCGACGACAGCGCGGTAAAGCGCGTCTGGCCGGTGGTCGGCACGAACTTGACCTTGGCGGGATCGCCCAGGACGGCTGCGGCCAGCGCGCGGCAATAGGCCACGTCAAAGCCGGTCCAGTTGCCGCTGGCATCGGGGGCCGCGAATCCGACCAGGCCGGTGTTGACGCCGCAGTTCAGCTCGTCACGTTCCTTGACCTGGGTCAGGGTCGACCCCTCCTGGGCCATGCCCATGCCTGCCAGCAGGGTCGCCGCGGCCGCCGTCCCCAGGAAAACCGATTTTTTCATAGTTACCTCTGTGTTGGAGCGCCCGCGACCATTCGGTCCGCGAACGCTGATGCGGACCTTCGGGGGGTCCTTGTCGGCATAGCACGACAGCGGCTGCCGTCCTATTAGGCGGTATTGTGCCGATACAAGTTGCCGCGTCAAGAACCCCGTCCGGTCACGCAAGCGCTTTCAACCCCGGCGGGACAGGTCCCACAGCCGCTCTGCCGAAAGAATGGACAGGCGCCGGCCCTCGGCGGCGTCATGCGCCTCTTCGTCCGCGCCCCATTGTTCGGCCTGGAAATCCTCGTCGATGCGGGACAGGCGATGCGCCTCGGCCCCGTCGATGCGCCCTTCGATCACCGCCAGACCCAGGATCAGCGATCCGGGAATCGTCACCAGATCATGCAGCGCGGTCAGCCCCCACAGGTCCTGCGCCCGCACCCGCGCATGCAGGCGGTCCAGCGCACCCGGGTCCTGGTCGATGGGAATCACCCCCTGCGTGACCCGCAGCGGCGCGCCCAGATGCCCGGCCGACCAGTCGATCAGCGGGTCCCATTCACGGGCCTGCAGATCGATCAGGACCTGCGGGTCGGTTGCCCGATAGGACAGCAGGTCGGTGCCGCCATAATTGGCAAGCATGGAAGCAACCGCATCGAATTGCGGGGCGACCTTCTCGACCGCAGAGTTCACGGCGCGGGTCAGCGGCATGGTCAGCGGCGCGATCACATCGTCCTGGGCCTGCCATTCGTCGGCCACCGCCCGGGCCAGCGCCTCGGTCGGCAGGACCAGCGGGTGCTTTCCGGGCGTGCGCAGCACGCGGCTGTCCAGCATGATCTCGAACCCGCCCTCGGCGGGCCGCAGATCCGCATCGGTCCAGAACCTGCGCGCCGTCCATTCGCTCATGCCGCCCACTCCTCGATGGCCGTTGTCAGTCCGGTGAAATCGTCCAGGATCCGGGCCGCCCCGGCATCCTGCAGCGCATGCGTCGGGTGATAGCCCCAGCTGACGCCGAAACCCGCCAACCCCGCCGCCCGCGCCATCTCCATGTCAAAGCTGGTATCGCCGATCATCACCGCCCGGTCCGCCGTCGTCCCCGTCTCGGACAGGGCCGCCTGCAGCATCGACGGATGCGGCTTGGACGGATGCCCGTCCGCCGTCTGCAGGCTCAGGAACCGCCCCTGCAGCCCATGCGCGGCGATCATCGCGTCCAGGCCCCGGCGCGACTTGCCCGTGGCCACCGCCAGCAGCAGATCGTCACGATCCGCCAGGCGGTCCAGGCACGCGATCGCGCCGGGGTACAGCGGCGCGGCGCTGTCCAGCCGCGCACGCATGAAACTGTCCTTGTAGGCGGCCACGATCCGCGCCTGCGTCTGCGCATCGAGATCGGGCGCCAGCTGCGCCACCGCCACGGGCAGCGACAGCCCGACGATGGACAGCACCTGCGATTTCGGAAGCGGCGTCAGGCCGACCTGGTCAAAGGCAAAGCCCATCGCGTGGGTGATGTGGTTCTGGCTGTCGACCAGCGTGCCGTCGACGTCAAAGACGACCAGCCTCATGCGTCATCCGCGAACGGATCGTCGGGTACGTCGTTCTCGTGCCAGCCGACGGATTTCCAGGTCCGGCCCATATGTTCGGGCAACGGCGCAGTGATGGTCATGCGCTTCTTGGTGATCGGGTGGTCAAAGGTGATCGAGCGCGCATGCAGGTGCAGCTTCTTGCTGATCTCACCGCCCAGCTGGGCACCCCAGCCATCGCCCAGGTTCTCCTGCCCCGAACCGCCGTACTTGCCGTCGCCCACGATCGGATGACCCAGTTCGGCCATATGTGCGCGCAGCTGGTGCGTGCGCCCGGTGATCGGCACCAGCGCGCACCAGCTGGCCCGCGTGGCCAGTGCGTCCAGCACGGCGTAATCGGTCGTGGCGCGCTTCGCACCCTCGGTCTTGTCGATATCGCGGGGGTGGACGGCCATCATCTTTTCGTTGTCGCCGCCGCGCCCTGACCCGCCCTTGACCAGGCCATAGCGGATCGTGCCCATCCGCGGATGGGGCACACCTGCGACCGCGGCCCAATAGATCTTGCGCGTGGTCCGCGACCGGAACGCCTCGGACAGCGCCCGCGCCACGCGGTCTGTGCGCGCCAGCAGCAGGACGCCCGACGTGTCCTTGTCCAGCCGGTGCACCAGCTTGGGCCGTTCCTTGAAACCGAACAGCAGCGCGGTGGTCAGTCCGTCCACGTGACGACCGCCCAACCCGCTGCCGCCCTGGCTGGGCAGGCCCGGCGGCTTGTTCAGCGCGATGATGTGTTCGTCCTTCCACAAGACGGCGGACTGGATCATCTCTTCGTCGCTGTCGCTGACGCGGGGGCCCAAGGGGCGTTCGGGACGTTCGGGAAGGTCGCCCGGTTCGGGCAGCGGCGGGATGCGCACCTCCTGCCCCGGCGCGATGCGGGTCGCGGCCTTGACGCGGCCCCCGTCGACGCGCAGCTCTCCCTTGCGGCACATCTTTTCGACGGCCACCTGCGACAGGTGCGGAAAGCGTTTCTTCAGCCAGCGGTCAAGCCGCATGTCGGCGTCATCGTCGCCCACGATCATCGTCTGTACGGCACTCATGCCCAAATCCCTCGTCCCAAGGCCAGTCCGGCCATCACGGCCGCCAGCGACAGCAGGACCGAAAGCCCCACATAGGCCAGCGCCATGACGCCCTGACCCCGTTCCCACAACGTCAGCACATCCAGCGAAAAGGCCGAAAACGTCGTGAATCCCCCCAGCATGCCGCTCAGCAGGAACGGCGCCCAGGCATTGCCCAGCCTGTGCGCCAGCAACGCGGCCAGCAGTCCCATCGCGAAACTGCCCGCCACATTGACCAGCAGCGTCGCCGACCATGCCAGCGGCATCATTCGATACACGGCATAGCGGCAGGTGGCCCCAAGGGCCCCGCCAATGGCGACTTGCAGAAAGGGGTTCATGCGCGCGTCTGTGTGGCCCCGCGCGCGCAAAGTCAACCGCCGCGCTTCAGCCGCTGGCTGACGAACCAGTCCAGGCGGCGTTTCAGTTCACGCTCAAACCCGCGCTCGACCGGGGTGTACAGGACCGGGCGCTTCAGCCGTCGGGGAAATAGTTCTGGCCGCTGAACCCGTCCTCGGCGTCGTGGTCATAGGCATAGCCCGCGCCATAGCCCTGTTCCTTCATCATCTTGGTCGGCGCGTTCAGGATATGGGCGGGGGGCATCAGGCTGCCGGTGCGCTTGGCCTCGGCCCGCGCGTTCTTGTAGGCGGCGTATCCCGCGTTCGATTTGGGTGCCAGCGCCAGATAGATGACCGCCTGACCCAAGGCCAGCTCACCCTCGGGGCTGCCAAGCCGCTCGTACAGCGCCCAGGCATCCAGGCAGTGCCGGGCGGCGGCGGGGTCGGCCAAGCCGATATCCTCGATCGCCATGCGGGTGATGCGGCGCGCCAGATAGCGCGGGTCCTCTCCGCCCTCCAGCATGCGCGCCAGCCAGTACAGCGCCGCATCCGGGTCGCTGCCCCGCACCGACTTGTGCAGGGCCGAGATCAGGTTGAAATGTTCCTCGCCCGACTTGTCGTACTTGGGCGCGCGCTTGTTCAGGCGCTTCGCCAAGGCATCGGGGTCGACCTTGCCCTCGACCTTCCAGGCAGCGACCTGCTCGATCAGGTTCAACGCGGCGCGACCGTCGCCGTCGGCCATCTCCAACAGGGCATCGCGGGCCTGCGCGGTCAGCGGCAGCTTGCGCCCCAGTTCGCGTTCTGCGCGCTGCGCCAACAGCTCCAGATCCGCCAGCGTCAGACGCTCCAGCACGACGACCTGAGCGCGCGACATGACCGCGGCGTTCAGTTCGAATGACGGGTTTTCGGTCGTGGCGCCGACCAGAAGGATTGTCCCATCCTCCATATGCGGCAGAAAGCTGTCCTGCTGCGCCTTGTTGAAGCGGTGGATCTCGTCGACGAACAGCAGTGTCGCGCGGCCCTGACTGCGGCGCAGGCGGGCGGCGTCAAAGACCTTTCGCAAATCCGGCACGCCGGTAAAGATGGCGCTGATCTGGACAAACGCCAGATCGGTCTCGTCCGCCAAAAGGCGGGCGATGGTCGTCTTGCCGACGCCGGGCGGCCCCCACAGGATCAGCGACGACAGGCTGCCCGATGCCAGCATGCTGCCAAGCGGTCCATCAGGGCCAAGCACCTTCGCCTGGCCGATGACCTCGGACAGGCGGGTGGGTCGGATGCGGTCGGCAAGCGGCCTTGCCCCCATCCCAGACGGGGGGTCTGCCTGCGGTGCGGTATCGAACAGATCTGCCATGTCGGGCCCATTCTAGGCATGTCCGGGCAGGCGCGACAGCCCTGTTTGCAGGGCGGTAGCAGGTCAGTGCATCTTGGTCGTCAGGTCGATGGCCACGCACTGGAATTCGCCGTCGTCGATGAACAGCGGGCGACCCAAAGCCTCGGCCGTCAGGCCGCAGCGACCGTACCAGCGCGGCCAGTTGGACCCGGTCAGTGCGATCAGCTTGGTCGCGCCCATGTCGCGGGCCGACCCGGTCATCGCTTCGACCATCTTGAAATGGACCTTGCGCCGATACATCTGCGGGATCGAGTGGCTGACGAACACCCGCGAACATTCCCAGACATGCGGATCGACCGGCGCCTTTTCGAACAACAGGTCCTGCGGAATGCTGCCGCCCAGGATGCCCTCCTGCGCGTCGCGGATCATGTAGGAATAGATGCCGCAACGGGCCGTCGTCGGGGTCAGACGGATGCCGGCCAGAACCTCGGTGCGGTCATGAATCGCGATCCAGCGGCTTTGCGGGGTGTCGTACTGGTCGAACTCCATGTCCTCGGACTCGGGCAGGTCCCAGTTCTTCTGAATGATGAAGCTCTGCTTGCGGGCGCGAAACAGATTGGCAAACAATTCGCCGTGGTTGTGAAGATTTGAAAAGGAAAGTGTCGTCGTCTGCATCTGATACTCCTGGGGTGTGAGGGCACCCTTCCTTGCCTCGCGGACCCCTTGGGCGACATCTACAACAAACGGTATTCCTTGGCCCTCTGCAGCGCCTCGGCGGTCGTCCGCGCCTTCAGGCGTTCCCGGACAGAAATCAACCTTGCCTTGAACGCGCTTTCGGTAATGCCAAGTTTGGCAGCCGCTGCTGCATGACGATCGCCCTCCGCAATGCACCGAAGGGCTTCTTTCTGAGCCTTGGTCAGGCTCGCAGGCGGCTCGGTCATGTCGTGAAGCCGCCGTACCGTGGTCGAGATGTCTTCGATCTCGGCGTCGGAAAGTTCGCGATCCGCGCGTGCAAATGACGCGATGGTGCGCGACGCGATCGGACCGTGGGAAACGGTCAGACCAAAGATCAGCCCATGATCGGCGGCATCCTTGAGGATGTTGAACGGGTCTGGAATCGGCAGCGCGGACCACCGGCAGGCGCCGGTCGTCGAGAACCCCCAGGCGATTGTCGGATCGCGCAGGGCATAGCCGTTCTGGGAATAGAATTCCGACCACTTTTCGTCATAGGTCTGAAACTGCATCAGCGGTGCAGCGAAACGGATGTGCAGACCCACGAAATAGCCGGACAGGGCATGCTTGCCCAGCTTTCGAAGATCGGCATTTATGTCTGCACGAGATGACATGGCTTTTTGGATACGTTGAAATGGTTGCGGTCAGGGTTCACACAAGTAGTGACCCGTCGAAGTTTCGATTTCGTTAACGACTTTGGCTTTGCGATAAAATACATCACCCTCCCTCGCGGAATCTTCGGTGCGATCACCGATATTCCGTCCGTCGATGATACATACGCGAAGCCACTCGCGGAAGGTGAAGAATCTTTCATTCCTCTACGTCAGCGCGTTTTGGCTGTGCTAAATTAGCAAACCCCGCCGCAATCTCTTGCGACGGGGTCGGAATCGTCGGCCCGGTCGGGCGGAACGATCAATCTTCGGCGGTGAATTCCGATTCCAGGCGGGCGCGGTCGGCAGCACCCTTGGCGCTCGTGTCGCGGTCGACCAGTTCGATGATCGCCATCGGCGCCATGTCGCCATAGCGGAAGCCGGCCTTCATGATGCGGACATAGCCACCCTGGCGGTCCTTGTAACGCTCACCCAGAACGTCGAACAGCTTGGCGACATGCATGTCCTGCTTCAGCTGCGCGTTCGCCTGACGGCGGGCGTGCAGATCGCCGCGCTTGGCCAGCGTGATCAGCTTTTCGACGATCGGACGCAGTTCCTTGGCTTTCGGCAAGGTGGTCTTGATCTGCTCGTGCTCGATCAGCGAGCCGGACATGTTGGCGAACAGCGCCTTGCGGTGTTCGTGGGTACGGTTGAGGCGGCGGTAACCGCGAGCGTGGCGCATGATGATCTCCTACAGCGTGTTTTGCTTTGTCCGGCAGCCCATGCGTGCGGGCCGCTCTCCTTGGGGCCTAGGCCCATATCCGGCGGGGGTCGCCCCCCGCCGCAATTCTCAGAACTGGTCGTCGAAACGCTTGGCCAGGTCTTCGATGTTCTCCGGCGGCCAGTCGACCACGTCCATGCCCAGGTGCAGGCCCATGCCCGACAGCACTTCCTTGATCTCGTTCAAGGACTTGCGGCCAAAGTTCGGGGTCCGCAGCATTTCGGCTTCGGTCTTCTGGATCAGATCGCCGATATAGACGATGTTGTCGTTCTTCAGGCAGTTCGCCGAACGGACCGACAGCTCCAGCTCGTCGACCTTCTTCAGCAGGCGCGGATCGAATTCCAGGCCGTCGTCGCTGTCCTGGCGGTTGGCAGCCTCGGGCTCGTCGAAATTGACGAACACGGACAGCTGGTCCTGCACGATGCGCGCGGCATAGGCCACGGCATCTTCCGGCGTCAGCGAGCCATCTGTCTCGATCTTCATCGTCAGCTTGTCATAGTCCAGCACCTGGCCCTCACGGGTGGGCTGAACCTCATAGCTGACGCGCTTGACCGGAGAGAAGATCGCGTCGATCGGGATCAGGCCGATAGGCGCATCCTCGGGACGGTTCTTGTCGGCGGCGACATAGCCCTTGCCCGTCTGCACGGTCAATTCCATGTTCAGTTCGGCGCCGTCGTCCAGGTGGCAGATGACATGGTCGCGGTTCAGCACGGTGATGCCGGCCGTTTCCTGGATGTCGCTTGCCTTGACCTCGCCCGGACCCTTGGCGGACAGCGTCAGGCGCTTGGGGCCTTCGACGTCCATCTTGAGCGTGACGCCCTTGAGGTTCAGCACGATGTCGGTCACGTCCTCGCGGACGCCGGCGACGCTGCTGAACTCGTGCAGGACGTTGTCGATCTGGACGGCGGTGATGGCACCGCCCTGCAGCGACGACATCAGCACCCGGCGCAGCGCATTGCCAAGCGTCAGGCCGAAGCCCCGCTCCAGCGGCTCGGCGACCAGGGTCGCCGTGCGGGTCGCGTCGGCGCCCGGCTTGACGACCAGCTGGGTCGGCTTGATCAGTTCGGCCCAATTCTTGTGGATCATGGATTTTCCTCCATACTTGCTTCCTGCCCATGACCGTGGCCGGAAACGCCCGAGGTGAAATGCGAATGTCCGGCCCCCGCAGACATGCGGGGACCGGTCAATGATGATCCAGGATCAGACGCGACGGCGCTTGGGCGGACGGCAGCCGTTATGCGCGATCGGCGTCACGTCACGGATGGCCGTGATGTTGAAGCCGGCAGCGGCCAGCGCGCGCAGTGCCGATTCGCGGCCCGAACCGGGGCCCTGGACTTCGACGTCCAGCGTGCGGACGCCATGTTCCTGCGCCTTGCGGCCAGCGTCTTCGGCAGCCATCTGGGCGGCGTAGGGGGTCGATTTGCGCGAACCCTTGAAGCCCATCGTGCCGGCCGAGGACCAGGCGATGGCGTTGCCCTGGACGTCCGAGATCAGGATCTTGGTGTTGTTGAAGCTGGAATTCACATGCGCAACGCCGGTGGCGATGTTCTTGCGTTCCTTGCGCTTCATGCGGGTCTTGTCACGTGCCATGTCGCTTGCCCCTTATTTCTTCTTGCCGGCGATCGGCTTGGCCGGGCCCTTGCGGGTGCGCGCATTGGTATGCGTGCGCTGACCGCGGACCGGAAGGCCGCGACGGTGGCGAAGACCGCGATACGAGCCCAGGTCCATCATGCGCTTGATGTTCATCTGGACTTCGCGGCGCAGGTCGCCCTCGACGGTCAGGTTGGCATCGATGTATTCGCGGATGGCCAGGACTTCTGCGTCCGACAGATCGTTGATGCGGCGCGACTGGTCGATGCCCGTCGCTTCGCAGATCTGCACGGCGTACAGATCGCCAATGCCGTGGATGTAGGTCAGAGCGATGGGGACGCGTTTCCCCGTCGGAATGTTGACGCCAGCAATACGAGCCACGCGTTTTCCTTTTCAGTTGCGGTTCCGTAACGCCGGAACCTTTTTTCACAACGCAAGGCCCGAAAGCTGTGCCTCCGGGCCAAATCGATGGTCCACCCGCGATCCGGGTGATTCTCTTGCGAGATGACGTGAACTAGCGGCAGATCGCCGCGTCGTCAAGCAGGCAGCTTTGCCGCGATCTGGGCGGACACCTGATCCATCGGCGCCATCCCGTCGACGGTCTGCAGGCTGCCCTTGGCATAGTAGTAGCCCAGCAGCGGCGCGGTCTTCTTGTAGTACTCGCGCAGGCGGTCGGCGAACACCTCGGGGGTGTCGTCACGGCGCACCGGCTGACCGGCGGCCCGGGACTCCTCGGCGCGCTTGACGATCCGTCCGACCAGCGCCTCGTCGTCGACCTGCAGTTCGATCACCGCATCCAGCGCCATGCCGGATTCGGCCAGCAGGCGTCCCAGGGCGTCGGCCTGCGGCAGCGTCCGGGGGAAGCCGTCGAAGATGAACCCCTTGCCGCCCTTTTCCAGCTGTTCGCGGATCAGGCCGATGACGATCTCGTCGGTGACCAGTTCGCCGCGGTCCATGACCTCGGCCACGCGGCGCCCCATCTCGGTCCCCGAAGACCGCGCGGCGCGCAGCATGTCGCCGGTGGACAGCTGGACAAGGCCCTTGTCGGCCACCAGGCGGCCGGCTTGGGTTCCCTTGCCGGCACCCGGCGGCCCCAACAGGATGATGTTGATGGTCATGGCGTCTGTCCCCCTCAGGTGGCCATTGATGCGGCCTTGTCGTGTCGTCGGTACGGTCGCGCCCTTAGCGGCGCGACGGCAGGCGGCGCGGCTTGGCCGTGCCCGGCTTGCGCTTGCCGCGCAGCTGGGATTTCTCGATCAGCCCTTCGTACTGGTGCGCCAGCAGGTGGCTTTGGACCTGGTTGATCGTGTCCATCGTCACCGACACCACGATCAGCACGGACGTACCGCCCAGATAGACCGGGATCGAGAACTGATCGCGCAGGATCTCGGGCATCAGACAGACCAGCGCCAGATAGGCGGAGCCGATGACCAGCAGGCGGTTGACCACGTAATCCAGATAGTCCTGGGTCCGCTTGCCCGGACGGATGCCGGGGATGAAACCGCCCTGGTTCTTCAGGTTCTCGGCCACGTCGTCGGTCTTGAAGGACACGTTCTGGGTGTAGAAGTACGTGAAGAATACGATCATCGACGCGAAGAACAGCAGGTACAGCGGCTGTCCCGGCCCGAAATAGGCCAGCACCACCGACATGATCGGCCCGGCCTCGTTCCCCGAGAAGGTCGAGATGGTCACCGGCAGCAGCAGCAGCGAGCTGGCGAAGATCGCCGGGATCACGCCTGCGGGGTTGACCTTGACGGGCAGGTGGCTGGTCTGGCCGTCATAGACCTTCATGCCGACCTGGCGCCGGGGATACTGGATGCGGATCTTGCGCAGCGCGCGTTCCATGAACACGACAAAGGCGATGATCGCCACAAGCATCACGATCACGAACAGGATCACCGGGGTCGAGATGGCGCCCGTGCGGCCCTGCTGGAAGAACGTCGCCAGCGCGGCCGGAATTTCCGCCAGGATGCCCACGAAGATGATCAGCGAGATGCCGTTGCCGACGCCGCGCGCGGTGATCTGCTCGCCCAGCCACATCAGGAACATGGTACCGCCGACCAGCGTGATGACCACGGACGCCTGGAAGAACAGGCCGGGCTCATGCGCCAGGCCACCGGCCTCCAGGCTGCGGGCAAGGCCATAGGCCTGGAACAGCGCCAGCGCCACGGTGCCGTAGCGCGTGTACTGGTTGATCTTCTTGCGGCCGGTCTCGCCTTCCTTCTTCAGCTGTTCCAGCGACGGGACCATCGACGTCAGCAGCTGCACGATGATCGAGGCCGAGATGTAGGGCATGATGCCAAGGGCGAACACGCCCATCCGGCCAAGCGCACCGCCGGTGAACATCGACAGCATGCCGCCGATGCCCGTGGATGCCTGCTCCATGAAGTTGCGCAGCGCCGCGCCGTCGATGCCGGGCACCGGGATATAGGTGCCGATGCGGTACATGATCAGCACGCCGATCGTGAACCAGATCCGCTGGCGAAGTTCCGTGGCCTTGCCGAGCTGCCCCCAGGAGAGGTTCGCGGCCATCTGTTCTGCGGCTGACGCCATGCTGTTCCGTCCCGTGTCATGACAGCGCCGCCGACCCGTTTTCGCGGGGACCGGCGGCGCCTGAAAACCTAGATGCTATCTATGGGGCAGGAAAGCCCCCTTCAACAGCTTATTCGGCCGCCGCTTCGCGCGGTGCCGGCAGGTTGACCTTGCCGCCCGCCTTTTCGACCGCGTCGACCGCGGCTTTCGAGGCACCGGTGACGGTGATGGTCATGCCCGACTTCAGCTCGCCGGTGGCCAGCAGACGGATGCCGTCCAGCTTGCGGCGGACCAGACCCGATGCGACCAGCGAATCTTCGGTCAGCTCGGCGGTGCCGTCGATCTTGCCCGCGTCGATGAAGCCCTGGATCTGGCCCAGGTTCACGACGGCAAACGATTTCGCGTTCGGCTTGGTGAAGCCACGCTTGGGCAGACGACGGTACAGCGGCATCTGGCCGCCTTCGTATCCGCCCAGGGCGACGCCCGAACGCGACTTCTGACCCTTGATACCCCGGCCGGCGGTCTTGCCCTTGCCCGAACCCGGACCACGCGCAACGCGCTTCTTGGATTTGTTCGCGCCATCGTTGTCGCGGATTTCATGCAGTTTCATGTCGCTTCTCCTTGCCGGACACTCCCTCGAAGCGAAACAGGGGGCCACGGCTTTTCTTGCTTGTTGAATCACTGTGCCATGCAGCACCGGGGCGCTATACGCGCTATGGCCGCGTCTTTCAAGCGATCCCGCCACAGGGGCCGCGCCATTCTTTCCCGACACCATCTTGTGTCTTGAGTGCGGCGCCCCCCTGCCCCACGCATGGACCATCCCCGACTCTACCGGAAGTTGCCATGTCCCGTCTTGCCCTGATCCCGTTTCTTGCCCTTCTGTCCGCTGCTGCACCCCCCGTCGCCGCGCAGCAGGCCGAGCCGACCTTCTGCACCGCCCGCATCAACGACCGCGATGTCGTCATGGGCTATGACAAGGCCGAAGCGCGGCTGTCGGACACCTATTCGCGCCGCGAACAGCTGGCGACCCGGATCGGACGGCATGACTGCCCGGGCTATGTCGTCCTGCGCAGCCTGACCCCGGAACTGACGGACGAGGAACGCCTGCCCTTCTGCCTGCGCTTCGACAAGGCCAGCGAATCGGTGATGGGCTACGACCTGGGCGCGCGGGATGCCTGGGGCCAGTGCCGCAACCAGACCCGCGCCGTCTGCCGCCGTGTGAACCAGACCACGGCGGCCGCGGGCGCGCTGTCCGGGGCTGCAGCCCGTCGGTCCGTGCAGGGGCTGCAGGCGCTGCCCGATGCGTCCGGCGCGGTGATCCTCAGCGGCGCGGGAACGGCGGTGTCGGGGGCTCTGGCCTCGCTTGGCGGGGCGGCTGCGGTGGTCGCGGCCTCTCCGGTGCTGCTGACCGGGGCCGCGGTGTCGGTCGTGGCGGTGGGCGGCACGCTTTACGCCTGCCGCGAATAGGGCTGAAACGCAAAACGCCCCGCAATCGCGGGGCGTTTGACTGTCCTGATCGCGTGGATCAGGGCTTTTCTTCGATGATTTCCACCATGTGGCGGATCTTGTTGACCATGCCGCGCACGGAGGGGGTATCCTCCAGCTCGCGGGTGCGGTTCATCTTGTTCAGGCCCAGGCCCTTCAGGGTGGCCAGCTGGTCCTTGGGACGGCGGATCGGCGATCCGACCTGCTTGACGACGATGGTTGCCATGCGTCTCGCTCCTTACGCTTCGACAGCGGCGTCAGCCGGCTTGTCGTTCGAGGGCAGGATGTCGGCCACTTTCTTGCCGCGACGGGTCGCGACGCTGCGGGGGCTCGACTCTTTCTTCAGACCGTCCAGGGTGGCGCGGATCATGTTGTAGGGGTTCTGCGACCCCTGCGACTTGGCCACGACGTCCTGCACGCCCAGCATCTCGAACACGGCGCGCATCGGGCCGCCTGCGATGATGCCGGTACCGGCCACGGCCGTGCGCATGATGACCTTGCCGGCACCGTGACGACCTTCGATGTCGTGGTGCAGGGTCCGGCCGTCACGCAGCGGAACGCGGATCAGACCGCGCTTGGCCTGCTCGGTCGCCTTGCGGATCGCCTCGGGGACCTCTTTGGCCTTGCCCTTGCCGAAACCGACGCGGCCGCGCTGGTCGCCGACGACGACGAGTGCTGCAAAGCCAAAGCGCTTGCCGCCCTTGACCGTCTTGGACACGCGGTTGATGGCAACCAAGCGGTCCTGGAATTCCGGGTTCTCTTCGCGGTCGTTGCGACCGCCCCGGCGGTTGTTGTCACGTTCTGCCATGAGGCATTCCTTCTTGGGTGGCGCGCGCGGCGCCGGTTGTCTCGATCCCGGTGGGCAATAGCCCCCGGATCATCGGGGCGGCACGAATGCCGCCCACAGGATCAGAACTTCAGACCACCTTCACGGGCGGCGTCGGCCAGAGCCTTGACCTTGCCGTGGAAGATGAAGCCGCCGCGGTCGAACACGACTTCTTCCACGCCGGCGGCTTTCGCACGCTCGGCGATGGTCGAACCGATCTTGGCCGCAGCCTCGACGTTGTTCTTGCCGATCAGGCCCAGGTCCTTTTCCAGCGTGCTGGCCGAGGCCAGGGTCACGCCGTTCAGGTCGTCGATCACCTGCACGAAGATGTTCTTCGACGACCGGTGGATCGACATCCGCGGACGGCCGTTCGACATCGCCCGCAGCTTGTTCCGAACGCGCAGGCGGCGCTTCTGGAACAGCTCTTGCTTTTTCAGTGCCATTTCATGCGCCCCTTACTTCTTCTTGCCTTCCTTGCGGAAGACGAACTCGCCCTTGTAGCGGATTCCCTTGCCCTTGTAGGGCTCGGGCTTGCGCCACTCGCGGATGTTCGCTGCGACCTGGCCAACAAGCTGCTGGTCAATGCCTTCCACAACGATTTCGGTCTGCTTCGGAGACGACACCGTGACGCCTTCCGGCACCACGAAGATCACGTCATGCGAGTAACCCAGAGCCAACTTCAGGTCCTTGCCCTGCATGTTGGCGCGGTAACCCACACCCTGGATCTCCAGCTCTTTCTTGAACCCGGTGGACACGCCCACGGTCAGGTTCTCGATCATCGAGCGGGTCATCCCCCACTGCTGGCGCGCACGCTTGGACGTTCCGCGCGGCTTGACCGCGACGGAGCCGTCTTCCAGCACCAGATCCACATCATCGGTCGCCGTGAAATGACGGGTGCCTTTCGGCCCCTTCACTTCGATGGACTGACCTTTGATCTCGGCCGTCACGCCCTTGGGCAGTTCGACCGGCTTCTTACCAATACGAGACATTCTGCCCTCCTTAGAACACGGTGCAGAGGACTTCGCCGCCGACATTGGCATTGCGAGCCGCTGCATCCGACATGACGCCCTTGGGAGTCGAGACGATCGAGACGCCCAGACCCTGACGGACCTGCGGGATTTCCTTGGCACCGGTATAGACCCGGCGACCCGGCTTCGACACGCGCGACAGTTCCCGGATGACCGGGGTTCCGTCGTGGTACTTCAGCCCGATTTCCAGCTCTTTGTGGCCCTCGGTGGTGGTCACTTCCTCGTAGCCGCGGATGTAACCTTCGTTTTTCAGCACGTCCAGAACCCAGGCACGCAGCTTGGAGGCGGGGGTGCGGACGGTCGATTTGCCGCGCATCTGCGCATTGCGGATGCGGGTCAGCATATCGCCGAGAGGATCGTTCATCATGTTGTGTGCCCCCTTACCAGCTGGACTTGACCAGGCCGGGGATCTGACCGTGCGAGCCAAGCTCGCGCAGCATGATCCGCGACAGTTTCAGTTTGCGGTAATACGCATGCGGACGACCGGTCAGTTGGCACCGGTTGTGCAGGCGCGTCGCCGACGAGTTGCGCGGCAGTTCGGCCAGCTTCAGCGTAGCCTTGAACCGCTCTTCCATCGGGCGGGACTGGTCTTTGATGACCTCGTTCAGTTCAGCACGCTTTGCAGCGTATTGCTTGACCAGACGCGCGCGCTTGTTTTCGCGCTCGATCATGGATTTCTTTGCCATATCTCTTTCCCTCCGCGATCAGCTGGTGAACGGCATGTTGAAATGCTTCAACAGCGACTTCGCTTCCGCGTCGGTCTTCGCGTTGGTGCAGATGATGATGTCCATCCCCAGAACTTCGTCGACCTTGTCGAAGTTGATTTCCGGGAACACGATGTGTTCTTTCAGGCCCATCGCATAGTTGCCGCGGCCGTCGAACGACGTCGGCTTCACGCCGCGAAAGTCGCGGACGCGGGGCAGCGCGATGTTGATCAGGCGGTCCAGGAACTCGTACATCCGGTCGCCGCGCAGGGTCACCTTGCAGCCAAGCGGCATCTCTTCACGCACGCGGAAGCCGGCGATCGACTTCTTGGCATAGGTGATGATGGCCTTCTGGCCGGCGATCAGCGTCAGCTCGTCTGCTGCCTGCTTGACCTTCTTGGTGTCTTTCACGCTTCGCCGACACCCATGTTCAGGACGATCTTGTCCAGACGCGGGATCTGCATGTCGTTCTTGTAGCTGAACTCTTCCTTCAGCGCGGCCTTGATGGTGTCGTTGAACACCGCGCGCAGGCGGGGCGTGTACTTGGCGTCGTCCAGCATCAGATCACGTCTCCCGTGGTCTTGGCAAAGCGGACCTTGCCGCCGTCTTCCATGCGGAAGCCGACGCGGGTTGCCTTGCCGTCCTTGTCCATCAGCGACAGGTTCGACAGGTCGATCGGCATGGCTTTCGCCACGCGGCCGCCCTGGCTGTTCTGGGACTGCTTGGTGTGGCGAATGGCGACGTTTACGCCGTCCACGATGGCCTTGTTGTCCTTGGGCATGACAGCGGTGATCTCACCCTGCTTGCCCTTGTCCTTGCCGGCCAGCACGACGACCTTGTCGCCCTTTTTCAGCTTGGCAGCCATTACAGCACCTCCGGCGCAAGCGAGATGATCTTCATGAAGTTCTTCGCACGCAGCTCGCGCACGACCGGCCCGAAGATACGGGTGCCGACCGGTTCGCCCTGGTTGTTCAGGATGACGGCGGCGTTGCGGTCGAAGCGGATCGAGGTTCCGTCTTCGCGATTCACTTCCTTGGCGGTGCGAACGACGACGGCCTTGCGGACGTCACCCTTCTTCACCCGGCCCCGAGGGATGGCTTCCTTAACGGACACGACAATGATGTCGCCCACCGACGCATAGCGACGGTGCGAACCACCCAGGACCTTGATGCACTGAACCCGGCGAGCGCCCGAGTTATCAGCAACATCCAGATTGGTCTGCATCTGGATCATTTGGTTTCTCCCGACCTTTGGGGACCGCCGGTTGCGGCCCCAGGGTTTCGATCATTTCTGATCTGTGATGATGGACTTAAGCCGAAGCCGTTTCGTCCGTCAGGACAGTCCAGCGTTTCGTCTTCGAGATCGGGGCACATTCGACGATGCGAACGAGATCACCGATCTTGAACTGGTTTTCCGCGTCATGGGCGCGGTATTTCTTGGACGAGCGCACGATCTTATGCAGAACGGGGTGCTTGAAGCGCCGCTCCACGATCACGGTGATCGTCTGCTCGTTCTTGTCGCTGGTGACGCGGCCTTGAAGAATGCGTTTGGGCATGGACCGGGCTCCTTAGTTCGAGGCCGCGGCGTCGGCCGCTTTCTGATTCAGAATCGTCTTCACGCGGGCGACGTCGCGACGGACGGTGCGCATGCGTGCAGTGCTTTCCAGCTGACCGGTCGCCTGCTGGAAACGCAGGTTGAAGGCCTCTTTCTTCAGCGCAACCAGCTGATCCTTCAGCTGGTCGGGCGTTTTCGACTTCAGTTCGGTGGCGTCCATGACGCGTCTTCCTTTCAACATCACCGGAGAGCCCCTGTCGCCAGGGCCACCCTGATTCCGGTGGAGTTTCGTGATGAAGGCCTGCGCATACAGGCTGGACGCCCGTTTGGCAAGACCGTTTGCGGGAAAAGGCAGGGGCCCGCCGATCGCTCGGCGGGGCCCCCTTTCGCGCTGGCCCGGCGGGCCTGCGCTTACCAGTCTTCGCGGGCGACGATGCGGGTCAGAACCGGCAGCTTCATCGCGCCAAGGCGCAGGGCCTCGCGGGCGATGACGTCGTTCACGCCGTCGATCTCGAACATGATCCGGCCGGGGTGCACCCGGGCGGCCCAGAAATCGACGGAACCCTTGCCCTTACCCATCCGGACTTCGGTGGGCTTGGACGACACCGGAACGTCCGGGAAAATCCGGATCCAGACCCGGCCCTGACGCTTCATGTGACGGGTGATCGCGCGGCGGGCCGCCTCGATCTGGCGCGCGGTGACGCGCTCCGGTTCGGTTGCCTTCAGGGCGAACGAGCCAAAGTTCAGGTCGAAACCGCCCTTTGCCTCGCCGTGGATACGGCCCTTGTGCTGTTTGCGGAACTTGGTCCGTTTCGGTTGCAGCATTGTTTTCTACTCCTTACCGGGCGTCGCGGCGCGGACCACGGGGGGCCGGACCTTCCTGGGCCTCGGCAGCGCGGCGATCATGGGCCTGGGGATCATGTTCCATGATCTCGCCCTTGAAGATCCACACCTTCACACCGATGATCCCGTACGGGGTCGTGGCTTCGCAGAGTGCATAGTCGATGTCGGCCCGCAGGGTATGCAGGGGCACACGGCCCTCGCGGTACCATTCGGTCCGGGCGATCTCAGCGCCGCCAAGGCGGCCCGCGACGTTCACGCGGATGCCCAGGGCACCCATGCGCATCGCGTTCTGGACCGAGCGCTTCATCGCGCGGCGGAACGACACACGACGCTCCAGCTGCTGTGCGATCGATTCGGCGACCAGCGTCGCATCGACGTCGGGCTTGCGCACTTCGACGATGTTCAGGTGCAGTTCGCTGTCGGTGAAGTTCGCCAGCTTCTTGCGCAGCGTCTCGATGTCCGCACCCTTTTTCCCGATGATGACACCGGGACGCGCTGCGTGAATGGTCACGCGGCACTTCTTGTGGGGACGCTCGATGATGACGCGGCTGATGCCGGCCTGCTTGGCCTCGGTGCGGATGAAGTCCCGGATCTTCAGGTCTTCAAGCAGCAGATTGCCATAGTCCTTGTCGTCGGCGTACCAGCGGCTGTCCCAGGTGCGGTTGACCTGGAGGCGCATGCCGATCGGATTGACCTTCTGACCCATTACGCTTGCTCCTCGACTTGGCGCACCTTGATGGTGATTTCCGAAAACGGCTTCATGATCTTGCCGAAGCGGCCACGTGCCCGCGGACGGCCACGCTTCATCACCAGGTTCTTGCCGACCCAGGCTTCGGCGACGACCAGGTTGTCGACGTCCAGACCGTGGTTGTTCTCGGCGTTCGCGATGGCGGACTGAAGGCACTTCTTCACGTCGCCGGCGATGCGCTTGTGCGAGAAGGTCAGGTCGGCCAGAGCCTTGTCGACCTTCTTGCCACGGATCAGCTGAGCCACCAGGTTCAGCTTCTGCGGCGAGGTGCGAAGCATCTTCGTCTTGGCGAAGGCCTCGTTCTCCGCCACGCGGCGCGGATTGTTTTCCTTACCCATGACGATTACTTCCTCTTCGCTTTCTTGTCCGCGGCGTGACCGTAATAGGTCCGCGTGGGCGAATATTCACCGAACTTCTGACCGATCATGTCTTCGCTGACATTCACGGGGATGTGCTTGTGGCCGTTGTAGACGGCAAAGGTCAGACCCACGAATTGCGGCAGGATGGTCGAACGACGCGACCAGATCTTGATGACCTCGGACTTGCCCGATTCACGGACCTTTTCCGCTTTCTTGAGCACATAGGCGTCAACAAAGGGGCCTTTCCAAACAGAACGTGCCATGGATCAACGCCCCTTCTTTTTCGCGTGGCGCGAACGCAAGATGTACTTGTCGGTCGCCTTGTTGCTGCGGGTCTTCTTGCCCTTGGTGTCTTTACCCCAGGGCGTGACCGGCGTGCGGCCACCCGACGTGCGACCCTCACCACCACCATGCGGGTGGTCGATCGGGTTCATGGCGACGCCGCGAACGCTCGGGCGGATGCCCTTGTGGCGGTTGCGACCGGCCTTGCCCAGGTTCTGGTTCGAGTGGTCGGCATTCGACACGGCACCGATGGTGGCCATGCATTCCTGACGCACCAGACGCAGCTCGCCCGAGGACAGGCGGATCTGGGCGTAGCCGCCGTCACGACCCACGAACTGGGCATAGGTGCCAGCCGAACGTGCGATCTGCCCGCCCTTGCCGGCTTTCAGCTCGACGTTGTGCACAATCGTGCCGATCGGCATGCCGCTGAAGGGCATGGCGTTGCCCGGCTTCACGTCGACCTTGGAACCCGCGATGACCTTGTCACCGATGGCCAGGCGCTGCGGTGCCAGGATATAGGTCTGCTCGCCGTCCTCGTACTTCACCAGCGCGATGAAGGCGGTACGGTTGGGATCGTATTCGATCCGCTCGACCGTGGCAGCCACGTCGAACTTGGTCCGCTTGAAATCGACGATGCGATACAGGCGTTTCGCGCCGCCACCAATGCGGCGCATGGTGATCCGTCCGGTGTTGTTCCGGCCGCCTTTCTTGGTCAGACCCTCGGTGAGGCTCTTGACAGGGCGACCTTTCCAAAGCTCCGAACGGTCGATCAGAACCAGCCCACGCTGGCCAGGCGTCGTCGGTTTGTACGACTTCAATGCCATCTTTCTGTCTTCCGTTGCTTTGGACCAGGGTGGTCCGTTTCAGTCAATTGCGGCGGCCCCGGATCGCCGGGGCCGCCAGATCGCGTCCGGTTATCAGAGACCGGTCGAAACGTCGATGGTGCTGCCGGCTTCCAGCGTCACATAGGCTTTCTTGACGTCGCTGCGACGACCCAGCTGGCCGCGGAAGCGCTTGGTCTTGCCCTTGGTGATGGTGGTGTTGACCGCCTTCACCTTGACGCCGAACAGGGCCTCGATGGCCTGCTTGATCTGCGGCTTGTTCGAGTCCTTGGCGACCTGGAACACGACGCCGTTGTTCTCGGACGTCATGGTGGCCTTTTCGGTGATGATCGGCTTGACGATCACGTCGTAATGTTCTGCTTTCGCGCTCATTTCAGACGAGCCTCCAGAGCTTCGACACCGGCGCGCGTGATGACCAGGGTATCACGCTTGAGGATGTCATACACGTTGGCACCCATCGACGGCAGGATGTCCACGCCTTCGATGTTGCGGGCGGCACGGGCGAAGTTCTCGTTCACTTCGGCACCGTCGATCACCAGCACGCGCTTCCAGCCGTTCTCGCGGACGGCCTTGGCAACGGCTGCGGTCTTGGCGTCGGCGAGGTTCAGATCCTCGATGATCACCAGTTCACCCGCGGTGGCTTTCGCCGACAGCGCGTGACGCAGACCCAGGGCACGGACCTTCTTGGGCAGGTCGAAAGCGTGCGACCGCGGGGTCGGACCCTTGTAGACGCCGCCGTGACGGAAGATCGGCGCCTTGCGGGAGCCGTGGCGTGCGCCGCCGGTGCCCTTCTGGCGATAGATCTTCTTGGTCGAGTAGCTGACGTCCGACTTGCCCAGCACCGAGTGGGTGCCGGCCTGTGCCTTCGCGCGCTGCCAGCGCACGACGCGCTGCAGGATGTCGCCGCGCGGCTCCAGGCCAAAGATGTCGTCGGCCAGATCGATCGACCCGGCTGCGCCGGAATCCAGCTTGATCACATCAAGTTTCATCACTTGTCTCCTTCCGGCGCGTCGTCATTGGAGGCCGGCTCTTCCGCGTTGGGATCGACGGCTTCCTTGTCCGACTTGATCGAGGCTTCAGCCTCGGCCAGGGCGGCGGCTTCCTGCTCGGCGGCCAGACGGGCGGCTTCCTCGCGGGCGGCTTCTTCCTCGGCGGCGGCGGCGGCGGCGGCTTCCTCAGCCAGACGCTTGGCCTCGTTCGCGGCGGAACGCAGGGCAGCCGGATAGATCAGGTTCTCGGGCGTCGCTTTCTTCACGGCGTCCTTGACGGTGACCCAGCCACCCTTGGAACCCGGAACCGAGCCCTTGACCATGATCAGGCCACGGTCGCTGTCCGTGCGCACGACCTGCAGGTTCTGCGTGGTGACCCGGACGGCACCCAGGTGACCTGCCATCTTCTTGCCCTTAAACACCTTGCCGGGGTCCTGGCACTGGCCGGTCGAACCGTGCGAACGGTGGCTGACGGACACGCCGTGCGATGCACGCAGACCGCCAAAGTTGTGACGCTTCATGGCGCCCGCAAAGCCCTTACCGATCGAGATGCCGGCGATGTCCACATACTGACCCGAGAAGTAGTGGTCAGCCGTGATTTCCTCACCGACGTTGATCAGGTTTTCTTCCGCCACGCGGAATTCCACGATCTTGCGCTTGGGCGCGACCGAGGCTTTCGCGAAATGACCGCGCATGGCTGCGGTCGTGCGCTTTGCTTTCGCTTCACCGGCGCCCAGCTGGACAGCGGTATAGCCATCGGTCGCGGCGGTGCGCTGCGCGATGACCTGCAGGCCGTCCAGTTGCAGGACGGTGACGGGGACCTGACGGCCGTCCTCAAGGAACAGACGGGTCATGCCCAGTTTCTTGGCGATGATACCAGTACGCAACATGATCGGCCTCCTCAGACTTTGATCTCGACATCTACGCCGGCGGCGAGGTCGAGCTTCATGAGGGCGTCAACGGTCTGCGGGGTCGGGTCGACGATGTCCAGCAGACGCTTGTGCGTGCGGATTTCCCACTGGTCGCGCGACTTCTTGTCGATGTGCGGACCGCGCAGGACGGTGAATTTCTCGATCTTGTTCGGCAGCGGGATCGGGCCGCGGACGGTCGCGCCGGTGCGCTTGGCCGTGTTCACGATTTCCTGGGTGCTGGCATCCAGCACGCGGTAATCAAAGGCCTTCAGCCGGATCCGGATATTCTGGCTTTGCATAAAGACATCCCTCTTGCGGGGAGTTCCAGTCGAGAGGCTGACAGCGCACCACGCGGCGCCAGCATCGGACCGTACGAAAAAAACGCAGGCCGCCCATTGGATGGCGGCCCTGCATATGGCACCCGATTCTTCCTGCAAACGCAGGCGATCGACTACGATTGCGCTGCCCTAGACGTTTTGGGCGCCGTGGTCAACCCGCGCCGCACATCACGCTGCATTGAACCGGAAGGCCGCACCCCCTAGACCATGTTGAGCAACCAGGCAGGCCCCGCACCCCGATGAAGCAGCATCTGATGAGATGGGTCCGGGCGCGTCCAGGCCTGATCCACGCGATCCGTTCGGTCCGCATGACGGTTCTGGGCGTGCTGCCCGGCGCCGACCGGCGGCCTGCCACGTCCCTGCCGCCGATCGATTGGTCGGCGGCACGCCGCGACATCGCCGTGCCGCCCGATCTGGTTATGCGGAACGTCCCGGTCGTTCCGGCGCGGCGGTTCCACCACGAGGTCCTGTTCGACGGCGGTCCGGTCTGGCCCGATTTCCCCGACCCTCCGATCGTGCGTCATCAGGTGCATGACCAGCCGGTCGACGTGAACGCCACACCGTCCCGGCATCCGGGGCCGCACAGGGCAGAACCGTTTGTCTGGGGCGGGCGGTGCCTGTTCCATTTCGGCCACCTGGCGGCAGAGCATCTGAACCGCCTGCCTGCAGCAATGTATCACCAGCCGGATGCAGAGGTGATCTTCGTTCTGCAGCCCGGCAAGCTGATCCGCGACGTGCCGGCCTTTTTCTGGGACATGGCGGCGTGGTTCGGGGTCCCTGCCGCACGCATCCGCTTCGTGACACGGCCGTTCATCGCAGGCAGCCTGCATGTGCAGGCCCAGACCGAACATATGAGCGCCCTAGCGCCGCCCGCATAGTACCTTGACTTGCTGGACGAGCTGCCCCGCCTGCACGGTCTGGCCCCGGTCGAGAACCGGGTGCTGTACGTGCAGCGCTGCGGGCAACTGGACAAGGGCAACGGCGCCCACGCGGGCGAGACGGCGCTGGTCGCGGCGCTGCGCCGGGCGGGCGTCGCGACCATGGACCCGGGACAGGGAACGATCGCGCAGCAGATGGCGCTTTACGCCGGTGCCAAGGTCCTGATCTTTGCCGAAGGGTCGGCGCTGCATGGCAGGCAGCTGCTGGGCCGCGTGGACCAGACGATCCTGGTCCTGCGCCGCCGCCCCGGCAGCATGATGGCCAGCGCGCAGCTGGCGCCCCGCTGTTCCCGTCTGGAGTACGCTGGCGTGGTCGGCGGCTTTGTGGCGCCCGTGCACCGGAATGGCGCGCGGATGCTGCCGCATGGGATCACGTTCACAAACCTACCCGCCCTGTTTCACGTCCTGGCGCAGCACGGCGTGGATCTGTCCCCACACTGGGACGCGGCCGCGCATCGGGCGGACGTGGCGCAGGATGCCGCGACATGGATGCGGGCCATGATGGCGCGAAGCGATGTCGACCCGGCCGCCACGCAGCGCGCGGCGCAACCGGTCTTCGCGCAAGCGGGCCTGACCTAGCGGTCCGCCATGCTGCATGGAAAAAGGGCCGCCCTTTCGGACGGCCCCTTCTGTCCCGAATGGACGTCAGATCACTTGATGATCTTGGA
>NZ_BBPH01000064.1 GCF_000787695.1 Paracoccus sp. PAMC 22219 | reverse complement strand
GGCCGAGGAGGGGATCGAGGAGACGTTGGACGAGCTGTCCGGCCAGCGCGCCGAGGCGCAGGCCCGCGCCGACCGCTATGGGGCCGAGATGGCCGCCCTGACGCGGTTGCGCGACACGCTGGAACAGGCGCGGACGCGCCAGCGCGACGCCTATTTCAAGCCGGTCGTGCGCGAGTTGCAGCCGCTGCTGGCGATCCTGCATCCGGGCGCGGCGCTGCAGATCGACGACCAGACCCTGTTGCCCCACGCCCTGACCCGCGACGGCCAGGCCGAGGCGCTGGACATCCTGTCGGGCGGCACGCGCGAACAGGTGGCGATCCTGACGCGGCTGGCCTTTGCGCGCCTCTTCGCGCAGGCCGGGCGGCCGGTCCCAGTGATCCTGGACGACGCGCTGGTCCATACCGACGACGACCGGATCGAGGCGATGTTCACCGCCCTGCACCGCGTCGCGGCAGACCAGCAGGTGCTGGTCCTGACCTGCCGTCAGCGAGCGTTCCAGTCGCTTGGCGGCACCCGCGCCCATGTGCGGATCGAGGATCTGTAACCTCAGCCGCGCAGCAGCCGTGCCATGGCGCGGGCGGCCTCGGGGACGGGCTGGATCAGCGGCACGGGCGACAGCGGCGCCAGTCTGACCGCCGCCTGCGCCAAGGGTCCGCCGCCGATGATCACCGCCTGCGCCCCTGCCGCGGCGGCGCGCCTCACCGCGTCCAGCAGGGCCCGGTCCAGCGCGTCGGGATCGTTCATCACGTTCGGGCCGTCCGTCATGTGACAGCCCAGATAGCCGGGCTGTTCCTGCATCAGCGCGTCGATCCGGTCCCGCAGGGCTGGTGTGGTGGTCGCCACCGCGAAGGCCCGCCCACCCTGCGCCGCCGCCAGCGCCGCCGCGGCGCCGATGCCGATTACCGGCACCGACAGCCGTCCCGCCAGCAGGGTCGCCCCCGGATCGCCGAATGCCGCCACGATCACGCCGCGGCACCCCGCGGGCAGCTGCAACGCCGCGATGCCGTCGGCTGCGCGGTCCAACTGTTCGGGCGTGACGATCACCTGCGGTCCGGTGGGGGCCGTCCATCCCTGCACGCCCGGCAGCCAGGGCGCGGCAATCGCGCACATCGCCACGGTCGTGGCCGGGTTCGCATTGGGATTCGCCAGCAGGATCATCCTGCGCCTGTGACCCGCGGCCCGCCGTCCTGTCCATCCCGAAACCCCGTCGGCGGCCGCGAAAAACATTGCGTGCAGGAATTGTCAGCAATCTGACCGCTGCGCGTGCATCGCATGGGTTTTTCGTGCGCCGACCCCCGTGCGATGATCGCCCGCCGCTGCGCATCCCCGCCGACCCGGTCAAAGGTGACCCCAATTCGGGGCAGCAACGTCCCCGGCCAACAGGGGAGAACGACCGTGCTTGATCTGAGAAAAGGCATCGCCGCATTGGCACTTTCGGTGGCGGTGCTGGCCGGACCTGCGGCGATGGCGCAAGGCACGCTGCGCATCGGCATGACCGCCGCCGACATTCCCCTGACCACCGGCCAGCCCGATCAGGGCGGCGAGGGGATGCGCTTCATCGGCTATACGGTCTATGATGCGCTGATCAACTGGGACCTGACGCAGGGCGACGGCCCGTCCGCGCTAGTGCCGGGGCTGGCCACCGCATGGGAGGCCGACGAGGCCGACCGCACCCGCTGGACCTTCACCCTGCGCGAGGGGGTGACGTTCCACGACGGCAGCCCGTTCAACGCCGAAAACGTCGTCTGGAACCTGGACAAGCTGCTGGACGAGTCCGCCGAACAATACGACCCGCGCCAGTCCGCGCAGGGCAAGTCGCGCATTCCGGCCATCGCCAGCTATCGCGCCGTGGACGACCTGACGCTGGAGATCATCACGACCGAACCCGACGCGACGCTGCCCTATCAGCTGGCTTGGGTGATGATGTCGTCCAAGGCCAACTGGGAGGCCCTGGGCAAGGATTGGGAACAGGTCGCGGCCAAGCCGTCGGGCACCGGGCCGTGGATGATGGAATCATTCGTGCCGCGCGAACGGGCCGAACTGGTGCCCTTTGCCGATTACTGGGACGACACCCGCATCCCCAAGCTGGACCGGCTGGTGCTGATCCCGCTGCCGGAATCGAACGCCCGCTCGGCGGCGCTGATGTCGGGGCAGGTCGACTGGATCGAGGCGCCGGCCCCCGACACCATTCCCGCGATGCAGGGCAACGGTTTTGCCATCACCCAGAACGCGCTGCCCCACAACTGGACCTGGCACCTGTCGCGCACCGAAGGATCGCCCTGGAACGACATCCGCGTGCGCAAGGCCGCGAACCTGGCCATCGACCGCGAGGCGATGGGCGCGCTGCTGGGCGGGCTGATGATCCCGGCCAAGGGCTTTGTGCCGCCGGAATCGCAGTGGTTCGGCGAACCCGATTTCGACATCACCTATGACCTGGAGGCCGCGCAGGCCCTGATGACCGAGGCCGGGTTCGGCCCCGACAACCGCCTGTCGGTCAAGGCGCTGATCTCTCCGTCCGGGTCGGGACAGATGCTGCCGCTGCCGATGAACGAATACATCCAGCAGTCGCTGGCGCAAGCCTGGATCGACGTCGAGTTCATGGTCGTCGAATGGAACCAGATGATCAACCTGTGGCGCGCGGGCGCCGCCGATCCGTCGGTCGAGGGGTCGCAGTCGATCAACTTCACCTATTTCATCCAGGACCCGTTCACCGGTTTCATTCGGCACCTGGATTGCGACCTGGTGGCGCCCAACGGCACCAACTGGGGGCATTACTGCGACGAGGACATGCAGGGCCTGTTCGAAGAGATCAAGACCACCTTCGACCCCGCCGAACAGGACGCAGTAATGGCCCGCACGCACGAGAAATTCGTCGATGATGCGCTGTTCCTGATGGTCACGCATGACGTCGCGCCGCGGGCCATGTCGCCCAAGGTGCAGGGGTTCGTGCAGCCGCAGAACTGGTACCTGAACTTCTCGTCCATCACGATGGCCGAGTGATCCGCAACCGGCCGCGCCCCGTGCGGGTGCGGCCAAGCCAGGGACGCATGCCGTGCTCAGCTATTTCCTCAGACGCCTGATCCTGGTGCTGCCGGTGGCCTTCGGGGTGTCGGTCGTGTGTTTCGCGCTGGTGCAGATCGCGCCGGGCGATCCGCTGACGGCCATCATGCCGGTCGACGCCACCGCCGAACAGCAGGCCGCGATGCGCGCGGCCTATGGTTTGGACAAGCCGGTCCCGGTCCAATACCTGATCTGGATCGGCAACCTGCTGCAGGGAGAGATGGGCCGCTCCATCGCGTCGGGTCGCCCTGTCGCGGACGAGGTGTTCGGCGCGGTCGGCAATTCGCTGCTGCTGGCGGCGGCGGCGGCGGTGATCGCGTTCCCGATCGGCACGTTCCTGGGGTTCCTGGCGGGCTATTACCGCGACACCCTGCTGGACCGGGCGGTGACGGCGCTGTCGATCACCGGGGTGTCGGTGCCGAACTATTGGCTGGGGATCGTGCTGGTCATCATCTTTTCGGTCAATCTGGGCTGGCTGCCGTCGATGGGCGCGGGTCCGGGCGGCTCGCAGGACTGGCACTGGGACTGGGCGCATATGCGTCATCTGGTCCTGCCCGCGGTGACGCTGGCGGTGGTGCCCATCGGCATCGTCGCTCGCACCGTGCGGGCGCTGGCGGGCGACATCCTGTCGATGGATTTCGTCACCGCGCTGTATGCCAAGGGCCTCAGCCGCGGCGACGTGCTGCGCCATGTGGCCCGCAACGCCGCCGCCACCGCGCTGTCGGTGATGGGGCTGCAGCTGGGCTATCTGCTGGGCGGGTCGATCCTGATCGAGACGGTGTTCAACTGGCCCGGGTCGGGGTTCCTGCTGTCCAACGCGATCTTTCAGCGCGACCTGCCGCTGTTGCAGGGCACGATCCTGGTGCTGGCCATGTTCTTCGTCGGCATGAACCTGATCGTCGATGTGGCCCAGGCCGCCATCGACCCCCGCGTGAAAAGGAGCTGAGCGCATGGTGCAGGTGACCACCGACATTCCCGTCGTCCCCCCCGCGCAGCGCGGGTACTGGTCGGGCGTGCTGTCCCGCCTGAAGCGCGACCCGGTCGCGATGATCTGCGCAGTCATTCTGGCCGCGCTGGTCCTGTCGGCGGTGTTCGCGCCGTGGCTGGGTCTGGCCGACCCCTATCAGGGCAGCATGATCGCGCGGCTTGCCGCCCCCGGTACGCCCGGCCACCTGCTGGGCACGGACGAACAGGGCCGCGACATGCTGTCCCGGCTGATCTATGGCGGTCGCCTGACGCTGTTCATCGGGCTGATGCCGGTGGTGCTGGCGTTCTTCATCGGCGGCACGTTGGGGATCATCGCGGGCTATGTCGGCGGCATCACCAACACGATCATCATGCGCGTCGTGGACGTGTTCTTTGCCTTTCCCTCGGTCCTGCTGGCGATCGCGATCTCTGGCGCCCTGGGCGCGGGGGTGCTGAACAGCCTCGTGTCACTGACCATCGTGTTCATCCCGCCCGTGACCCGCGTGGCCGAGGCGGTGACATCCGGCGTGCGGTCCCTGGACTATATCGACGCGGCGCGGGCGTCGGGGGCCAATGCGCTGACGGTGATCCGGGTGCATGTGATCGGAAACGTGCTGTCGCCGATCTTCGTTTATGCGACCTCACTGACATCCGTCTGCATGATCCTGGCGGCGGGGCTGTCGTTTCTGGGCATCGGCGTGCGCCCGCCCGAACCCGAATGGGGGCTGATGCTGAACACGCTGCGGTCGGCCATCTATGTGAACCCGTGGCTGGCGGCGCTGCCGGGGGTGATGATCTTTGCCACCTCGCTGTGCCTCAATCTGCTCAGCGACGGTTTGAGGAGTGCGATGAATGTCCGCGACTGACAAACCCCTGCTGAGCGTGCGCGAACTGAAGAAGCACTTTCCCATCAAGGGCGGCATCCTGGGCCGCACCCAGGCGATGGTGCAGGCCGTGGATGGCGTCAGCTTCGACGTCCGCGCGGGCGAAACCCTGGGCATCGTCGGCGAATCCGGTTGCGGGAAATCCACGACCGCCAAGCTGCTGATCGGGCTGGTCGACCGGGACGAGGGCGACATCGACTTGGACGGCAAGTCGCTTGGCCGTGACATCAGCCTGCGCGCGCTGCGCCGCGACATCCAGATGGTGTTCCAGGACAGCTATGCATCGCTGAACCCGCGCATGACCATCCTGGACAGCATCGCGTTCGGCGCGCGCGTCCAGGGCCTGGACGATCCGGTGGGACGGGCGCGGCGCCTGATGGCGCGGGTGGGGCTGGACCCCGATCGGTTCGCGGGCCGCTATCCGCACGAACTGTCGGGCGGACAGCGCCAGCGCATCAACATCGCCCGCGCGCTGGTCATGTCGCCCAAGGTGGTGGTCCTGGACGAGGCCGTGTCTGCACTGGACAAGTCGGTCGAAGCGCAGGTCCTGAACCTGCTGTCGGACCTGCGCGCGGAGTTCGGGCTGACCTATATCTTCATCAGCCATGACCTGAATGTGGTACGCTATATCTCGGACCGCATCCTGGTCATGTATCTGGGAGAGGTCGTGGAACTGGCCCCGGTCGACATGATCTGGGCCGAACAGGCCCATCCCTATACCCGGTCGCTGTTTTCCGCGATGCCGTCGATGGACCCGGACAACCGCACGCAGAAGCCGCCCCTGACCGGCGATCCACCGAACCCGATCGACCCGCCGCCGGGCTGTCGGTTCCACACCCGCTGCGCGTTCGCCGCCGACGTCTGCAAGACCCGCCACCCCGCCTTGGGGCCGATGGTCGCCGGGTCGCCGCATTGGGTCGCCTGCCACCTGCACGACCCGGCATCCGGCCATCCGCGCGCCGGACAGGGGGTGCCCGCATGACGCCGCTGCTGCAGATCGACAATCTGGATGTGCGCTTCAAGGGCGCGCGGACTGTCCATGCCATCAACGACCTGTCCCTGACGCTGATGCCGGGCGAAACGCTGGCCCTGCTGGGCGAAAGCGGATCGGGCAAAAGCGTCACGCTCAAGACCCTGCTGCGCCTGCTGAAGGAAAAACGCACGGACCTGTCTGGCGACATTCGCTTTGACGGGACCGACATCATGACCCTGTCGGGGCGGGCGCTGCGGTCCTATCGCGGGGGCGACGTGTCGATGGTGTTTCAGGACCCCGGCCTGGCGCTGGACCCGGTCTATACCGTGGGGCAGCAGATTGCCGAGACGGTGATGCGCCACAAGGGCCTGTCCCGAGAGAACGCGATGGACGTGGCGCTGGACATGCTGCAGCGCGTGCGCATCCCGTCGCCGAAACGGAGGCTGGCCAACTATCCGCACGAACTGTCGGGGGGCATGCGGCAGCGGGTGATGATCGCGCTGGCGCTGGCGTGCCGTCCGCGCCTGCTGCTGGCGGACGAGCCGACGACCGCGCTGGACGCGACCGTGCAGATCCAGATCCTGCTGCTGCTGCGCGAACTGCAGCGCGAATTCGGCATGGGGGTGATCTTCGTCACCCATGACATCGGCGTGGCGGTCGAAATCTCGGAGCGCATCGCGGTCATGTATGCCGGCCAGATCGTCGAGGAGGGCACCACGCACGAGGTCATCCGCAACCCGCGCCACCCCTATACCCAAGGGCTGCTGGCGGCGAACCTGCATGACGTGGCGCGGGGTGCGCGGCTGGACGCGATCCCCGGCGCGCCCCCGTCGCTGGAGGTGCGGCCGGACAGCTGTTCGTTCGCACCGCGCTGTCCGATGGCGCTGCCCGCCTGCCGGCAGGCGCTGCCGCCCGTCCTGACGCCCGGCCCCCGCCGGCGCGTGGCCTGCCTGCGCGCAGGCGAAACCCTTGCCGCAGAGTAGATCATGACCGACCCTTGGCACGCCTTTCTGCCCTATCCGCCCGTCCCGGTCCCGCATGCGGCCCAAGGCCCGCTGTCGGGCCTGACCCTGGCGGTCAAGGACATCTATCACGTCGCCGGATACCGCACCGGGGCGGGGTGCCCGCTGTATCTGGCCGCAAGCCCGGTCCATCACGCCACGGCGCCTTGCGTGCAAAGCCTGCTGGACGCGGGTGCGGAGTTTGTGGGCAAGGTCCACACGGACGAACTGGCGTGGTCCATGTACGGCATGAACGCCCATTTCGGCACGCCGGTGAACCCGGCCGCCCCCGACCGGATCCCCGGCGGGTCGTCGTCGGGGTCGGCGGTCGCGGTGGCGGGCGGGCTGGCCGACATCGCCATCGGCTCCGACACCGGCGGGTCGGTGCGGGCGCTGCCGGCTTTTGCGGGACATGGGGGTGGCGACCGACCCACGGCCTGATCCCGATGGACGGCGCGATGGCGCTGGCGCCCAGTTTCGACGCTTGCGGCCTGTTTGCGCGCGACGGCGCGGTGCTGGCCCGCGCCGCCGCCGTGCTGGTCGCGGATGCAGCCCCCCTGACCGTGCCCGACCTGATGGTGCCCACCGACATGCTGGCCCTGCTGGGGCCCGAGGCGCGGGCGGTCTGGCAGGCGGGGTTCGGGCATCTTCCCGCGCGTCCGGTGACGGTCTATCCCGACGGGGTGGACGCGGCCTATGCGACATTCCTGACCGCGGTGATGGCGGATGCGCGCGAAACCATCCTGCCGTTCATCCGCGGGTCGCGGATGCCGCTGGTGCGCGGCATCGATGGTCGCGCCGACGCGGCCGAGGCGCTGACCCCCGATCAGATCGCCCAGGGCCGCGCCGCGCGCGAGGGGTTCGCGCACCACATGGACGCCCTGCTGGGCGCGAATGGCGTCCTGCTGGCCCCGGTCGTGCATGACGCGCCCTTCCGGCTGGACGCCCCTGAGGCGGTCTTTGACAGCTTCCGCCACGATGCGCAGCGGCTGTTGTGCGTGGCCGGCATGGCGCGGCTGCCGCAGGTGGTGTTTCCCGCCGGAACGGTCGACGGCGCGCCGTTCGGCCTGTCGCTGATCGGGCCGCGCGGATCCGACCTGTCGCTGATCGCGCTGGCCTGCCAGCTGGCCCGCCAACCGCAGGAGGCCGCATGACCTGTCCCATAGAGGAGCGCCTCGCCGAACTGGGCCACGCGCTGCCCCCCTCCGCCCCGTCGCGGGCGCTGTTCCTGCCCGGCAAGATCAGCGGCAACCTGTTGTTCCTGTCCGGCCAGATCTGCGAATGGGAGGGGGTGCCGCAGTATTTCGGCCCCATCGGTCCCGGCTTTGACATGGCCGACGGGCAGGCCGCGGCGCGGATGTGTGCGCTGAACCTGCTGTTTTCGATCCGCGCGGTGGCGGGGTGCTGTCGCGGGTGTCCCAGGTGAGCCGGCTGGGCGGGTTCGTCGCCGCGCCGCCGGGCTATGGTGACGGACCGGCGGTGGTGAACGGCGCATCACAGCTGTTCATCGACCTTTGGGGCGATGCGGGCCGCCATGCCCGCACTGCCGTCAACGTGGCGTCCTTGCCCGCCAACGCGCTGGTCGAGATCGAGGCGATCGTCGAGCTTACGCCCGCGTGACCTGATCGGCGATCCAGGCGCGGAACCGCGCAAAGGCGGGATCGCCCTGCCGCCTGTCGGGCCAAGCCAGCCAATAGGCCCCCTCGCCGGGAACGCCCGCGCGCAGGATGGGCTGCAGGCGGCCCTCGTCGATCTCCGGCTGGGCCAGATAGCTGGGCAGCAGCGCCACCCCCAGCCCGGCGATCGCCGCCTGGATCATCATCGAGAACTGGTCCATCACCATCCCCGACACCGCGGGCGGCGTGCCCCCCTGGGCCTCGAACCACGCGGCCCAGCCCGACGGCCGCGTCTCCAGCTGCAAAAGCGGCAGGCCCGCCATGTCTGACGGCCGCGCCACCGGGTGACGCGCCAACGTGTCGGGGGACGCGCACGCCGTCAGCCGTTCGTCGAACAGCCGAAGATGATGCGCGTCGGGCCAATCCGGCTGGCCGAAATATATCACCGCATCAAAGGCTTCGCTGGCAAAACTGAAGCGCTGGATCTTGGTCGACAGGTTGATCGAGATGCCGGGATTGTCCGACAGGAACTGCCCGATCCGCGGCGCCAGCCAGCGCGTGGCGAATGTCGGCAGCACCGACAGCGACAGCACGCCACCGCCCGGATTGGCGATCAGCCCCATGCTGGCGCGCTGGATCACGTCCAGCCCCTGGGTGATCGACGCGGCATAGGTGACGGCCTCGGGGGTGGGTGTCAGGCGCTTGCGGTCGCGGGTGAACAGCGCCTTGCCCAGCTGCCGTTCCAGCGACGCGACCAGCCGGCTGACGGTGCTTTGCGTCAGGTGCAGTTCGTCCGCGGCGGCGGTGACGGATCGGTGGCGCATGACCGCCTCGAAGGCGATCAGCTGGGACAGGCTGGGCAGGAACCGGCGTGGCGCATGGGTTCATTCATAGAATGCATGAACCCATGAGGAAATAGCGTTTTTCACCCGGGCCAAGCTGCGTTACCCTGTGGGCAACAGTCATCACATGCAGGACCCAACGCCATGCTGGACAAGACAACCGTCGATCACAAGGGCACGGCCTTTGCCTGGGAGGACCCCTTTCTGCTGGACGATCAGCTGGATGAGGACGAACGCATGATCCGCGAGACGGCCGCCTCCTTCGCCGCCGACAAGCTGGCCCCGCGGGTCACCGACGCCTATCTGAACGAACAGACCGACCCCGAGATTTTCCGCGAGATGGGCGCCAGCGGTCTGCTGGGCGTGACCATCCCCGAGGAATATGGCGGGGTCGGCGCGGGCTACGTCGCCTACGGGCTGGTCGCGCGCGAGGTCGAGCGGATCGACAGCGGATACCGGTCGATGATGTCGGTGCAGTCCAGCCTGGTGATGTTCCCGATCCATGCCTATGGGTCCGAAGACCAGCGGATGAAATACTTGCCCAAGCTGGCATCCGGCGAGTGGATCGGCTGTTTCGGCCTGACCGAACCGGATGCAGGCTCTGACCCCGCAGGCATGAAGACCCGCGCGGTCAAGACCGATGGCGGCTATGTCCTGAACGGCGCCAAGATGTGGATCTCGAACAGCCCGATCGCGGATGTCTTCGTGGTCTGGGCCAAGTCCGAGGCGCATGGCGGGAAGATCCGCGGGTTCATCCTGGAAAAGGGCATGAAGGGCCTCAGCGCGCCCAAGATCGGAGGCAAGCTGTCCCTGCGGGCGTCCATCACCGGCGAGATCGTGATGGAGAACGTGGAGGTGCCCGAGGACGCGCTGCTGCCCAATGTCAGCGGCATGTCAGGCCCCTTCGGCTGTCTGAACCGCGCGCGTTACGGCATCAGCTGGGGCGTGATGGGGGCTGCCGAGGATTGCTGGTTCCGCGCGCATCGCTACGGCATGGACCGCAAGCAGTTCAACCGCCCCCTGGCCGCGACGCAACTGTTCCAGAAGAAACTGGCCGACATGCAGACCGAGATCGCCCTGGGCCTGCAGGCCAGCTTGCGCGTCGGTCGGCTGATGGATCAGGGCCGCTTTGCGCCCGAGATGATTTCCATCATCAAGCGCAACAACTGTGGCAAGGCGCTGGATATCGCGCGGATGTCGCGCGACATGCATGGCGGCAACGGCATCCAGGCCGAATACCACGTCATGCGCCATGCCCAGAACCTGGAGACGGTGAACACCTATGAGGGCACGCATGACGTCCACGCCCTGATCCTGGGCCGCGCGCAGACGGGGCTGCAGGCCTTTGCCTGAAGGCCCGCTGTCCGGCCTGCGCGTCGTCGAACTGGCGCGCATCCTGGCCGGTCCCTGGATCGGCCAGACCCTGGCCGATCTGGGGGCCGAGGTCATCAAGGTCGAATCCCCCGAAGGCGACGACACGCGCCGTTGGGGCCCGCCCTTCATCGACCGCCCCCGCGCCGACGGCACGGTGGAAACGGTCGCCGCGTATTTCCACGCCACCAATCGCGGCAAGACCAGCGTCACCTGCGACTTCAACGATGCGGGCGACCTGGACCGCCTGCGGGCGCTGATCGACGGCGCGGATGTGGTGATCGAGAATTTCAAGGTGGGCGGTCTGGCGCGGTTCGGGCTGGACTATGCGACGCTGTCGGCGCGCAATCCGCGGCTGGTCTATGCCTCGGTCACCGGGTTCGGGCAGACCGGGCCGCGGGCAAGCCAGCCGGGATATGATTTCATGATCCAGGGCATGGGCGGCATCATGGAGCTGACCGGCGACCCATTGGGCGATCCGCAGAAGGTCGGCGTCGCCTGGATCGACATCTTTACCGGACTTTATGGCGTCATCGGCATCCAGGCGGCGCTGGCGGAACGGGCGCGCTCGGGGCGGGGGCAGCAGGTCGACCTGGCGTTGTTCGATTGCGCGGTTGGGGTGCTGGCCAATCAGGCGGCGAACCACCTGCTGGGCGGGGTGGAGCCCGCGCGTCTGGGCAACGCCCATCCGAATATCGTGCCCTATCAGGTGTTTCCGGCGCAGGACGGGCATCTGATCGTGGCCTGCGGCAATGACCGTCAGTTTCGCGCGCTGTGCCTGGCGTTGGACCTTCCCGCGCTGGCGGATGACCCGACGCTGGCAAGCAATGCGCAGCGGGTGGCGGGACGGGATGCCCTGTGCGCGACCCTGGCGCGGGTCATGGCCACGCGCGACCGGGCTGACCTGATCGCAACGCTGACGGCGGCGGGGGTACCTGCCGGGCCGATCAACCGCGTGTCAGAGGCATTGTCCGATCCGCAGGTTCAGGCGCGTGGCATGGTCGTCGCCCCTGAAGGGATAGCGGGGTTGCGCACCCCCATCACCCTGTCGCGCAGCGCGACCGTCGCCCAAGGTGCGGCCCCGGCACTGGGCGAGGGCACATTCAGCTGGCGGCAGTAGCCAGCGGTTGCGCCACATGCAGCGGCAGAACCGCGCGCGCGGCCTGATCGCCAAAGGCGCAGTCGAACACGATATCGCTGCCCATGCCAAAGACGCGCGTTTCCGGGCGCAGCGCATCCTTGAGCTTGTCCACCGGGGACAGGCTGGTCAGGCCCTGCGGCCCGGCCCCGATGATCAGCGGCGCGATGGAAACCTGCAACCGGTCCAGCAGGCCCGCCTCCAGAAAGCCGGTGATGGTGATGCCGCCCCCCTCGATCAGCAGCGACCCCAAGCCGATGTTGCGCAACCCCTCCAGCACCAGCGCGGGGTCCAGGCGACCGTCCGGGGCGGGCAGGCGCAGGACCTCGATCCCCGGCGCACGGGGGCGATCGGTGCTGGTGACGATGATCCGCCGCGCGCCATCGGCGGCCAGAACCGGCGCGTCGTCGGGCAACCGCCCGCGCGGATCGATGACGATGCGCGCCGGGTTGTGGCCGCTGCACAGGCGCACGGTCAGGCGCGGCTGATCGTGCAGGGCGGTCTTGACCCCGATCACCACGCCATCGACCAACGCGCGCAGGCGGTGCAGATGGGCCAGCCCCTCGGGGCCGGACACGTCGCGGGCGTCACCCGTGGCGGTGGCCACGCGCCCGTCCAGCGACTGGCCGATCTGGGCGATGGTCACCGGCCCCAGGTCGCGCCGTGCCACGGGACCGTAGAGGTCCAGCGCCGCGCGTTCGCCCGGCGTGAACCGCCCGCAGCAGGCGCAGGCTTGACCGGTGCGGACCGACAGAAGCCGGTCCCAGACCCGAGGGGTTACGTCGACGGCGTGCATGGGCGATCCTCCTCTGGGTGTCAGGCCATGCCGGGGGGCAGGGCCAGCATGTCATGATGCCCGATCAGGACGCGGCTGTCGCCTGCCATGGCGGCCCGACTGCGACCCCAATCGGTGGCCACGGACAGGCCCGTCTCGGACGCGGCATCGGCAATGCCCTGAACCAGCGCGCGGTGCAGCGGTGCCTGATCGGGCCCGATCCGCCACGGGCTTTGGCCGGTATGGACGTCGAACCCGGCATCGCGAAAGATCTGCGCGGCCTGCACGGCGGCATCTGGCCCAAGCGCGGGGCCAAGCCCCTTGTCGCCGCGCTGATGGTCGTTGAACGCGCGCGTCACGTCGACATCGCGGGGCAGCGCCGGGTCCCATGTCATGATGCCATCATAGGACAGCGCGGCATAGAACGGCACGCCGGCATCGGCCAACCGTGCCGCCAGCGCCGCGATCCAGTCGGCGGGCATCAGGTCCAGCAGGGCCGATGCCGTGACAAGACTCACGCCGTTCAGCGGCAGGCCGTCAAGGTCGCGCAGGTCCAACTGGTGGACGGTCGCGCGGCCCGGTGCCTCGGTCGCGGCGCGGTCCAGCAGGGCGGTGTCGTTGTCGACCAGATGCCAACGGGCGTTATCCGGCAGATGCGGCCCAAGCGTGCGCAGGTCGATCCGGTGCCGCATCCCAAATCAAGCACGACCGGGTCAGACCCCGCCAGAACCGCCGCCTGCGCCAGCAGGGTCGCGTCGCGGGCGGCCATGTCGGCAGGTTCGCGCAGGCCCAGCCATTCCGCCGAAAACCCCATGCTCAGATGTCCCCTTCGTACCAGGCGCGGGCCATGTGGCTTTCATGCAGCAGCACGCGCAGCTTTTTCACGCGGCCGCCATCCTTGAGCCCGCCGGCGCGCACGGTTGCGGCCATCTGGTCGAAGATATGCTTGCACAGGAATTCTGTGGTCGTCATTTTCCCTTTGAATTCAGGAATTTCGTCCAGGTTCTTATAGCGCAGGGGGGCCAGCGTCTCGGCCAGCGCCTCGGTCGCAAGGCCGATGTCGACGACCAGGCTTTCGTGATCCATCTCGGCCGCGAAGAAGGCGCAATCGACGGTGAAGGTCGCGCCATGCACCCCCTGTGCCGGACCGAAGGTCGGCGAGGGGAAGGAATGGGCGATCATGATGTGGTCTCGGACTTCGACGGCGAACATGGTGTCTCCAGATGGGTCAATAGGCGATGCGGTGGCACAGCGTGGCGGGGTCCGCCAGGATGCCGGGATAGGCGTCGGGCAGATCGGCAAATGCCGTCTGCCCCGAGATCAGCGCGTCCAGCCGCGCGTCGCACAGCAGGTCCAGCGCCTTGGTCAGACGGCGGCGATAGGTCCAGCGCGGCGCGCGGTCGGGCGGGATACTGCCCACCTGGGTGCTGACGATGCGCAGGCGGCGGCTGTGGAACGCGCCGCCCAGGGGAAGGGCCACCTGTTCGGCGCCGTGCCAGCTGGCCTCGGCGATGGTAGCTTGGGGTCCGGCCAGCGACAGGGCCAAGACCAGTCCGGCCTGCGATGCGCTGGTGTGGATCACCACGTCCTGATCGCCGGGCGCGTCGTCGGGGTCCGCAAACGTACAGCCCAAGTCGCGGGCGATGGCGGCGCGGTCGGGCAGGGGGTCGATCACCGTCACCTCTGCCCCCGGCAGGCGGGCGGCCAGATATGCCGTCAGCAGCCCGACCAGCCCGCCACCGACAACGGCAATGCGGTCGCCCGCGCCCGCGCCGCTGTCCCACAGGATGTTCAGCGCGGTTTCCATGTTGGCGGCCATGATCGCGCGTTCCGGCGGCAGGGCGTCGGGCAGCGGGATCAGCGCATCCTCGGGCAGGCGGAATTCGGTCTGGTGAGGAAACAGGGAAAAAACATGGCGACCGGCCAGCACGCCTTCGGTCACCTGGCCGACATTGGCATAGCCATATTTGACCGGGAAAGGGAAATCACCCTCCTGAAAGGGCGCGCGCATGCGGTCATGTTCGCTGGCAGGCACCTTGCCAGACAGGACCAGACGCTCCGTGCCACGGCTGATGCCGGAAAACAGGCTGCGAACATGGACGCCGTCAACGGTCTGTGCGGGGCGCACCTGCGCCTTTCCCGGTGCGGTGCACCAGAGTGCGCGGGCCGTCATGCCAGCAGATGTCCCGACTTGCGCGCCTTGGTGTCCAGATAGCGGGTGTTTTCAGGGCCGCGACCGACCTTCAGTTCGACCCGTTCGACCACCTCGATGCCCTCGCTGTCCAGGCGGGCGATCTTGGCGGGGTTGTTGGTCATCAGACGCACGCGGCCGATGCCCATCTGGCGCAGCAGCGCGGCGCCGGTGCGGAAATCGCGTTCGTCATCCTCAAAGCCAAGGCGGTGGTTGGCCTCGACCGTGTCCAGACCCTGATCCTGCAGGCTGTAGGCGCGCATCTTGTTGGCCAACCCGATGCCGCGACCCTCCTGATTTAGATACAGCAGAACGCCGGTTCCGTTGGCCTCCATCGCGCGCAGGGCGGCCTGCAGCTGCGGGCCGCAGTCGCATTTCAGGCTGCCCAGCACGTCGCCGGTGAAACAGGCCGAATGCAGGCGCACCAGCACGGGCTGGTTGCGGTCCGGGGTGCCAACCTCGACCGCATAATGTTCGGGACCGCCATCGGGCGCGCGGAACACGTGCAGCCGTCCGTTCCGCGCCGCCAGCATGGGCACGCGCGCATCCGACACCGGGCGCGGGTCGCGGGGCAGCAGGATCTGGTTCAGCACGTCTTCCGCGGACAGGATGCCAAGATCGTTGCGCAGGGCTGTCTCGACCATGTCGGGGCCGGTCACGACCAGCACCGCGGGCAGCAGTTCGGCCGCCTTGACCAGCCGGATCGCGGCGCGGTGCAGAACGGTGGGTGCGTGCTGCGGGGCTTGGGGCAGGGCGGCGGATGCGGGCATCTGGCGCGATGGGTCAGCCAGCGCCTGGATCCAGTCCAACCGCGCGCTGCGGGAACGGGGATCAGGGCGACCTCTCCTTCCTGCGGACGATGGCGCAGCGCCTCGGCCCGGCGGGCGGTCAGGACCAGCTCGCCTCCGGCGCCCAAGGCGGCAAAGCGTTCGGGGGACAGCGTCTCGACCGGCAGAATCATCGCCGCGGCGGGTTCGCCCAGCAGCACGACGGGCAGGCCCAGCCTGAGGTCGGACACCATGCGCGCGACCCGTTCCGCCATGCGCAGCGCCAGCGGATCACCGGTCGCGGTGACCGAAAGCGCAGCGGGGGTAATCGGGGGAAATACGTGCATTGGTCAACCTTCGTCCCGGAAACTGGGTGTCACGTCTGTCGCAACGCCTTGAAACACGTAGCAGTTCCGCGAAGGTTGCAGCGTTGTGGCAGAATGTCGCAAAGCCAGGTGCGGCCATCTGCCCGGTCGTGCGTTTCTGGACGCGGCGGCTCGGTGGCCCTAGGCTGGCCGGGTTCAAACCTGAGGATACCCGATGCAACTGCGTGCCTATCTGGGGCTGATCCGGTCGCTTGCCATCTATTACAACCCGCTGCGGCGCAGGCAGTTGCGGGCGTTCTATGGCCGGCTGTTGCAGCCGGGCGACCTGGCCTTCGACATCGGCGCGCATGTGGGCAGCCGGGCCCGCGCCATGCGGGCCGCCGGCGCCGCGTCGTCGCCTGCGAGCCGCAGGAGCCGTTCGCGGGCTTCCTGCGCCGCAGCCTGCCGCGCGACATCGTGCTGGTGCAAAAGGCTGTCGGTCCGACGGAGACGGTGGCCCGCATGGCGGTGTCGTCGCTGCACCCGACCGTGTCGTCGCTGAGCACAAGTTTTGCGGCCGAGGCCGCCGATGCGCCCGGTTTCGAACATGTCCGGTGGGACCGCAGCCAAGAGGTGCGGATGACCACCATGGACGCGCTGATCGCGGCCCACGGCCTGCCGGATTTCGTCAAGATCGACGTCGAGGGGTTCGAGCTGGACGTCCTGTCCGGCCTGGGCCAGCCGGTGCCGATGCTGTCGGTCGAATACCTGCCCGCGTTCCGCGACCGGACGCTGGCGGTGATCGACCGGCTGGACGATCTGGGCCAGTACCGCTTCAACCCCGTCACCGGAGAGGCGGGGGGCTTCCTGTGGGACGACTGGCGCGAAGCGGATGCCGCGCGCGCCTGGCTGTCGGGGCTGGACGCGCAGGGCGGGTCTGGCGACCTGTATGCGCGGCTCGCCTAGCCGCCCGCGCGCAGGGTCGCAGCCAGCCGGTCGAAGATCGCGGGCGGGGCGGTGATGACGGTGCCGGTCTCCTCGGGGCGTTCGTCAGAGGTCCAGCCCTCGACCCGCATCCCGGCCTCGCGCACAAGGACCAGCCCGGCGCTGATGTCCCACGGGCGCAGGCGGCGCTCCCAGAACCCGTCCAGGCGTCCTGCGGCGACATAGGCCAGGTCCAGCGCGGCCGCTCCCATGCGCCGCACCCCCGCCGTGCCCGGAAGCACCCGCGCCAGATCGGCGGCGTGATCGTCGATATGGGGCATGTTGCCGAACGGCAGGCCGGTCCCGAACAGCGCCGCGTCAAAGCCCGGCGGCGCGGCGGGGTCCAAGCGGCGGCCGTTCAGCTGCAGCCCCGACCCTGTCATGGCGCTGAACGTCTCTCCCTTCAGCGGATCGTGGATCACGCCCAGCACCAGCTGCCCGTCCTGTTCCAGCGCGATCGACACCGCCCAATGCGCGATGCCGCGCAGAAAGTTCGTGGTGCCGTCCAGCGGGTCCACGATCCAGCGGCGGTGGCCGGGGACGGCGTCGGTCTCCTCTCCCAGCCAGCCGTCGGTGGGGTTCGCGCCCAGCAGGCGGTCGCGCAGCAGCGCCTCGGACTGATGGTCGGCCTGCGACACGAAGTCGCCCTGCCGCTTGGCGTCGATAGTCAGCAGGTCGCGGTCGTTCCAGTGCGCGCGCAACAGCTCTCCGGCGGCGTGGGCGGCGTCGATCGCCAGGGTCAGGTCGTCTGGGGTACCCATCGGGGATCCTTTCGGGGAGCGGGCCTCGTGCCCCGTCAGGGGGCAGCGGCGCCGTTTTCAGGCCTTTACACGGGATTATCAGTTGCGCGATGCGCACCAAGGGGCAATCTGCGCGCAGCACTGCCCGGCGGCAAGGGCGGCAGGCGGCCGACCGACCCCAGGCCCGACACGGGAGAATACAGACCATGCGCTTCGTCAAGGCGACCATCGGTGCCATCGTGATCATCGCCGCGGCCGCCGGGGGCATGACGCTGTCGGATCGCCTGCTGACCGAACCCGAGCTGGCCCGCGGCCCGTCCGACGCCCCCGGAGAGGCCGTCCCGGTCGAGACCGTGGCCGTCCAGACCGCCCGTTTCGTCGACAGCGTCCGCGCGGTCGCACCGCGCGCGCGCGCAGCGCCGTCGATCTGATGCCCGAGGCCAGCGGCCGCATCACCCGCATCGCGTTCCGCCCCGGCGCGCAGGTCGAACGCGGCGACGTCCTGCTGGAACTGGACGATCGCGCCGAACAGGCCGATCTGGCCGCCGCCGAGGCGACCCTGGCCGAGGCCGACGCCGCATTCGCCCGCCAGGAACAATTGAACGCCAGCGGGTCGTCGTCGGACGCCGCGTTCCAGACCGCCCGCGCGGCCCAGCTGCGCGCCCAGGCCGAACGCGACCGCGCCCAGGTGGTGCTGGAGGACCGGCTGCTGCGCGCGCCGTTTTCCGGCGTCATCGGCCTGACCGACCTGGTCGAGGGGCAGATGCTGGACAGCGGCACCCCCATCGCCACCTTGGACGACCTCGAGGTGATCGAGATCGATTTCGGCGTTCCCGAAACGCTGCTGCCACGCCTGGCGGTGGGCCAGGGGGTGCAGCTGCGCTCCTCGGCCTGGCCCGACCGGGTGTTCGACGCGACGATCAGCCTGGTCGACACGCGGGTCGATGCGGCCACGCGGTCGATCGCGCTGCGGGCGCAGATGCCCAACCCCGACCGCGCCTGACGGGCGGCATGTTCCTGCAGGTCGAGCTGGTCCTGGACCAGCGCGAACGCCCCGCCGTCCCCGAATCCGCGCTGAGCGTCGAGGGCGATGTCCAGCGCGTCCTGATCGTGCAGGGCAACGAGGCGGCCTGGGCCAACATCCAGGTGGGTCAGCAATCCGACGGTCTGGTCGAGGTTCTGGCCGGCCTTGATCTGGGTACCCAGATCATCGTGTCGAACCTGCACCGCGTCGACGCGGGCACGGCCGTCACGGCCACCCCGCGCCCGGACCGCACCGCCGCCGCCGAACCCCCGACCGGAGCCGACGGATGAGCGTTCCTGATTTCGCCCTGCGCCGCCCTGTCTTCGCGACCGTCATCAACCTGCTGATCGTGCTGATCGGCGCGGTGGCCATCACCCGCCTGCCGGTGCGCGAACTGCCCTCGGTCGAGGCGGCAGAGGTCAGCGTCCGCGTGAACTATACCGGGGCCGCCCCCGACGTGGTGGACAACCAGCTGGCCACGGTGATCGAGGGCGGGCTGGCGGGCGTCAGCGGCGTCACCGCCATGCGCACCACGTCCGACCGGGGCCGGATGCGCACCGTGCTGACCTTCGATCCAGGCCGCGACATCGACAGCGCCGCCAACGACGTGCGCGCCGCGGTCGAACGGGTGCTGAACGATCTGCCCGACGGGGCCGACACGCCAAGCGTGGAGAAGAACGACGACGAGGGCGACCCGGTCATCCGGCTGGCCATGTCCAGCCCGTCGATGACCCCGCTGGAACTGTCGGATTACGCCAGCCGCTTCATCACCGACCGCCTGGCCCGCCTGCCGGGCGTGGCCAACGCGCAGGTCTTTGGCGAGCGCGCGCCGTCGATGCGCATCTGGCTGGATCAGGCGCGCATGGCCGCCTATGGCATCACCACCAGCGACATCATCGGCGCGCTGCAGGCCAACAACGTCGAACTGCCCGCGGGCCAGATCGAGACCGCGCCCGGCAGCTGCAGGTGCTGGCGCAGACACGGTTCACCTCTCCCGACGTGTTCCGCCAGGTCGTCCTGCGCGACGAGGGGGGCGCCCGCTGCGCCTGGGCGACGTCGCCCGGATCGAGGAGGGGGCCGAGGAGACCACCACCATCTATCGCGCGAACGGCACCGTGGCCCTGGGCCTGGGCGTCCAGCCGCAGGCGCAGTCGAACACCGTCGCCATCTCGACCGCCGTCAAGGCGGAGCTGGAACGCATCCGCCCCACGCTGCCCGACGGCATGGCGCTGACCATCACGACGGACGAGGCGGTGTTCATCGAAAGCTCGATCTCTCAGGTCATCAAGGTGTTCCTGGAGGCCGTCGCCTTGGTGATCGCGGTGATCTTCCTGTTCCTGGGGTCCATGCGGCTGTCCTTGGTGCCGATCGTGACCATCCCGGTTTCGGCGCTTGGCGCGGCGTTGGGGATGCTGGCCCTGGGGTTCACCATCAACATCCTGACGCTGTTCGCGCTGATCCTGGCCATCGGCCTGGTCGTGGACGACGCCATCGTGGTGCTGGAGAACATCCAGCGCCACCGCGCCATGGGCAAGTCCCGGGCCGAGGCCGCGCGGCAGGGCGCGGGGCAGGTCAGCTTTGCCGTCATCGCCACTACCGCCGTGCTGATCGCGGTCTTTGTCCCGGTCAGCTTCATGGATGGGGAACTGGGCCAGCTGTTTGCCGAATTCGGCATCGTGTTGGCCATCGCGGTCGCGGTGTCGGGCCTTGTCGCGCTGACCCTGTCGCCGGTGCTGGCCGCGATGGTGATGCCGCGAGAGGATCGTCCGAACCTGCTGACCCGCACCATGAACCGTGCCATCGTCTGGCTGGAACGCGGCTATGACCGCATTCTGGTGCGGCTGATCGCGCGGCCCGTGGCGATTCTGGCCGGAACGGCGTTCCTGGTCGCGGGGGCAGTGTCCGTCTATCAGGCGTTGCCGCGCCAGCTGACCCCGGATGAGGATCGCGGCAGCTTCCGCATCATGCTGAACGCGCCGCAGGGGTCGAACCTGGACTATACCGACGCCGCGACCCGCAAGGTCGAGGCGATGATCCAGCCGCTGCGCGATCAGGGGATCGTCGACAACGTCACCGCCATCATCGGTCCGGGCGCGAATTCGCGCCGGGCGATGCTGTTCGTGAACCTGGCCCCCTGGGACAGCCGCGACGTCACCGTGGACGAGGTCATGGCCCAGCTGCGCCCGCAGCTGACCGCCATGACCGAGGTCTCGACCTCGATCCGGCCATCGGGCGGCCTAGGCCTTGGCGGCGGCAGCGGCAGCATCAACTGGTCCATCGGCGGCCCCGATCTGGCGCGCGCCGCCGAATGGGCAGAAACCGTGGCCGCGAACCTGGCCGACGCCCCCGGCCTTGCCGGGATCGAGGTCGACTATGCCGCCAATCAGCCCGGCGCATCGCTGGACATCGACCGCACCCGCGCCCAGGACCTGGGCCTGGACAGCGAAACCGTGGCCCAGACCCTGCAGGTGCTGTTCGCGTCGCGCAACGTGGGCGAATACACCAGCGACGGCCGCCAGTATCCGGTGATCCTGCAGGCAGCGCCCGAAGACCGCGACAGCGTCCAGGACATGCTGTCCGTGCTGATCCGCAACACGCGGGGCGACCTGATCCCGCTGTCGGCCTTTGCCGACGTGACGACCGGGGCCACGGTGCCGTCCATCGCCCGGAACGACAGGCTGATCTCGGTCACGACCGAAGCCGATCTGGTCGAGGGGACCGATCTGGCCCGTGCCATCGCCATCGTGGAACAGGCCGCCGCCGAACTGCCCGCCGGCGCGCTGCTGGTCTGGCGCGGACAGGCCGCGGATTACCAGGAGAACCAAGGCGGCGTCGCCACGGTGTTTGGCATGGCGCTGCTGATCGTGTTCCTGGTGCTGGCGGCGCAGTTCGAAAGCTTTCGCACGCCGCTGACGATCATGCTGACGGTGCCGTTGGGGTTGGCGGGCGCGGTGGCGACGCTGCTGCTGACCGGGGCCTCGGTCAACATCTTTTCCCAGGTGGGAATGATCCTGCTGATCGGGATCATGGCCAAGAACGGCATCCTGATCGTCGAGTTCGCCAACCAGCTGCGCGAGGAGGGCCGCGATCTGGTCACCGCCGCGCGCGAGGGGGCGGTCACGCGCCTGCGCCCGGTGATGATGACGACCATCGCCACGATCCTGGGGGCCGTGCCCCTGGCGACCGCATCGGGGGCAGGGGCGGAAAGCCGTCGCGCCATCGGGGCGGTCATCGTGGGCGGGCTGTCGCTGGCCTTCGTGCTGACGCTGTTCCTGACGCCGGTCATCTATGTGCTGATCGAGCGGATCGGGCGCCGGGACGTGCCCGTGCCCGTGGTCAAACCCCAGCCTCAGCCCGCGGAATAGGGATCAGTCCCGCCCGGCGATCATCTCAAGGATGACGCCAAGCGAGGTGCCCATATGCGCCCGCATCAGGTCGGCCGCGCGATCCGCATCGCGCGCCGTGATCGCCGCCAGGATCGCGCGGTGCTCTGCCCGCGAGGTGGCGATGCGGGTCGCGCGGACCTGGAACTGGGCGTTGCGCCACGGCAGGCTGCGCCGGTTCAGATCGGCCAGTAGATCGGCCAGAACCTCGTTTCCCGCACCCCGCCGCAGCGTTTCGTGGAACCGCATGTTGGCCTGCGCGTAATCCGCACCGGGCAGGTCGTCGCGGTCCAGGATGTTGGCCAGCAATGCGTGATCGGTGGGCGTCATGCGCAGTGCCGACAGGCTGGCGCACAGCGCCTCCAGTTCGGCCAGGGCCTCGAACAGGTGGCGCAGGGCGTCGCTGCTCATCCGTCGCACGACGAAGGCCCGGCGCGGGCCGCGCTCGACCAGCCCCTCGGCCGCCAGCCGCTGCAACGCCTCGCGCACCGGGGTCCGGGACAGGCCGAACCGCGCGGCAAGGGTCGTCTCTCCCAACGGGTCGCCGGGACGCAGCGTGCCCGCGATGATCTGCGCGGAAAGCGCGTCGTGGATCTGATCGGCCGAACGGATGGCAGGCATCGGGAATTCCGTCAATTGTATTCCGGTGCCTTCCACATGTATACATACCGTAGCCGCTTGACCATGTGATTCCACGCCGGAGAGCCATTCCCATGACCGCATTCGATTTCCTGTCGGGCCGCAAGCCGTCCACCCTTGCCGGTCGCGCGATGGTCGCCACCTCGCACCCGCTGGCCAGCGCGGCGGGTCTGGCCGTTCTGGCCGAGGGCGGGAACGCGGTCGACGCCGCCATCGCCGCCAGCGCGGTGCAGGCGGTGGTCGATCCGCTGATGACCGGGATCGGCGGCGACTGCTTTGCCCTTTACGCGCCCGCGAACGGGGCGGTGCGGGCGCTGAACGGTTCGGGTCGTGCGCCCGCCGCAGCGACGATCGACGCGCTGCAGGCCGCCGGTCTGACCGACACCATCCCACAGACCAGCGCGCATGCGGTGACCGTGCCCGGCGCGATTTCCGCGTGGTGCCGGTTGCATGCCGATCTTGGCAGCCTGCCGCTGTCGCGCCTGTTCCGCGATGCGATCGGTTATGGCCGCGAGGGCTTTCCCATCACCCCCCGCGTCGCCCAGGACTGGGCCGAGGGGCAGGCCACCGTCGCGGGCGATCCGCATGCGGCGGCGCATTTCCTGCCGGCCCCTGCGACTGGGACCCGCTTTGCCCAGCCCCTGCTGGCCGACCGGCTGGAGGAGATCGCGGCCCACGGTCCGGCCGCGTTCTATGAGGGGGACACGGGGTCGCGCATGGTCGCGCATCTGCGGTCCTTGGGCGGGCTGCACAGCGAACAGGATTTCGCGGATGCCACGGACGGCGCCGAATGGGTCGACCCGATCAGCGCCAGCTATCGCGGGTTCGACATCCACGAATGTCCGCCGAACGGGCAGGGGCTGGCCGCGCTGTTGATCCTGAAGATCATCGAGGGGTTCGACATGGCCACCCTGTCCGTGGCCGACCGCATCCATGTCCAAGCCGAGGCGACCAAGCTGGCCTATCACCACCGCGACGAACTGCTGGGCGATCCGGACCACTGTGCCGGGCTGACCGAGCGGCTGATGTCGGACGCGGCCATCGCCGCCTTGCGCGCGCACATTGACATGACGCGGGCGCAGGCACCGGCCCTGTGGGACGAGCCCGAACACAAGGACACGATCTATCTGTGCGTGGTGGACGCGCAGGGGAACGCCGTGTCCTTCATCAATTCGATCTTCCACGGCTTCGGGTCGGGGCGGCTGGACCCCGCGACGGGCGTCCTGTTCCAAAGCCGGGGCGCGTCGTTCCGGATGATCCCGGGCCACCCGAACGCCATCGGTCCGCGCAAGCGCCCGATGCACACGATCATTCCCGGCATGGTCACCCAAGGCAGCCGCACCGTCATGCCCTTTGGCGTGATGGGCGGACAGTATCAGGCGGCGGGCCATGCGGCATTCCTGTCGGCGGTGATCGACCGCGGCCTGTCGCTGCAGGCGGCGATGGACGAACCGCGCAGCTTTGCCACCGACGGCGTGCTGCAGGTCGAACCGACCCTGCCGCAGGACATCTGCGACGACCTGGCCGCGCGCGGTCACGTCATCAAGCGCCTGACCGGCCCGATGGGTGGTGCGCAGGCGATCCGCATCGGGGACGGGCTGCTGGAAGGCGGGTCGGACAGTCGCAAGGACGGCATGGCCATCGGCCTGTAAGGAGACGGACATGGGCTTTCTGAAACGCATCGGGATCGACAGCTATATGCTGATGCTGCTGGGCACGGTCATGGTCGGGCTGGCCCTGCCTGCGCGGGGCGTGGCGGCCGAGGCCCTGGGGCAGGTGACCTATTGGGCGGTGGCGCTGCTGTTCTTCCTGTACGGCGCGAAACTGGACCCGGCATCGGTCAAGGCTGGGATGCTGAACTGGCGTCTGCAGGGGCTGACCTTCGCAGCGACCTATCTGATGATCCCGGTGCTGGGGATGGCGTTCGCGCTGATCTTCGGCGATCTGCTGGGGCCGCAGGTCACGCTGGGGCTGGTGTTTCTGGCGGTGCTGCCCTCGACGATCCAAAGCTCGATCGCGTTCGTGTCGATGGCGGGCGGCAACGTCCCCGCGGCGATCTGCGCGGCGTCGCTGTCGAACCTGATCGGTGTCGCGTTGACGCCCGCGCTGGTCGCGGTGCTGCTGCAGACCGGAGAGGGCGGCGTCAGCCTGGATGCGGTGCTGCGCATCGGCACGCAGATCCTGCTGCCGTTCGTCCTGGGCCAGTTATTGCGCCCCTGGGTGGGGGCGTTCGTCCGGAACCGCAAGACGCTGACGCTGGTCGTGGACCGCGGTGCCATTCTGTTGATCGTCTATTCGGCCTTCAGCGCCGGCACGGTGTCGGGCCTGTGGGCGTCGATCCCGCCTTCGGCGCTGATCGCGCTGATCGCGGTGATGCTGGTGCTGCTGGCCTGCGTCTTTGGCCTGATGGTCGGGGTCGGCCGGGCCTTTGCCCTGCCCGTTGAGGACCGGATCGTGCTGTTTTTTGCGGGTCCACCAAAAGCCTTGCCACGGGCCTGCCCATCGCCGCCGCGCTGTTCCCGGCCGAGACGGTCGGTGCGACCGTCCTGCCGGTTCTGATCTACCACATGGCACAGCTGCTGATCTGTGCGATGATCGCCCAGAACCGGGCGCGGCGGAACGCCACAGCCCTTGTGGCATGACTGACAAAGGGCAAGGGAACCCCCTTGCCCGGGCCACGTTGCCTTGGACCCAGCACAGCGGTCCAAGGAGCCCCCAATGGCACAACGCCCCGCCGCCAGGTTGTCCGTCAACGGCCAATCACACGAATACCACGGCGACCCCCGCCGCAGCCTGCTTGACGTCCTGCGTCTGGACCTTGGGCTGACCGGAACAAAGAAGGGCTGCGACCACGGTCAATGCGGCGCCTGCACCGTCATCGTCAACGGTCGCCGCATCAACTCCTGCCTGACGCTGGCCGTCATGCATGACGAAGACGAGATCACCACGATCGAGGGCATCGGCACGCCCGACGCGCTGTCGACCCTGCAGGCGGCATTTGTCGCCCATGACGGGTTCCAGTGCGGCTATTGCACCCCCGGTCAGATCTGTTCCGCCACCGCCATGATCGAGGAAATCCGGCAGGGTTGGCCCAGTGCCGTCACCGCCGATCCCGCCGACAAGCCCGCCGTGGCCGAAGCCGAGATCCGCGAACGGATGAGCGGCAACCTGTGCCGTTGCGGGGCCTATGACAACATCCTGGCCGCCATCCGCGATGCCATGGCCCAGACGGAGGCCGCACGATGAAGGCATTCGAATACGACCGCGCGGGCGATCTGGCCCAAGCCGTCGGCAGCCCCGCGATGCTGATCGCCGGCGGCACCAACCTGCTGGACCTGATGAAGCTAGAGGTCGCGACCCCCGATGCCCTGCTGGACATCACCCGCGTCGGCCTGAACGAGATCACGTCCGAGGGCGCCGGCCTGCGCATCGGCGCGCTGGTCAGCAACTCCGATTGCGCCGCGCATCCGCGCATCCGCGCCGACTGGCCGCTGCTGTCGCGCGCCATTCTGGCCGGGGCCAGCCCGCAGCTGCGCAACAAGGCGACGATGGGCGGCAACCTGTGCCAGCGCACGCGCTGCGGCTATTTCATGGACGGACGGTCCCCCTGCAACAAGCGTGAGCCGGGCACCGGCTGCGCGGCGCAGGGTGGCGTGAACCGCAACCACGCGATCCTGGGCGCGTCGGATGCCTGCATCGCGACCTATCCCGGCGACATGGCCGTGGCCCTGTCGGCGCTGCGTGCCACGGTCGAGACCGAGGGGCCCGATGGCATCCGCGAGATCGCGATGCGCGACTTCCACCGCCTGCCGGGGGACGACCCGTCGCGCGACAACGTGCTGAAGCCGGGCGAGGTGATCACCGCGATCCGCCTGCCCGCACCGATCGGAGGACGCCACCTGTACCGCAAGGTGCGCGACCGCGCCTCCTATGCCTTTGCGTTGGTGTCGGTCGCTGCCTCGATCCGCATGGACGGCGACCGCATCGACGCCGCGCAGCTGGCATTCGGCAGCATCGCCCACAAGCCCTGGACTGATGAACGCGTCGAAAAGCTGCTGGTGGGCGAACGTCCCACCCCCGCGCTGTTCGGCAAGGCGGCGGACCTGCTGCTGGAGGATGCGCGCGGCCAGGGCCACAACGATTTCAAGATCACGCTGGTCCGCCGCGCCCTTGCGGCCGTGCTGGCGGAAGCCACGGGGGAATGACCATGAGCGATACCTATGACACCCCCGACACCCGCGACATGCTGGACCGCACCCGCCAGGGTGTGATCGGCAAGCCGCTGGACCGTCCGGAAGGCCCGCTGAAGGTCGCGGGCACCGCGACCTATGCTGCCGAATACGTGCGGGAAAACTGCGCCGAAGGCGTGCTGGTCGGCGCGACGATCAGCACCGGCCGCGTCAAGAAGATCCACCGCGATCTGGTGATGGCGATGCCGGGCGTGCTGGGCGTCTATTCCTCGGAACGGATGCTGCGCCGTGCGGCGCAGGGCACCGCCGGAGAGGCGCCCGAACAGGACGTTTCCAAGGTCGACTTTCCGATGCAGCCGGTGGCCCTGGTCGTGGCCGAGACGTTCGAACAGGCGACCAACGCTGCCAAGGCGCTGCAGATCGATTACGACGACCAGTCGGGCGACGCGCAGTTCATGCCGCAGGACGTGGACGCGGAACCTGCCGCCGATCCGATCACGGCGGGCGATCTGGACCGTGCGATGCGCGACGCGGCGCATTCGGTCGATCTGGCCTTCACCACCCCCGGCCATGCCAGCGCCGCGATGGAGCCGCATGCGGCGATCGCGGAGTGGGACGGCCGCGACCTGACCCTGTGGGGCAGCCTGCAGATGCTGACCTATAATGTGGCCGAACTTGCCGACAGCCTGGGGATCGACCCCAAGCACGTGCATCTGCTGTCGCCCTATGTCGGTGGCGGGTTCGGGTCCAAGCTGGGAATCTCTCACGAGGCGGTCGCCGCGGCGATTGCGGCGAAGGAGCTGGACCGCCCGGTGCGCGTCGTCATGAGCCGCCAGCAGGTGTTCCAGTCGATCATGCGCCGGTCGGAAACCGAACAGCGCATCCGTCTGGGCTGCGGCACCGATGGCCGCCTGACGGCGTTCGGGCATGAGGCACTGGTGTCGAACCTGCCCGGAGAGGAGTTTTCCGAACCCGTCACGCAGGCGTCCGAGTTCCTTTATGCCGGCGAAAACCGTCTGCTGGCTGTGCGCAAGTCCGACATCACCCGCCTGACCGCAGGCTCCGTCCGCGCGCCGGGCGAGGCTGTGGGCATGCAGGCCCTAGAGGTCGCGATGGACGAGCTGGCCGAGGCTGCGGGCATCGATCCTGTGGAACTGCGCAAGCGCAACCTGCCCGACGAAGTTCCGGGAGAGGGCACGCCCTATTCCTCGCGCAGGCTGGTCGAGGCGCTGGACGCGGGCGCCGCGGCCTTTGGCTGGAACAAGCGCAGCGCCAAGCCCTGTGCGCGGCGCGAGGGTGAATGGTGGATCGGCATGGGCGTGGCATCCGCCGCGCGCGTGAACATCCTGGCCAAGGCCGAGGCGCGCGTGACGCTGACCGCCGACGGCCATGTGATCGTGGAAACCGACCACACCGACATCGGCACCGGCAGCTATGCCATCCTGGGTCAGGTTGCGGCAGAGATGCTGGGCCAGCCGATCGATCGTACCACCGTGCGTCTGGGTGACAGCCGCCTGCCGTCCGGTGCCGGATCGGGGGGCAGCTGGGGTGCGTCGTCGACGGGTTCGGCGGTGTTCCTGGCCTGCGAGGCGATCCGCGCGACGCTGGCGCAGGCGCTTGGCTGTGCGTCCGATGACCTGCTGTTGCAGGACGGCAAGGCTTGGGCCGAAGGGGTCGAGCCGCGTCCCGTGACCGACCTGCTGTCGGAGGATCTGACCCGCACCGGCAAGATCGAACCCGGCAAGCTGATGGAGAAGGTCAACCAGTCGACCTATGGCGCCTTCTTCTGCGAGGTCGCGGTCAACGCCTTTACCGGCGAGACGCGCATCCGCCGCATGACCGGGGCCTTTGGCTTTGGCCGGGTGCTGAACGCCAAGACGGCCCGGTCGCAATGCATCGGCGGCATGGTCTGGGGCATCGGCAGCGCGCTGACCGAAGAGCTGGCCTTTGACAGCCGCGACGGCCATCTGGTGAACCACGATCTGGGCGAATACCACGTGCCCGTCCATGCGGACATTCCCGACATGGAGGTGATCCTGCTGGAGGAGCGTGACCCCCACGCCTCGCCCATCCAGGCCAAGGGTGTCGGCGAACTGGGCATCTGTGGGGCGGCGGGCGCGGTCGCGAACGCGATCTACAATGCCTGCGGCGTGCGTCTGCACGATTTCCCGATGACGCCCGACAAGCTGCTGGCGGATCTGCCCGATCCCTTCGCCCCGGCGGCATGATCGCTTGCGGGGGCGGTTCGCCGCCCCCGACCCCCTGACAGGAGCCCGACATGTCCGACGACCAGCCCAAGACCGACGACCGCGTTTTTTCTTATGGCGGCCCCGTCGGGGGATGGGGATCGGCTCAGGGCATGGCCCAGGTGGCGCGCGCCGCCAAACCCGGCCCCGGTGCGCTGGACACGTTGCGGCGTCAGAACAAGCCCGGCGGGATGATGTGTTCTTCCTGCGCATGGGGCAAGCCGCCCAACCCGCATGTTGTCGAATTCTGTGAAAACGGTGCCAAGGCGACCCTGTGGGACCTGACCACAGAACGCTGTGGGCCGGATTTCTTTCTGGACCATACGGTGGCGGATCTGTCCACCTGGTCGGAGTACGACCTTGAGATGGCGGGCCGTCTGACCCACCCCCTGCGCTATGACGCGGCCAGCGACCGTTATCTGGAGACCACCTGGGATGCAGCCTTCGCCGAAATTGGGCAGGGGCTACGGGCGATGGACCCCAAGGCCGTGACCTTTTACGCATCCGGCAAGGCGGGGCTGGAGGCATCGTTCCTGTACGGCCTGTATGCCCGCGCCTATGGCCACGTGAACCTGCCCGACAGTTCGAACATGTGCCATGAGACGACGTCTGTCGGGCTGAAGACCGTCATCGGATCGCCGGTCGGCACCTGCGTGCTGGAGGATTTCGAGCATTGCGACATGATCCTGCAGATCGGCCAGAACCCCGGCACGAACAGCCCTCGCATGCTGCACCCGCTGCAGCAGGCGGCCAAGCGTGGCTGCTGCATCGTGGCGATCAACCCCTTGCGCGAAAAGGGCCTGCTTGAATTCGCCAACCCGCAAAGCGCGTGGCAAATGACCGTGGGCGCGCCCACCGAGATCGCCGACCGCTATCTGCAGGTCCGCGCGGGCGGCGACATCGCCGCGCTGACCGGCATCGCCAAGCATGTGCTGGAGCTGGAACGCAGCCGCGGGGGCGTGCTGGACCATGATTTCCTGAACACCCACGCGCATGGCCTGCAGGCATGGATGGACTGGGTCGATGCGACCGACTGGTCCGACCTTGAGCAGGTCAGCGGCCTGACCCGCGCGGCGATGGAGGGGATCGGCGCGATCTATGCTCGGTCGCGGGCCGTGATCGGCGTTTATGGCATGGGCCTGACGCAGCACGTCCACGGATCGGACGCCATCGGTGCGCTGGTCAACCTGCTTCTGCTGCGGGGCAATATCGGCCGCAAGGGCGCCGGCTGCAGCCCGGTCCGCGGCCATTCCAACGTGCAGGGCCAGCGGACCGTGGGCATCACCGAAAAGCCCGACCTAGTCCCCAACGACCGCCTGCGCGCGTTGTTCGACATCCAGCCGCCGATGGAGGAGGGGTGGAACACCACCGCCTTTGTCGAGGCGCTGCTGGAGGGACGGGCGACCGGGTTCGTGGGGCTGGGCGGCAATCTGGCCCGCGCCGTGCCCGACACAGACCGCGTGGCCGCCGCGTGGCGGTCAATGCCCCTGACCGTGCATGTCGCGACGCGGCTGAACCGCACGCATCTGATGCCGGGGCAGGCGTCGTGGATCCTGCCCTGTCTGGTCAGGGCCGAACAGGACATGCAGGGCGGCGTGAACCAGCAGGTTTCGGTCGAGGACAGCTTCAGCCACATCCACGGGTCCATCGGGAACCGCACGCCCGCCAGCCCGCATCTGTTGTCCGAGACAGAGATCGTGGCCCGAATGGCCGCGGCGACCTTGGACCCGAACCCCAAGACGCCTTGGAGAAATTGGGCCGGCGATTACGCCCGCATCCGCGCCCTGATCGAGGCGGTCTATCCCGACGACTTCCGCGATTTCGAAACGCGGATGGACCAACCCGGCGGGTTCTATCGCGACAACCCGGCACGCAACCGCGACTGGCAGACCGACAGCGGCAAGGCGCAGTTCACGCGGCCCGCCGATCTGGACGCGACGGGACTTGGCGCGGAGGACGGCGTCTTTCGCCTGATGACGCTGCGGTCGAACGACCAGTTCAACACCACCGTCTATGGCATGTCCGACCGCCTGCGCGGGATCGAGGGCGACCGCATGCTGGTCATGATGTCCCCCGACGACATGGCGACCGCAGGGCTGGTGGCGGAACAGCGCATCGCCCTGACCTCTGCCGCCGAAGACGGGATCTCGCGGCGGGTCGAGGGGCTGCGCGTCATCCCCTATGACATTCCGCGCGGCTGCATGGCGGGCTATTTCCCGGAGCTGAACCCGCTGTCGCCGCTGTCGCGGGGTGATCTGGCATCGGGCACCCCGGCGTCCAAGGGCATCCCCGTCCGCTTGGCCTGATCGGGCATCACCGTCGAACGGACCAGCCGCGGTCCCGTGGCGATCTTGTGGCACAGCGCCAGAAAGGTCGCGCGTTCGTCCGAGTCCAGAACGCCGAAAACCTCATCCTGGCGCAGCCGTGCGGTCTGGCGGATCGTGGCCAGCAGGTCGGTGCCCGCAGGCGTCGGATACAGCCGCTTGGCCCGCGCGTCTTGCGGACAGGGGCGCTGATCGATCAGGCCGCGCGCCTCCAGCAGGGCCAGTGCGCGGCTGACGGTGTTCTGCGGCCGCGGGAACAGGTGCAGCAGATCGCGCGCCCGCAGCCCCGGAAAGCTGACCGTCGCCAGCAGTGCCGACCAGCATTGCACGGGCATGTCGTGAACCCGCTCGATATGCCGGTTCGTCACCTGGTTGTTGGCCAGCACGACATAGCTGATCGACAGAATTTCTGACAGGTCGCTGCCCAGCAACTGCGCCAGCATCGCGTCGGGGTCGTCGGTCTGCATCCTGTTCCTCCGGTCATGGCGCGGGTGCGACGATTGGCCGTTGCACAATATATCCAGATGGATCAATTGTAACGCGCATCGCGGCCGGCGCACAGGGTTTGTTGCGCCATGCGGTCGCCGTTTGACAGATCCTGATCCGAAAGGCTTGGACCCCATGCCGCAATTGCTGGCCTTCTCCCTGTTGGCGCTGATCCTGTGGATCGGCGATGTCGTCTCGACCCGGACGCGGTCCTGGCTGCCGTCGGTCTTCGTCTGCGCGATCCTGTTCCTGGTGGGATACTGGACGTTCTTCCCCGAAGACATCGTCCAGGTCGCGGGCTTCCAGACGCCGATCGTGTTTCTGGCCATGTATCTGCTGATCACCAACATGGGCACGCTGCTGTCCTTCGCGGAACTGGCCCGGCAGTGGCGCACGGTCGTCGTGGCGCTGGCCGGGATCGGCGGCATCGTTGCGCTGTTGTTCACCGTGGGCGTGATGCTGCTGGACTGGCAGACGGTTGTGGTGGCGACGCCGCCGTTGGTCGGCGGGGTCGTGGCGTCGCTGATCATGTCGCAGGCGGCGGCCGATGCGGGCCTGCAGGCGCTGTCGGTTCTGGCGATCCTGATCTATGTGATGCAGGGCTTTGCGGGCTATCCGCTGACCGCGATCATGCTGAAGCGCGAGGGGCGGCGCGTCCTTGACCTGCACCGCGCGGGACGTTGGCAGGGGACGACCCCGGTGGCCGAAAGCGTCGATGCGCCGGTGCCGCCGCGCCTGTTCGCGCGCCTGCCCGCCGCCTATGACACCGCGTATTTCAAGATGCTGCGGCTTGGCATCGTGGCCTTTGCGGCCTGGGGCGTGTCGGAACTGACAGCGCCCGTGGTCACCATCAGCCCCTTCGTGCTGTGCCTGGTCTTCGGCGTGATCGCCACCTCGGCCGGGTTCCTGGAGCGCGAGCCGCTGCGCAAGGCCAACGCGTTCGGGTTCACGGTGCTGATCCTGATGGTCTTCATCTTCGACGGGCTGAAACGCGCCACGCCAGAGATGCTGGGCCAGCTGGCCGTGCCGCTGGTCACCATCATCGCGATCGGGCTGGTGGGCATGTACATCGCCTCGTGGATCGTGGGGCGTCTGCTGGGCATCACGCCCGCGATGGCCTTTGCCTGTTCGCTGACCGCACTTTACGGGTTTCCGGCCGATTACATCATCACCAAGGACGTCATCGACACGCTGACCGACGACGCCGCCGAACGCGAGGCATTGACCGCGCATCTGCTGCCGCCGATGCTGGTCGCGGGCTTTGTCACGGTGACGATGGTGTCGGTCGTGCTGGCAGGTTTGTTCGTGGGGCTGATCGGATGACAGGATTTGCGGATGCACGCCGGATCGAGGCGCTGATCGAGGGCATCGACCGTTTCAACGCGACCCCCGGCAGGGGGACGACGCGGCTGACCTACAGCCCCGAATACCGCGCCGCGCGCGATTTCGTGGCGGGCCAGATGGTCGAGGCCGGGCTGGAGGTGCGCGAGGACGCCGTCGGCAACATCTTTGGCCGGCTGGAGGGCGCGCGCCCGGACCTGGCGCCGATCCTGGTCGGATCGCATCTGGATTCGGTGCCCAATGGCGGGCGGTTCGACGGCCCTGCGGGCGTGGTGGCGGGGATCGAGACCGCGTTCCTGTTCCGCGACCTTGGCCTGCAGCCCGACCGCCCGATCGAGGTCGTGGCCCTGATCGAGGAAGAGGGCACCCGCTTTGGAGGCGGCCTGTTCGGCTCGCGCCTGCTGACCGGACAGGTGGACCCCGCGGCGCTGGACAATCTGCGCGACGATGCGGGCGTGTCGGCCGCGCAGGCGATGACCGATTACGGGCTGGACCCGGTGCGGGCGGGCAGGCGGCGCTGTCGCCCGGATCGGTGCATGCCTTTTTGGAACTGCATATCGAACAGGGCCCGGTGCTGGAGGCCGAAGGCCAGGACATCGCCATCGTCGACCGCATCGTGGGGCTGGCGCAACTGCGCGTCACCGTGCGCGGGCAGGCGGGCCATGCCGGCACCACGCCGATGGACCAGCGCCGCGATGCGCTGACCGGCGCGGTCGGCATCCTGTCGCTGCTGCCCGATCTGGCGCGGCAGGTGGGGCGTCAGTCGGTGCTGACCGTCGGCAAGATGGAGGTCCTGCCGGGCGGCGCCAACGTGATCCCCGACCTGGTGACCTTCACCGTCGATCTGCGCGCCCCCGCGGAGGAGGACGTGCTGCGCCTGATCGAGATGGTGCAGGGGGCCGTGGCCCATGCGCAGGGCAACGGCCTGACCGCCGAGGTCGAACGACAGCTTTACGCCGCGCCGACGCCCCTGTCGGGCCAGATCCACGCCGCCCTGTCCGCCCAGGCCGAGGCGCTTGGCGTGTCGCACCGGGTGATGGTCAGCGGCGCGGGGCATGATGCGATGATCATGGCAGGGTTCGCGCCCACCGGGCTGATCTTCGTGCCAAGCCGGGGCGGCATCTCGCATGCCCCTGAGGAATGGACCGATTACGCCCAGCTGGCGCGCGGCATCGACGTGATCTTTGCGACGATCCGCCAGATGTCCGGCGCCCTGCCGCGCTAGCGTTCCAGGATCAGCAGGTCGCCCTCGAAGCTGACGCGGGCGAAGCGGCGCAGATAGGACATGCCCAGCAGGCTGTCCTGCAATTCGCTGTCGATGACCACCGCGCGCACGTCGCGGTCCACCGCGTCGCCGATGGCGAATTCCGCGATGGTGACGGGGGCCGTCGCCACGCGGCCGTTGGCGGTCACCGCCTGCCCGCCGAAGCGCAGCGCATCCAGGTCCAGCCCGATCGCCCTGGCATCGTCGCGGCTGAGCGCGACGCTGGTCGCGCCGGTATCCACGATGAAATCGATGGGCGTGCCGTTCAGAACGGCCTCCAGGTGGAAATGGCCGCCGGGGCCTGCGGGAACCTCGATCCGGGCGCCGCCGTCCAGCACCTGCTGGCGCGGGCCATAGGTCTGCTGCCACCAGTCGTATCCCGCCGCCAGACCCGCGATAATCACCGCCCATAACAGCAGCGCGCGCAGGGCACGACCGCCCCGGCCCGAAAATTCGAACAGCATGGCGCCGCCGATCACAACCAGCAGCATCCCGTAAAAGGTGAGGCGGGCAATGTCGTCGCCGCTCATCCGAACAGGCCCGATCCGCGCAGCCCGTCGATCACGAACTGTACGGACAGCGCGGCCAGCAGCATGCCCAGCAGCCGCGTGACGACCATCACCCCGGTCCGACCAAGCGCGCGCGCCAGGGGCGTCGCCAGCGCGAACAGCACCATGCAGATGCCCAGCACGATCAGCATCATCAGATGCACCATCAGGACATGGCCCGCGCCCTGGTTCTCGCCGACCAGCAGGATCATCGTGGCCAGCGCCCCGGGACCGGCCAGCAGCGGCATGGCCAGCGGAAAGACGGACGGGTCGTCGGCGTGGTTCTCTCCCTCGGCCTGGCCTTCGCGGCGTTCGGTGCGGCGTTCGAACAGCATGTCCAGCGCGGTCAGGAACAACAGCAGCCCCCCCGCGATGCGGAAGGCCGAGATCGAGATGCCGATGGCCGACAGGATCGCGTCGCCCGTCAGGCCGAACAGCGTCAGCAGGACCGCGGCGATGATCAGCGACCGCGCGCCGATGTGCCGCCGTTCGGCCCCCGACTGGCCGGGGGTCAGCGCGATGAAGATCGGGGCCAGGCCGATCGGGTCGATGACCACGAACAGCGTGACGAAGGCGGTCAGGTACAGCTGCAGATCCATGCGGCCCTTATCGCGTGCCGCGCGGCGGCTGCCAAGCCGGGACGCGCCGTCAAAATCGCGTCATCGCATGGCCTGCCGGACGGGGTCGGGGGTTAATCACGCCGGGTGGGCTTTCAACGGCTGCGGAGTGAGCCTATAGTTGGTGGCAGTCCTTGAACTCAGGTCAACGGCCTGACCCGGTACGGAGAACTGAAATGCACGCACCGTCCCCCATGGCCCTTCTGGTCATCGCCATCGTTGTCCTCGTCCTGTTCGGGCGCGGCAAGGTTTCGTCCCTGATGGGCGAATTCGGCAAGGGAATCACCGCCTTCAAGAAGGGCATGAACGATCCCGCCGCCGAACAGACGGCCGAAAAGCCCGCCACGCTGGATACCCCCACGCAGCCTGTCGCACCGGTCCACACCGTTCCGGGCAGCGATGCGCGCGACGTGACGCCGCATACCGACACCCGCACCTGAACCGTGCGCCACAAGGTCGAGTTCCCGAATGCTTGATATCGGCTGGAGCGAATTGCTGCTGATCGGGGTGGTCGCGCTTGTCGTCATCGGCCCCGAGGATCTGCCCAAGCTGTTCCACACGCTTGGGCGGCTGACCTCTCGCGCGCGGTCGATGGCCCGCGAATTCACCAGCGCGATGGAGGACGCGGCCAAGGCCAGCGGTCTGGACGACGCCGCCAAGGGAATGAAGAACCTGTCCTCGATGACCTCCAAGAACAGCCGCGGCCTGGACGCGCTGGACCGCGCGGTCACCAAGTTCGAGAAGTGGGACCCCAAGACCAACATGGGTCAGCGGATCCAGCCCGACCCGGCAGCCCCGGTCGCGGATAACGGTGCGGACGCGGCCATTCCCGCGAAACCCGCAACCGCCACGGCCCAGCCCGCGAATTCGGCCACCCAGCCTGCCGCCGACGTGGCGCCCAATCCCGATTCGCGCCGCCGCATCTCCGGTGTGCGGCGGTCGGACACGAAGGACCTGTAAGTGTCAGCGCATACCCCGATCGACGACGATCTCGACGGCAGTTCGGCCCCCCTGATGGAGCATCTCAAGGAACTGCGCACGCGGATCATCTGGTCCGTGCTGGCCCTGGTCGTGGCGATGATCCTGGCCTATCTGGTCTGGAACCCGATCTACAACTTTCTGACCCGGCCGATCTGCGCCGCGCTGGAAGACCGCGGCCAGGAATGCGGCCTGATCCTGCTGAAGCTGCAGGAGGGTTTCTCGGTCGCGATCCGCATCGCGTTCTTCGGCGGCTTCATCCTGTCCTTCCCGGTGATCGGCTATCAGCTGTGGCGCTTTGTCGCCCCGGGTCTGTACAAGACCGAAAAGCGGGCGTTCCTGCCGTTCCTGCTGGCATCGCCCGCGATGTTCGCCGTGGGCGCCGCCTTTGCCTATTACATCATCCTGCCGATGGTCTTCGCCTTCTTCCTGGGCTTTCAGCAGGGCCCGCTGGCGCTGCCGGACGATCCTGCGGCGGCGGGTGACGGCAGCCGGCTGGCCGGCATCGTTTTCCAAGGGTCGGTCAGCGAGTATCTGACCCTGACCACGCGGTTCATCCTGGCGTTCGGCCTGTCGTTCCAGCTGCCAGTGGCGCTGGCGCTGCTGGGGCGGGCGGGGCTGGTGTCGTCGCAGTCGCTGGCCAACACGCGCCGCTATGCGGTGGTGATCATCCTGACGCTGGCCGCCTGCCTGACGCCGCCCGATGTGGGCAGCCAGCTGGTGCTGTTCTCGGTCGTGTACGGGTTGTACGAGATCTCGATCCAGATCGTCCGCCGCATCGAAGTGGTGCGCGAACGTGACCTGCGGGCCCAGGGCCTGTGGATCGAGGATGACGAATGACGGCTGCGCTGACGCGCATTGCCGATGCGCTGGAACGGCTGGCCCCGCCGCCCGTTCCGTTGCCCCGGTTCGACGAGGCGACCGCCTTTGTCTGGCAGGCCGACCCTGACCGCCTGGTGCCGGTGGCGCATGTGGCCGGGGTGCCGCTGGACCAGCTGATCGGGATTGATCGGTCGCGGCGCACGCTGCTGGACAACACCCTGCAATTCGCGCGCGGCCTTGGGGCGAACAACGCCCTGCTGTGGGGTGCGCGCGGCATGGGCAAGTCGTCGCTGGTCAAGGCGGTCCATGCCGAGGCCGTGGCCCGCGGCCTGCCGCTGGTCCTGGTCGAGATTGCGCGCGACGACCTGCCGTCTGTCGGGCGGCTGCTGACGATCCTGGGGTCGGTGCCCGACCGCAGGTTCGTGCTGTTCGCGGACGATCTGTCCTTCAGCCATGACGACACCCAGTACAAATCGCTGAAGGCGGTGCTGGACGGCGGCATCAGCGGGCGGCCCGCCAACGTGATCCTCTATGCGACATCGAACCGCCGCCACCTGATGCCGCGCGAGATGATCGACAACGAACGCGCCAGCGCCATCCATCCCGGAGAGGCGGTCGAGGAGAAGGTGTCCCTGTCCGACCGGTTCGGCCTGTGGCTGGGCTTTCATCCCTGCGACCAGGACCAGTTCCTGGCGATGATCGACGGCTATTGCGCGGCCTATGGCTTGGCGGTCGACCCGGATGATCTGCGCGCGCAGGCGATCGAATGGCAGGCCACGCGCGGCGCCCGGTCGGGGCGCGTGGCGTGGCAGTTCTTCACCGATCTTGCCGGGCGCCACGGTCTGGCGGTCTAGGCCGTGTCGGGACGCGCAGCGACCGTCCTGACCGGGACGCGGATCCGGGAACGCCGTCTGGCGATGGCCCGGCGCCAGGCGGATATCGCGCGCGCGGTGGGCATTTCCCCCGCCTATCTGAACCTGATCGAGCACAACCGCCGCCCCGTCGGCGCCGAGCTGATCGCCCGCCTGGCCGAGGTGCTGGAGGTTCCCCCCGACGAATTGGCCGAAGGTCGCGAAGAGGTCCGCATTGCCGCCCTGCGGGAGGCCGCAGCCCATCCCGTGGCTGCGGGCACCGTGCCGGAACTGGACCAGATCACCGAATTCCTGGCGCGCTTTCCGGGCTGGTCGGGCCTGCTGATCGCGCATGCGCGGCGGGGTGCGGGGCTGGAACGGCAACTGGTCGATCTGTCCGACCGCATGACCCGCGACCCCTATCTGCTGACCACGCTGCACGAGGTGCTGTCTGCCGTGACCTCGGTCCGGTCGACGGCGGCGATCCTGGTCGAAGAGGGCGAGATTTCCGCCGAATGGCGCAAGCGGTTCCACGCGAACCTGCATCAGGACAGCCAGCGCCTGTCGCTGACCGCGCAGGCGCTGGTCGCCTATCTGGACAGTTTCGAGGCCGAGGGCCAAGCCACCACCCCCCAGGAGGAAGTCGAGGCTTGGCTTGCCGAACCCGGCACCGCCGATCCCGATCCGGGCGATCTGACCTCGGATGCGGCCCGCGCCATGGCCGCGGACCTGCTGGCGGGACTGCTGGACGACCGGGACGCGCTGTCGGACCGCGCGTTGATCGATGCGATCCCGGCGGCGGGCACGCCGCCCGACCCTGTGCGCCTGGCCGCGCGGCTTGGGCAGCCGCTGGACCTGGTGATCCGGCGTCTGGCCGATCTGCGCCCCGAGGGGTTTCAGGGTGCGGGCCTGCTGGTCTGTGACGGGTCGGGCGTCCTGACCCTGCGCCGCGCCGCGCAGGGGTTCGCGCTGCCGCGGCCGGGCGACAGCTGTGCGCTGTGGCCGCTGTATCACGCGCTGGCGGTGCCGCAGGTGGCGCTGGCGCGGATCGTCGTCACCCCGGACGGACGGGCGTTCCGCACGCTGTCCTTTGCGCAGCGCCGCCAGCCCTGGGCCTGGACGGCCCGCTGCTGACCGAGGCGCTGATGCTGATCCTGCCGTTCGACGGGCCGCCGCCCGACGACGCGCTGCCCATCGGGCCGGCCTGTCGCATCTGTCCGCGCGCGGAGTGTCCGGCGCGGCGCGAACCCTCGATCCTTGTGCCGCAGGGTGGGCAGGCGCAAAGGTCCCTTTGACACGGGGCCGTGATCCGGCCCATGATCTGCCGCGCTGCCGGGCCGCATGGGGGGAGGGCGGATGCAGTTGGACATCCTGATGATCGAGGACGAGCCCAACATCGCCGAGGCGGTGCGCTTCATCCTGTCGCGCGAGGGGTGGCAGGTCGATCTGCATGCCGACGGCGCGGGCGGAATCGAGGCGATCATGGCCGCACGCCCACGACTGGTGATTCTGGACCTGATGCTGCCCAACCGGTCGGGGACCGAGATCCTGAACGACCTGCGCGCCGCCGATGATGCCGACCTGGCAGCGACGCCGGTCCTGATGCTGACGGCGCGGGGACAGGCCCGCGATGACGGCGCCCGCGCCGATGCTGTGCTGGCCAAGCCCTTCGACAATCAGGAATTGCGCGCGACGGTGCGCCGGATGCTGGCCTGATGCCCGACCGCCCGCTGTTTCTGGAACGCGCCTCGTTCCACCGCCGCCGTCTTGGCGATGCGGCGCGGGTGCTGCCGGTGCTGACGATGCTGCTGCTGCTGGTGCCGGTCTGGTGGATGCCGGGCAGCCTGTCCTATGCCGGGGGCGCGGTCTGGCTGTTCGGGCTGTGGGCTGTGCTGATCGTGGTGATCCGCGCCCTGCACCGCGCCCTGCTGCGGGCAGAGGCCGCGACCATGCGCGCCGAGGCGCCGCCGGGGGACCCCGATGCCCTTTGAGGCGCTGGTCGGCGCCTGCCTGGCCTATGTCGCGCTGATGTTCGGGGTGGCCTATGCCGCCGACCGCGCGGCGGCGCGTGGTCACGTGCGCTGGCTGGATCACCCGCTGGTCTATACGCTGTCGCTGTCGGTCTATTGCTCGGCATGGACGTTCTATGGCGCCGTGGGATACGCGTCCCGGTCGGGGCTGGAATTCGCGACGATCTATCTGGGGCCGACGCTGGTCTTCACCGGGGCGTGGTGGGGGCTCAGGCGGTTGGTGCGGGTGGCGCGGATGCACCACGTCACCTCGGTCGCGGACCTGATCTCGGCCCGGTTCGGGAAATCGAACCGGCTGGCGGCCATCGTGACGCTGATCGCGGTCATCGCCTCGACCCCTTATATCGCGCTGCAGCTGCAATCGGTGCGGCTGTCCTTTGAGATCTTCGCGACCGACGCGCCGAATGGCGCGGATGCGGGCGCGATGGGCGGCACCGCGCTGTGGGTCGCGGCAGGGCTGGCGCTGTTCACCATCCTGTTCGGCACCCGCAATCTGGCCGCCGACGAACGCCACCACGGCGTCGTCACCGCCATCGCGCTGGAGGCGGTGGTCAAGCTGCTGGCCTTTGTCGCCTTGGGCGTCTTCGTGGTCTGGGGGCTGGCCGACGGGCCGGGCGACATGCTGGCGCGGATCGCCCGCACCGCCGCCGATCCGGCGGTGGCCGAGGGCTGGCTGCTCAAGCCCGACCGCTGGACCGCGCTGATCCTGGTGTCCGCCGCAGCCATCCTGACGCTGCCGCGCATGTTCCAGGTCATGGTGGTCGAGGCCGCGGACGAGGAACGCCTGCATGTCGCGGGCTGGGCCTTTCCGGCCTATCTGTTCATCATGTCGCTGTTCGTGCTGCCCATCGCGGTGATGGGGCGCGAACTGCTGCCCGCGGGGTCGGACCCGGACCTCTACGTGCTGACCCTGCCTGCGGCGGCGGGTCAGGACATGCTGGCGCTGCTGGTGTTTCTGGGCGGGTTCTCGGCGGCGACATCGATGGTGGTCATGTGCGCGATCGCGGTCGCCACGATGGTGTCGAACCACTGGCTGGTCCCCGCTTGGCTGGCCCTGCGCCGCATTCCCGCCCCGGACGAGACCGACGACCTGCGCGGGTTCGTTCTGAACGCGCGGCGGGTGGCGATCCTGGCGGTGGTCGCGGCGGGCTGGGTCTATCACCAGGCATCGGGGGGCACGGCGGCGCTGGCCGCGATGGGGCTGGTGGCCTTCACCGGCATGGCGCAGGTCCTGCCCGCGATGCTGGGCGGGCTGCTGTGGCGGGGCGCGAACCGCAAGGGGGCCTATGCGGGGATCGGGACCGGCTCGGTCCTGTGGATGGCGCTGATCTTTCTGCCGTCGGTGGGCGTGGGGGGCGATCTGCCGGTGCCGCCGGGGGTCGATCCGTGGACCGCCGCGGTGGCGCTGTCGCTGACGCTGAACACGCTGGCCTTTGTCGGCGTGTCGATCTTCGGCTTTCCCGACCCGGTCGAACGGTTGCAGGGCCTGTCCTTCGTGTCGGCGGTCGAACCGATCCGCCACAGCCGCATGCTGCGCGCCGACGACCGGGCAGAGCCGCTGCTGGCGATGGCGCGCCGGGTCTGGGGGCCGGACGCCGCACTGCGCTATTTCCAGGCCGAGGCGCGGGCGCAGGGCAAGACCGGCTATCTGCCCGACCTGACGCCGCGGTTCCTGACCCGGCTGGAGCGGCGTCTGGCGGGTTCCATCGGGTCGGCCACGGCGCATGCGATGATCGACCGCGTGGCGGGGGGCGTCGCGCTGACCGTGGCCGACCTCTTGCAGGTCGCCGACGAGGCGCAGCGCGCCAAGGAGGAGACGCAGCGCCTGGAGGCCGCCCAGGCAGAGCTGACCCGCACCGCCCGCCAGTTGCGCCAGGCCAATGACAAGCTGACCGCCCTGTCGGTGCAGAAGGACGCGTTCCTGGGCCAGATCAGTCATGAGCTGCGCACGCCCATGACCTCGGTCCGGGCGTTCTCGGAGATCCTCAAGGACCCGGACCTGACGGTCGAGGAACGCGGCAAGTTCGCGGGCATCATCCATGACGAGGCCGGGCGCCTGACGCGGCTGCTGGACGACCTGCTGGACCTGTCGGTGCTGGAAAGCGGGCGGGCGCAGTTGACGATTTCCGTCGCGAACCTGCACGATCTGATCACCCGCGCGCTGGCCGCCGCATCGGCCACCCGGCCTGAACGGGGGTTCCTGATCGACCGCGACCTGCCGTCGGAACATCTGGGGCTGATCACCGATGCGGACCGGCTGCTGCAGGTTCTGATCAACGTCATCAGCAATGCGCGCAAATATTGCGACGCGGCGCATCCGGTGCTGATCCTGCGCGTCCGCCACCCCGAAGGCGGCGGCGCGGTCATCGACATCGTCGACAACGGCAGCGGCATAGACAGCGGTCGCCAGCAGCTGATCTTTGAAAAGTTCGCCCGCCTGAACGACCCCGCGCGTGCGGGCGGGGCGGGCCTTGGCTTGGCTATCTGCCGCGAGATCATGCTGACCCTGGGCGGCGACATCAGCTATCTGCCGGGGCAGGGCGGGGCGGCGTTCCGCATTCAGCTGCCCGCGCGGCCGCCGGTGCCCTCCGGTTAACCCTTTCTCAATCCTGACGGTCCATTTTGAACAGGCAGCGACAGCCTGATTCGGACGTGACATGACCCAAGCAGACCCCGCCACCCAAGCCCCTGGCGTCTTGCGCCGCATGCTGCAGGCGCGTGCGCAGGTCAAGCTGGGGCAGGGCGGTGCGCCGCAACTGCCCGCATCCCCCGCGCCCACCCCGGCCCGCGCCGCCGCGACCGCCATCGGGCGCGCCGCCGACCGGCTGTACCAACTGCCCGTGCGGGCGCTGTCGGTGCAGCCTGGCGCGCTGACGCTGGCGGAACTGCCCGAACTGCTGCCCGAACTGCCGCTGGTCATCGTGCTGCAGGGGCCGGGCGATCTGCTGGGGGCCATCGCGCTGTGTCCGCAGGCGGTGGCGGCATTGGTCGAATGGCAGGCGCTTGGCCGCGTGACGTCGCGCGGGCTGGAACGGCGCCGGCCCACCCGCAGCGACGCGCTGCTGTGTTCCGATTTCATCGATGCCCTGCTGACCGAACTGACCGCCGAGATGGCGGGCGTCGAGGGGTTCGAGGCTGTCGGCGGCTATCATTTCCTGACCCATCTGGACGATCCCCGCCCGCTGTCCCTGATGCTGGAGGATCGACCGCTGCGCAGCCTGTCCTTCCATCTGGCGATGGGCGCCCCCGACATGCGCGAGGGGCGCGTGCTGCTGGCCCTGCCGCAGCCCGTGGCCCAGGCCCG
>NZ_BBPH01000065.1 GCF_000787695.1 Paracoccus sp. PAMC 22219 | reverse complement strand
ACCGCCGCAATGGGAAAATCAAGCGGACAAGGGGGTGGTGCGGCCCGCAGCCGAAGGCGAGGACACGGCCCCGCAGGACGTGCAGCATTTTCATGTTGCGGTGGGGGACCAGTGGTCCCCAAACGGGCAGGCGCGCAGCGCCTGGCCCAACAAGGGCAGGGGGCGTTTGGCTTGTCCAAATCCCCCCTGCGTCTCGATCGCCGCGCCCCGCGCGGGGATCTCGCTATTCTGAAAGAGGCCGCGGTGGGTCTGTGCCGCAGCTGCCGCAAGCCGCACCCGGTTGCCCACAGGCCCTTTTATGTTGCCCCTGGGACGTGACCGTCACCGGAACGTCTCCCCGGGCAGCCTGCGATGTGGGATGCTCGGGTGGGGATTGGACCGTCAGGCCCTGGGTTTTTCAGAGCCGCGAGCAAGTAAGGTCGGTCCCCTTCAACGGTTTTTGGGCCTGAACAGATAAGAGGGAGTCTTCGATGTCCCGGATAAAAGGAAAGGCGACGACCAATCAGACATCATCGGAAACGGTGGTCGTTGGCGTCGATGTCAGCAAAAAATGGCTCGACGTTTTTTTGCATCCCATAGGTGAACGTGTCCGTGTTGCGAACGACGCCACAGGCATTGGCAAGCTTTTGTCGTGCTGCTTGACCAACTCCGCCAAGCTGGTGGTGATGGAAGCGACAGGCCGGTATCACCGGACGGCACACACCGCTTTGCACGAGGCGGGTATCAAGGTCGCAATCATCAACCCTTATCGGACCAGGCGGTTCGCGGATGTCCTTGGTCGCCTTGCCAAGACGGACGAGATTGATGCCGAAGTCTTGGCCCGGTTCGCGACCATCATGAAGCCTGCGCCTACCGAACCATCGACAGCAACGATGACGAGGATCAAAGAGATTGTCGTTGCCCGACGCCAAGTTATCAACGAGCGCCTCGTGCTGGAGAACCAATGCGAGGAGGCAACGTCAGACATCGTGAAAGACCTTGCAGCCGAGCGGATCGCCCTCTGCCGACGACATTGCGACGTTCTTGATGCCGAATTGCAGGCGGTTATGAAGTCAGACCCGCAGATCGCGGGGCAATACGCAATCCTGACGTCAATCCCGGGGATTGGACCGACAACAGCGGCGACACTTCTAGCGGAGATGAAAGAGCTGGGCAGCGCCAATGCAGCCGAGGTCGCGGCACTTGCTGGATTGGCGCCAATGAACCGGGACTCGGGGATGATGAGGGGCCGAAAGACGATCCGCAGCGGGCGGGTCATGGCCCGGAACACCCTCTACATGGCGAGCGTCAGCGCCGTCCGGTGGAACTGTGATCTCAAGGCGTTCTACGAACGTCTGCGAAAGGCAGGCAAGCCGTTCAAGGTTGCGATCACGGCTGTCATGCGAAAACTTCTGATCCTTGCGAACACCCTGCTGAAGGACGGCAGGGCATGGTCGGCGACCCCGCCCTGAACCGCCTTTGACTGTTCTGCTTTTGTGGGAGTCAGCAAGCTGGATGAGATAGCCTCTTATAAATTGCGGCAGCCAAAGGGCTGCGGGCGCATTCAGAGGTCTGGGCACTTCAAAATCAAACTAGCAGCGGCAATAAAATAAACCAACACAAGGAGCACACTCGAATCTCTAATTTATATCGGATCGCATGTGGCTCCTGCAGACCCATTTATGTCGCTTATATGGGTAAGATAGAGATCTACTGTAACCTTTTCAATCCTTCTCAATTCCTCTATGGTCATAACGGTTTGCCCATATGCATACCTCTCCACTGCTCCGTGAAATCCGGCCATGCCAATTAATTCAGAATGCTTAAACGATCGCATTATTTTATGGGTAGCATCCATGAATTTCACTTCACCATTGAATCTGGCCCCAACTATTCTCTGCCCATTCGAAAATTTAAAATTGACATCTATGTCATGAGCGGGAACCGTAATTTCGGCCGTTGCTACTCCTCCTAAAGCACCACTTTGGAAAGAATGAGGTCTGCTAGCGGAGACGGTTATTTCTACATACCCAAACATTTTATCATAGGTAAACTCTCCCGCAGTGCTATTGCAATACATTTCAGTTTCAGCGTGAATGTTATTAGGAAATTTTATAATTGAGCTTCTGGCAGATCCCGTGCCAAATCTTCCTTCCACTGTATCACTAAATATATGTGACTGAACATTATTTCCATTTAGTACAAGCAGACCCTTACCAAGTGCACTGATTTCCGTTGCCCATACACCATTATTAGTTCTATCTTCAGCCAGTAATCCTTGAGGTACAGCAGG
>NZ_BBPH01000066.1 GCF_000787695.1 Paracoccus sp. PAMC 22219 | reverse complement strand
CACGGGCTGGACCCCGACCGCATCATCTGCGGGGTGGGTTCCGATGAGGTGCTGCAATTCGTGGTCCAGACCTTTGCCGGTCCGGGGGACCAGATCATCACCACCGAACATGGTTTCTCCATGTATCCGATCCTGGCCCGCATGGTCGGCGCGACCCCGGTGACCGTGCCGGAGGACATGCGCCGCGTCGATGTCGACGCGATTCTGGCCGCGGTGACGGACCGCACACGTGTGGTCTTCATCGCGAACCCGGCCAATCCGACCGGCACGATGCTGACCGCCGACGAGCTGCAGCGCCTGATCGACGGCCTGCCGCCCCAGGTGCTGTTCGTCCATGACGGCGCCTATACCGAATTTGCCGACGGGTTCGACGGAGGGGCGTCGCTGGTCGACCGGCATCCGAACGTCATCATGACGCGCACCTTCTCCAAGGCCTATGGCCTGGGCGGGCTGCGCATCGGATGGGGCTATGCCGCGCGCGAGGTGATCGACGTGCTGAACCGCATCCGCCAGCCCTTCAACCTGTCCAACGCCCAGATGGACGCGGCCCAAGCCGCCGTGCTGGACCGTGAATTCACCGACCGCTGCATCGCGCTGAACGCGCGGATGCGCGACCGGATGCGGCAGTCGCTGGTCCAGATGGGCATCGGCTGCGACGAAAGCTTTGCCAACTTCGTGCTGGCGCGGTTCGACAGCCCGGACACCGCCGCCGCCGCCGATGCGGCGCTGCGGGCCGATGGCATCCTGGTGCGGCGCGTGGGCGGCTATGGCCTGCCCGACGCCCTGCGCATCACCGTGGGGGATGAGGATGCGGTGACCCGCGTGCTGGATTGCCTAGGCAACTTCATGCAGGGGCGCGCGCAATGACGCAGGTCTATGACAAGGTCGCGCTGATCGGGCTGGGCCTGATCGCGGGGTCGATGGCGCATGCGATGCGCGATGGCGGGCTGGCGGGTCGGATCACCGGCTATGCCCGCAGCCAGGCCACCCGCGACACCGCGCGCGAGATCGGCCTGTGCGAGGTCTGCGACACCGCCGCACTGGCCGTGGCCGGTGCCGATCTGGTCGTGCTGGCCGTCCCCGTCGCGCCATGGCCGAGGTCATGGCCGAGATCGCGCCCCACCTGGCCCCCGGCGCCACGATCACCGATGTCGGCTCGGTCAAGCAGTCGGTGATCGACGCGGTCGCCCCCTGCCTGCCCGCGGGCGTGCATTTCATCCCCGGCCACCCGCTGGCCGGCACCGAACATTCAGGGCCCCGCGCGGGCTTTGCCAGCCTGTTCCGCAACCGCTGGTGGCTGCTGACGCCGCTGCCCGACACCGACCCCGACGCGTTGGCGCGGCTGGACCGGCTGATCACCGCGATGGGCGCGAAAACCGACCGGATGGATGCGGCGCATCACGATCTGGTCCTGGCCGTCACCAGCCATGCGCCGCACCTGATCGCCTATACGATGGTGGGGGTGGCCGACCACCTGCGCCGCGTGTCCGGCGAGGAGGTGATCCAATATTCCGCCGCCGGTTTCCGCGATTTCACCCGGATCGCGGCCAGCGACCCGACCATGTGGCGCGACGTGTTCCTGCACAACAAGGAGGCGACGCTGGACATCCTGGGCCGCTTCACCGAGGAGCTGTTCGTCCTGCAGCGCGCCATCCGCATGGGTGACGGCCAGCAGCTGCATGATTACTTCACCCGCACCCGCGCTATCCGCCGCGGCATCATCGAGGCGGGTCAGGACACCGAGGCACCCGATTTCGGCCGCACCCCCGCGCCCGCCCCGCAGGCTAGATCGCGGGGGCGGGGCCGATCGGCACGCCCCCCAGGATCAGCTGCCCGTCGCGCATGATGATGGGCAGGCGCAGTTCCCCCTGCGCCGCGTCGGGAAAATCGGGGCCGGGCAGCGTGTCGTCCAGATCCGCCTGCGACAGCTGCGACAGCCCGGCGCGCAGCAGCATCCCGGCTTGGGCGGGGATCAGCCCCAACCCCGCCGCCATCCCGATCATCGCGTCCGCGTCGGTGGAATACAGTGCCACCTGCCCCTCGGCCAGGCCCTGATCCTCGCGCGACAGGCGGCCGACGATGCGCAGCCCGATCGTGTCGGCGCGCAGGTCCAGCCCGGCGGTCTGCCAGCCCACGACCTGCGGGGACGCCCCACCCGTGACAGACGGCGTGCCGTCCAGCCAGATGCGCAGCGGCCCCTGCACCGACAGGGGGCCTGGGATCGGCCCGGGGTCCAGACCCAGTTGCGCCAACCCCCCGACCTGCAGGCCGGTCAGCCCCAGATCGATGTCATAGGCCGCCCGCGCCGGACGCGGCGCGTCGGACCCCAGACCCGCCAACCGCGCCTGCAGCGACAGGCCCTGCGCCAAGGGCTGCCCGTCCAGCGTCAGGTCGCGCGCCTGCACATCCAGCCGATTGGGCGCCATGCCGTTCAGCGGCGAAAGGGCCATGCTGGCCGTGGGCGCTGACAGGTCCAACTGCATCACCTGCCCGGCCTGCGTCACCTGCCCCCCGTCGGGAAGGTCCAGCCGCGCGGTCAGCGGCGAGGTCGGCGACAGGTACAATCGCGCCCAGGGCAGGCTGACACCAAGCGCCGGGTCCGACCATGCCGGTTCGGACAGCGCGATGCCGATCCGGCGCGGGTCGCGCAGCGGCGCGACCGACGCCGCCTGCAGCGACGGGTCATCCGCGATCAGGGCCGCCACGCGGTTGCTGGCCAGCGTCTCGGCCCCCAGCCAGCCGCCCGCCAGCAGCGCCAGCACCAGTCCCGTCCCGATCACCGTCCCGCGCATTGCCGCCCTGCCCTTTTTTCCCGCCCGTTCCTGCCCTACCTTGTGCCCCGAAAGGACGGACAATGGAACGCATCGAATGGGTCTTCGGCTATGGCTCGCTGATCTGGAACCCCGGTTTCGATCCGGCCGAGGCCGTGCACGCGCATCTGTCAGGATATGCCCGCAGCTTCTGCCTGCGCTCCATCCAGCATCGCGGGACCGAGGCCGTGCCGGGCCTGGTGCTGGGCCTTGATCCGCAGGATGGCGCCGGCTGCCACGGCGTGGCCCTGCGCATCCGCCCCCGCGACCACGACCGCGTCCTGGCCGACCTGCGCGCGCGCGAACTGGTGACCGACGCCTATCGCGAGGCGATCCTGCCCGTCGCGCTGCAGGACGGGCGGCAGGTGCAGGCGCTGGCCTATGTGATGCGGCGCGACCATTGGCAATATGCGGGAGGCCTGCCAGCCGACGAACAGGCCCGCATCATCGCGCAGGCGCATGGCGGGCGCGGGCCCAATGCCGAATACCTGTTCAACACCGCCGCCCATCTGGCCCAGATCGGCATGCCCGACGACCATCTGGACGCGCTGTCGGACGCGGTCAGGGCGCTGCTGCCGCCGCCCGGCTGACGCACACCGTCGGAATGCTTGGCAAGTGGGGCGCCCGTCCTACAGTTGCGCAAAAGCATCGATGGGACGGGGATTTACCGGTGAGCGATCCGACAAATGGCGACCCTAGGGCGCCCTCGCGGCTGACCCTGACGAACCGGCGCATCTCGGCCACGCGGGACAAGGCGCTGATCGGGACGGCGGGCGCGCCGCGGTTCTCTCAGCCGGTGCGACAGATCCTGATGATGCTGATCGTGCTGGGGCTGGTGCTGGCGGGTGGCTGGTTCGCCTATGGCCGCATCCTGTCCATCTTCGATGCGAACCGCTGGCTGAACGGGCTGATCCTGGCGGTCTTTGCCCTGGGCGTGCTGGCCTGTTTCTGGCAGGTGGCGCAGCTGACCGGATCGGTCAGCTGGATCGAACGCTTTGCCGCCCGTCGCCGTGACACCGACCGCAGCGGCGGCATGCAGGACGAGGCACCCCGTCTGCTGGCCCCGCTGGCGGCACTGTTGGGATCGCGCGGCCCCGCCGGAGAGGCGATCAGCGCCAGTTCCGCCAGCTCGATCCTGGATTCGGTCGCGACCCGCATCGACGAGGCGCGCGACATCACCCGCTATCTGGCAAATCTGCTGATCTTTCTGGGGCTTCTGGGCACATTCTACGGTCTTGCGACAACCATTCCGGCGGTGGTGGCCACGATCCGGGCGCTGTCGCCGCAGAACGGACAGTCGGGGCTGGACCTGTTCCAGAACCTGATGACCGGTCTGGAATCGCAGCTGGGCGGCATGGCCACGGCATTCTCGTCCTCGCTTCTGGGTCTGGCGGGGTCGCTGGTGGTGGGCCTGCTGGAGCTGTTCGTCACCCACGGCCAGAACCGGTTCTATCGCGAACTGGAAGAATGGATGTCGGGCTTTACCCGCATCAGCATCGCGTCGGGTGACGGCGACGGCGTCGACCAGGCCGCGCTGGCCGGGTTCCTGGACCAGATGGCGGGACAGATGGACCGCCTGCAGGCCTATCACGCCGAACGGGATGCCATGCGGGACGAAGCCGCGCTGATGGCCGACGAACGCGTCGTGGTCATGGCGCAGGCCATCGACGCGCTGGTCCAGCAGGCGCAGGCCGACCGCGGCACGCCCGACGGACAGTCGGAGCGCCTGACCCAGGCCCTGACGCGGCTGGCCGACCATCAGCCCCCCGCCCCCGACCTGTCCCGGCTGGAGGCCGCGCTGGACCGCCTGAGCACCGAACTGGCCGCCGGGCGGGACGAGATGGTCACCGACCTGCGCGCCGACATCCTGGTGCTGACCCGCGCGGTCCGGGCCGCGCGTTTCGGCGATCCGTTCCGCGACGATCTGCTGGGCCGCGACCCCGCCCGCGGAGAGGGCTGAGCGGATGCGCCTGTCCCGCGGTTCCTCGGCGCAGCGTTTCTCGTCCACGATCTGGCCGGGCTTTGTCGATGCGATGACGGCGCTGCTTCTGGTGCTGATGTTCGTGCTGACGATCTTTACCGTGGTCCAGGGCGTGCTGCGCGAACAGATCACCACCCAGGACGGGACGATCACCGATCAGGGGCAGGTCATTTCGCGTCAGGAACGCCAGCTGAATGAGCTGGGCGCGCAGGTCGCCTCTCTGGGTCAGGCGCTGAACGCGTCGCAGGACCGCGAGGCCGGGCTGACGCAGTCGCTGGAGACCGAGGCCGAACGCGCCGCCCGCGCCGAGGCGGAGGCCCGCGACCGCGCCGCCCGCATCGCCCGGCTGACCAGCCAGCTTGCCACCGGAGAGACCCAGCTGCAGGACGCGCGCACCCGCCTGACCGATTTCGAGGCCGAGGTCGCGGCCCTGCTGGCCGAACGCGCGCAGGGTCAGGCGCGGCTGGAGACATTGGAGACGCAGCTGGGTCAGGCGGAAACCCGGGCATCGGCCGCGGAACTGGCCGTCGCGACCGCGCGGTCGGAAACCGACGCGCAGGCCGAGGCTGCGCGCCTTGCCGCCGCCCGCCGCGACGCGCTGGAGGCGCTGGCCGCGGACCTGCGCGCCCAAGTCGGACAGCAGCAGGCGCAGCTGGACCAGACGCAAGCCAGCCTGTCGGAGGCCGAACAGACCCGTCTGGCCGAGGCGGAGGCCGCCGCCCTGCTGCGCGAACGGCTGGCGGGGCGGATGCGGAACTGACCGCCATGACGCTGGCGCTGGAGGAGCGCCGCCGCGAGGCGGAGGAGACGCTGACCCTGCTGGCCGCCGCGAACGCCGCCCGCGATCAGGCGCAGGTTCAGGCCGACACGCAACTGACCGAGGCGGAACGTCAGGCCGCCCTGCTGGCCACCGCGCGGGCGGAACTGGCCGATCAGGAGGACCTGTCGCAGGACAGCCAGCGCCGGGTCGCGGCGCTGAACGAACAGGTGGCGCAGCTGCGGTCGCAGCTGGGCTCGCTGCAGGCGCTGCTGGATGCGGCGGGACAGGAACAGTCGGATGCCGAACTGCGCGTGTCCGACCTGGGCCAGCAGCTGAACGCCGCCCTTGTCCGCGCCGCCGAGGAGACGCGCGCCCGTCTTGCGCTGGAGGAGGAGGCCCGACTTGCCGCCGAGGCCGAGGCGCAGGACCTGACCCGCTATCGGTCCGAGTTCTTTGGCCGGCTGTCGCAAATCCTGTCGGGGCGCGAGGGCGTGCAGGTCGTGGGCGACCGCTTTGTCTTCCAGTCCGAGGTGCTGTTCGCCCCCGGCGAGGCCACCCTGTCCGATGCCGGACGCGAGCAGGTGGCGGGTCTGGCCACCCTGCTGCGCGACATCGCCGACGAGATCCCGCCCGAGATCGACTGGATCATCCGCGTGGACGGGCATACCGACAACCTGCCGCTGTCGGGGACGGGCCGCTATGCCGACAACTGGGAGCTGAGCCAGGGACGCGCCTTGGCCGTCGTGCGCTATCTGTCCGAAGACCTGGACTTCCCCGCCGCGCGCCTGGCGCCGACCGGCTTTGCCGACACCCGCCCGATTGCGACGCAGGACACGCCTGAAGCCCGGGCCCTGAACCGCAGGATCGAGTTGAAACTGACCGAGCGTTAATGCCCGACGGTGCGGGAAAACACGTTGATCACAATCACCCCCGCGACGATCAGGCAAAGACCGATCACCGCAGGCAGATCCAGACGCTGGCCGAACACGACCAGCCCGATCATCGCGACCAAAGCCACGCCGAACGCGCTCCATATCGCGTAGGCCACGCCAAGGGGCAGCACCTTGAGGCTGACCGACAGCAGGTAGAAGCTGGCCAAATAGCAGATCGCCATCCCGACGGTGGGCGCCAGTCGCGTGAACTGTTCGGATCGCTGCAACAGCGTGGTGCCCAGAACCTCCAGCGCGATGGCGACCCCCAGGGGGACATAGGGCGACAGGGTCATCTGGCCTCGCGTTTCAGGGGACGGTCGTCCGGCAATCCTGCCATATGTTTCAGGTGGCGTTCCAGTTCGGAATTGATCTCGGCGCCAACCAGAACGATGGTCGCGTTCAACCACAGCCATGTCATCAGCGCGACGACCGCGCCCAGCGACCCGTAGGTCTCGTTGTAGTGACCGAAATTCACGGCGTACCACGAGAACAGCATGGAGGTCGCGACCAGCGCCACCCCTGCAAAGATTGCCCCCGGCGAGATCCAGCGCCAGCGTGATTTGGGTGCCGCAGGGCCCCACCGATAGACCGCCGCCAGCGCCACGATCAGCAGACCCAGCATCAGCGGCCAGCGGATCACGGCCAAGATCGTCTCGGCGCCCCAGCCGATGGGCAGCAGGCGCAGCAGCATCGGCACGACGGCGATAACCGCCAGCATCAGCGCGATCATCGCCAGACCGCCAATGGTGAAGCACATGGCCACCAGGTTCAGCTGGACGATGCCGCGCGTCTCGCGTTGGAAAAACGCGACGTTCAGCGCCGACAGCAGCGCCTTCATCCCGCCATTGGCGGAATAGAACGCCACCAGCAGCGCCACGATGCCTGCCAGCGACAGCGCCCCGGTCGAGGCAGATGCGATCGAGACGACCTGCGCGCGGATGATCTCCAACGAGCTTTCCGGCAGCAGCGTCTCCAGCAGGGCCAGGTGGCTCTGGATCGTCAGGGGATCGGCCCACAACCCGTACAGCGAAACGAATGCCGTGATCGCGGGAAACAGCGACAGCAGGCCAAAGAAGGTGACGCCGCCGGACACAGACGTCACCCGGTCCTCGCCGATCTGGCGAAAGGTCGATTTCGCGACGGTCACGAGATCGGCCCGCGTCATGTCCCTTATGCCCGGCACCCGCTTGGCGGGCGCTTTCTGGACACCATCCTGTGTCAACCCGAACCGCTGGCGCGTTTCGTCGTCCAGCGGGCCGAACAATGCGCCCCGGATGCCGGTCTGCTGGGTCATGCGTCGTCCCTTGTGGTCGGATCAGATCCGGGTGTCGTCGGATTGCGGGCGGGGTGCGCGGTTCTGCACCGGGCCCGGGTTGGGACCGGGCGCGCCGTTCAGGATCGCGCGCAGCTGATCGGCAGCCGCCACGAAATCGCCCACGATGGTCGTGGCCTGGCTGGACACGCCGCGAAACGACTGGAACGCACCCGCCAACGACTGCGCGACACCGTTCAGACCCTGCGACAGGTCGGTGGCGGTGCGCGTCAGGTCCTTGGCGAAATTGCCGTTGCGGCCGCGCGACGCCTTGGCGCGCACGCGGGCGGCATGGGCGCTGTCGTCACGGGCCTGGGCGCGGACGCGGCGGCGCATCGCCTCGCGCTCTTCCTCTTCCAGATGGGCAAAGCGGGGGGCGACGGCGTGGCGGTGGACGGGGCGCGGCTCGTCATCGGTTCCGGCCAGCTTGCGTGCGACAATCGCCGCCGCGGCGGTCACGCCCGCCATGCCCAGCGCGACGCCCGCCCAGACGACGGCCTTGGCCACGGTCGAGGTGTCGTCCGTGCCGCGCGGCTGCGGGCCGCGATGTCCGGCGGGGACCGGCCGGGGTCCAAAGCGGGTCTGGCTGGTGCGGTCGGCCTCGGTCAGTGGCGGGCAGGGGGTCTGGGGGCGGCGCATGGGAATCTCCGGTCAGTTGTCACGTCTGTTGCCACCGAACCCGCCTTGCGCGGGGAATGTTCCCGCAAACCCTGTCGGGGCGCATGAAAACTTGCCCCCGCCCCCCTGCCCCGCTATGCCCCGACCCAGCAAAAGGAGCCCGCCATGATCCCGCGTTACAGCCGCCCCGAGATGGTCGCCATCTGGTCCCCCGAGACCAAGTTCCGCATCTGGTACGAGATCGAGGCCCATGCCTGCGACGCGCAGGCCGATCTGGGCGTGATCCCGCGCGAAAACGCCGAGGCCGTCTGGAAGGCCCGCGACGTCCAGTTCGACGTGGCCCGCATCGACGAGATCGAGGCCGTCACCAAGCATGACGTGATCGCCTTCCTGACCCATCTGGCCGAACATGTGGGCGCCGATCAGGCGCGCTTTGTCCACCAGGGCATGACCAGCAGCGACGTGCTGGACACCACGCTGAACGTGCAGCTGGTCCGCGCCAGCGACCTGCTGCTGGCCGGTATGGACCGGGTTCTGGCCGCGCTGAAGACCCGCGCGCATGAGCACAAGGACACCGTCCGCATCGGCCGCAGCCACGGCATCCATGCCGAACCGACGACGATGGGCCTGACCTTCGCCCGCTTCTATGCCGAGATGGCCCGCGGTCGCGCCCGGCTGGAGCGTGCGCGCGAGGAGATCGCCACCGGCGCGATCAGCGGCGCGGTCGGCACTTTTGCCAACATCGACCCCGCGGTCGAGGAGCATGTCTGCGCGAAGCTGGGCCTGCGCCCGGAACCGATCAGCACCCAGGTCATCCCGCGCGACCGCCACGCGATGTTCTTTGCCGTGCTGGGCGTCATCGCCAGCAGCATCGAGAACATCGCGATCGAGATCCGCCACATGCAGCGCACCGAGGTGCTGGAAGCCGAGGAGTTCTTCAGCCCCGGCCAAAAGGGCAGCTCGGCGATGCCGCACAAGCGCAACCCCGTCCTGACCGAGAACCTGACCGGCCTTGCCCGCCTGGTGCGCATGTCGGTCGTCCCCGCGATGGAGAACGTGGCGCTTTGGCACGAACGCGACATCAGCCATTCGTCGGTCGAGCGCGCCATAGGGCCGGACACCACGATCACGCTGGACTTCGCGCTGCACCGCCTTGCGGGCGTGGTCGAAAAGCTGGTGATCTATCCCGAAAACATGCTGCGCAACATGAACCAGTTCAAGGGCTTGGTGATGTCCCAGCGGGTGCTGCTGGCCCTGACGCAGGCGGGCGTGTCGCGCGAGGACAGCTATCGCCTTGTCCAGCGCAACGCCATGAAGGTGTGGGAAAAGGGCGCGGATTTCCGCACCGAGCTGCTGGCCGACGCCGAGGTGACAGCCGCCCTGACCCCGGACCAGATTAACGAGAAGTTCGATCTGGGCTATCACACCAAGCATGTCGACACGATCTTTGCCCGCGTCTTCGGCGCCGACCCGCTGTAAAATCGGGTCGCCGTCAACCTTGCGTTAAGGCTGTCATGCCAATCTGCCGTCTGACGCGATGACGGAGGCGGGGCGATGAGCCAGACAGGGTTGAACCAGCGGCAGAAGGCGGCGGTGATCGTGCGCCTTCTGCTGGACGATGACGAGGTCGCGGGACTTGACCGCCTGAACACCAGCACCCAGACCCTGCTGGCGCAGGAAATGGCGGGGATGGAGCTGATCGACCGCAACACCCGCGACGCGGTCATCACCGAATTCTGCGACCGGTTGGAATCGGTCGGCGTCACCTTTCCGGGCGATCTGGACGGCACACTGGCAATGTTGGGCGCGCGGCTGTCGGACGACAGTTCCGACGCGCTGCGCCGCACGGCGGCGATCACCGGGCAGTCCGACCCGTGGGTGCGCCTGTGCAACCTGCCCAAGGAATCGCTGATCGCACTGGCCAATGCGGAATCCGTCGAACTGGTTGCGCTGATGCTGTCCAAGCTGCCGGTCGAGGCGGCATCGGCCACATTCATCGCCCTGCCCCGCGACCGGGCGCGGGTGGTCGCGCAGGCGATGTCCATGACCTCGGGCGTGACGCCCACGGCGCTGCGCCGCGTGGGGCTGGTGCTGCTGCAGGCGGCCGAGGCGCTGCCCAAGCCGGCCATCGCCACGCCTGCCTGCGACCGGATGGGGGCGATCCTGAACTTTGCCACCGCTGATCTGCGCGACGACGTGCTGGGCGCGCTGGACGAACGCGACATGGAATTCGCCGACGGGGTGCGCAAGGCGATCTTTATCTTTGCCCATATCCCGACCCGGATCGAACCACGAGAGGTCCCCAAGATCGTGCGAGAGCTGGACCAGACTACGCTGGTCCGCGCCCTTGCCGCCCCGGCCGAGGCCGATGCAGCCGCCGCCGAATTCATCTTGTCGAACCTGTCGCAGCGCATGTCGGACGGCCTGCGCGAGGAGCGCGAAGCCCTGGGCAAGCCCCGCCCCAAGGACGTCGAGGAGGCCATGACAGAGGTCATCGGCGCCATCCGCCGCCTGCAGGAGGCCGGCCAGCTGACCCTGAAGATGCCCCAGGACGACGAATAGGGCCTTGGCGCGGGCCGGCCCCCGCGCGATAACCCGGCGACCGGAGGCACAGATGACCAACCAGATCGCGATTGCCCTGCTGCTGCTGATCGCCGCGGCCTTTGCCGTGGACCAGCTGTGGCTGGACGGACACCTGCCGCTGATGGTCGCGCGGGCCATGGATCGGTTGATAGAGTATCTCAGCTTCTGGCGCTGACTGGGGCGTCGCCGGGGCCTTTCGGCATTTGCATCGCCCCTGCCGCCACGCTACACCACGGGCAACCATCACCTGCTCGAGAGGGATACCCATGGCAGTCAAGGTCGCCATCAACGGCTTCGGTCGGATCGGTCGCAACGTCCTGCGCGCAATCATCGAATCGGGTCGCACCGATATCGAGGTCGTCGCCATCAACGACCTTGGCCCGGTCGAGACGAACGCCCACCTGCTGCGCTATGACAGCGTGCACGGGCGCTTTCCGGCCAAGGTCACGGTGGACGGATCGTCCATCGACGTGGGCCGCGGCCCGATCAAGGTCACCGCGATCCGCAACCCGGCCGAACTGCCTTGGGGTGATGTCGACATCGTCATGGAGTGCACGGGCCTGTTCACATCCAAGGAAAAGGTGCGGGCGCACCTGTCCACCGGTGCGAAACGCGTCCTGATCTCGGCCCCCGGCGAAGATGCGGACAAGACCATCGTCTATGGCGTGAACCACGATACGCTGACCAAGGACGACCTGGTCGTGTCGAACGCCAGCTGCACGACGAACTGCCTGTCGCCGGTGGTCAAGGTCCTGAACGACACGATCGGCATCGATCGCGGCTTCATGACCACGATCCACAGCTATACCGGCGACCAGCCGACGCTGGACACGATGCACAAGGACCTGTACCGCGCCCGCGCCGCGGCGCTGTCGATGATCCCGACCTCGACCGGGGCCGCCAAGGCCGTGGGCCTGGTCCTGCCGGAGCTGAAGGGCAAGCTGGACGGCGTGGCCATCCGCGTGCCGACGCCCAACGTCTCTGTCGTAGACCTGGTGTTCGAGGCCAGCCGCGACACCTCGATCGCCGAGATCAACGGCGCCATCAAGGCGGCCGCCGACGGCCCGTTGAAGGGGGTACTGGGCTATACCGAGGAATCGCTGGTGTCGTCCGACTTCAACCACGACCCGCATTCGTCGATTTTCCACATGGACCAGACCAAGGTCATGGAGGGCCGCATGGTCCGCATCCTGACGTGGTACGACAACGAATGGGGTTTCTCGAACCGCATGTCGGACACGGCCGTGGCGATGGGCAAGCTGATCTGATCGCGACCCCGGTCATCGGAAAGGGCCCCGTTTCGGGGCCCTTTTTCATGCGGCAATGCCCGCGTCAGTCGGCATAGATCATCCGCACGGTCATGCCGCCATCGACGACAAAGCGCTGGCCCGTGACGAACCCGGCCTCGTCCGAGGCCAGCCAGGCGACAAGCCCTGCGATATCCTCGACCCGACCGACGCGGCCCACAGGGTGCTGATTGCGGTCGGCATCGGAATGGATCGCGTCGCTGCGGTCGGAGGCCTTCTGCCAGGGGCCGGTATCGATCCAGCCGGGCAGGATGCAGTTCACCCGGACCTTTGGACCAAGCTGACCGCCAGCGCATGGGTCATCGCGACCAGTGCGCCCTTGGCCGCGGCATAGGCTTCGGTATCGGGTTCGGATTGCAGCGCGCGGGTCGAGGCCATCGTGACGATGCTGCCCCGCGCCTGACGCAACAGCGGCACCGTCGCGCGGATCACCAGGAACGCGCCGGTCACGTGGCTGTCCTGCCACCGGCGCCAGTCCTTCAGGCTGAGATCCTCGATGGGTCCGCTGACCGGGTCGGCGATGCCCGCGTTCGACACCACCAGGTTCAGACCCGCACCATTCAGCCACCCCTGCAGGGCCAGCATGCCTTGGGCCACCTGCCCCTCGTCGCCGACGTCGATGGGCAGGGCCAACAGTCCCGGATCGGCGGCGCCGATCTCGTCCAGCGCCTCGGCGTCCCGATCGAAGACCGCGACGCGCCAGCCGTCAGACCGCAGCCGCGTGACGATGCCTCTGCCGATGCCCTGTGCGCCGCCGGTGATCAGTGCCGTCTTCATCCGCCCGCTCCATCCTGGTGTTGCTTCAGGAACCAACCGGGCACGCGCACGGGTTGTTCCGCGTCAGCCGACTTTGACCGCGGACAGACGCCGCGAATTCGCCCGCGTCCGCCGGCCATAGGGACGCATGCCGGCCGACAGCATGCGTTCCGCGCTGTGTCCGCGCATTCCGGCGCTGGCCATCGCGAACAGCGATTCCGACAAGGCCGAATGCTTTTCGGCGACCATGCGGAACGGCTCTCCGGGGGCCTGGACCATCAGGCCCATCATGCCCGCCATGCGCAGGCCGATCACCATGTTCGATTCGATCGCGATCCGCGCGAACTGGGACGCAAGCCGGACCTGGGCTGCGGGAAGAATCATCGGCATCATCGGGTTCATCGGCGAGGGTCCTTTCGGCTGCCATCACAGGAACTGCCCGGCAAAGCCACTTTGCGCCTCATGGCGCAGACACTCAACCGCGACTTTGGAGCAGGGTTCCCGAAATCTGAACGCGGCTGCTTGGCAAGACGGTGCTGCCGTGGTTAGAGGCAGCCTCATGACACAGACGCTGACCCTTCGCCGCCCGGACGACTGGCACCTGCATCTGCGCGACGGCGCGATGCTGCAGGCCGTCGCGCCGCATTCCGCGCAATTCGGCCGCGCGATCATCATGCCCAATCTGGTGCCGCCGGTCACGACCGGCGCCCAGGCCGCCGCCTATCGCGACCGCATCCGCGCCGCCCTGCCCGCGGGCGCGGCGCTGGACCCGCAGATGGTGCTTTACCTGACCGACACGACGGATGCCGCCGACGTGGTGGTCGCGTTCCGGGACGGGATCATCCGCGCGGTCAAGCTGTATCCGGCAGGCGCCACGACCAACAGCGCGTCTGGCGTGACCGATTTCGACCGCGTCCAGCCGGTGCTGGAGGCGATGGCCGAGGCTGGCGTGACCCTGTGCGTGCACGGAGAGGTCACCGACCCCGCGGTGGACATCTTCGACCGCGAGGCCGTGTTCATCGACACCGTCTTGGACCCGCTGCGCCGCCGCACGCCCGGGCTGCGCGTCGTGATGGAACATATCACTACCTCCCAGGGCGTCGATTACGCCCGCGCGGGCGGCGACGACTTGGCCGCGACGATCACCACCCATCACCTGATCATCAACCGCAACGCCATCCTGGCGGGGGGCATCCGGCCGCATTACTACTGCCTGCCGGTCGCAAAGCGCGAATCCCACCGCCTGGCCCTGCGCGCGGCCGCGACCAGCGGCGATGCGCGGTTCTTCCTGGGCACCGACAGCGCGCCGCACACGGACGCGGCCAAGCTGCAGCCCTGCGGCTGCGCCGGCTGCTTTACCGCGCCGAACACCATGTCGATCTTGGCGCAGGTGTTCCAGGACGAGGGCGCGCTGGACCGGCTTGAGGCGTTCACCAGTCTTAACGGCGCGGTCTTCTATCGGATGGCACCCAACGACGACCGCATCACCCTGACCCGCCGCGACACGCCCGCGGAATACCCGGCGCAGATCACCGCGGGCGATGAGACCGTCACCGTTTTCGACCCCGGTTTCCCGCTGTTCTGGCATCTGGAGGACCAATGAGCCTGACCTTCCCCGCGCGCGACGAGATCGCCCGCCTGACCGCCCGGATGCTGCTGGAGATCAAGGCCGTCGATTTCAACGCGGCCCAGCCCTTCACCTATGCATCCGGCCTCAAGGGCCCGACCTATGTCGATTGCCGCCGTATCATCAGCTTTCCGCGCGTCCGCGCCACGCTGATGGATTTCATGGCCGCGACCGTCATGCGCGACGCGGGCTTCGAGGCGTTCGACAACGTCGCGGGCGGTGAAACGGCCGGCATCCCCTTTGGCGCGTTGGTGGCCGAACGGTTGGGCCTGCCGATGACCTATGTGCGCAAAAAGCCCAAAGGCTACGGCCGCAATGCCCGCATCGAGGGCGTGATGACCGAGGGCCAGCGCGTCCTGCTGGTCGAGGATCTGACCACCGACGGCGGCAGCAAGCTTTCCTTTGTCGACGCGATCCGCGAGACGGGCGCGACCTGCGCCCATACGGCGGTGATCTTCTATTACGGCATCTTTCCGGAAACCACGCAGCGGCTGGCCGATCACGGCGTGGCGCTGCACCATCTGTGCACCTGGTGGGACGTCCTGGCCGAGGCCCGTGCCCAAGGGTCGTTCGACGACGCGACCCTGACCGAGGTCGAGGCATTCCTGACCGATCCCCGCGCCTGGCAGGCGGCAAACGGCTGATCCGGGGTTATCCCCAACAAACTGCGGCCGGCCCCATGACGCGGCCGGCCGCTTCGGTTTAATCTGGACGCAACCAACAAAAGGGGCAGGCAGACCATGAGCACTCTCACCGTCACCAGCGCGCATTTCATCGTTCCCGGACAGGCCGACGGGCCCGAGGACAAGCAGGCCATCCCCTTTTCGCTGGAGGCGGAGCAGCAGCTGCTGGGCGCGCTGCTGACGAACAATGACGTGTTCGACCGGGTCAGCCAGATCATCAAGTCGGACCACTTCTATCACCCGGTGCATGCCCGCATCTTTGACATCTGCGCCGAACGCATCCGCCGCAACGCGCTGGCCAGCCCGGTCACCATCAAGGCTTTCCTTGAGAACGATGACGGCCTGAAGGAATTGGGCGGCCCCGCCTATCTGGCCCGCATGGCCGCGGCGGCGATTAGCGCCTATGCCGCCCGCGACTATGCCCAGATGATCCGCGAATTCGCCCTGCGGCGCGAGTTGATGACCCTGGGCCAGGACATCGCCGCCCGCGCCTCCACCGTCGAGGTGGGCGACGACGCCGAGGAACAGATCAAGGCCGCGGAACAGACCCTGTACAAGCTGGGCGAGGCCGGGGTGGCCGAACGCGGGTTCCAGTCGTTCCTCAAGGCCGTGACCGGTGCGGTCCAGGTCGCCAACGCCGCCTATCAGCGCGACGGCAAGCTGTCGGGGATCTCGACCGGGCTGATCGATCTGGACGGCAAGATGGGCGGTCTGAACAATTCGGACCTGATCATCCTGGCCGGCCGCCCGTCGATGGGCAAGACCGCGCTGGCGACCAACATCGCCTTCAACATCGCGAAATCGCACAAGCTGGGTGAAAAGCCCGACGGAACGCAGGGGTCGGTCGAGGGCGGCGTCGTGGGCTTCTTCAGCCTGGAGATGTCCGCCGAACAGCTGGCCGCCCGCATCCTGTCCGAAGCCGCCGAGGTGCCGTCCGAACGCATCCGGTCCGGTAACATGGACGAAGGCGAATTCCGCCGCTTTGTCGAGGCCGCGCATGCGCTGCAGAACTGCCCGCTGTTCATCGACGACACGCCCGCCTTGCCCATCAACCAGTTGGCCGCCCGCGCCCGCAAGCTCAAGCGGACGCATGGGCTGGACGTGCTGATCGTCGACTATCTTCAGCTGCTGAAGGCCGCGACCGCCAAGGACAGCCGCGTGAACGAGGTGTCCGAGATCACCCAAGGCCTCAAGGCCGTGGCCAAGGAGCTGAACATCCCGGTCATCGCGCTCTCGCAGCTGTCCCGCCAGGTCGAGAACCGCGAGGACAAGCGCCCGCAGCTGTCCGACCTGCGCGAATCCGGCTCGATCGAGCAGGACGCCGACATCGTGATGTTCGTGTTCCGCGAGGAATACTACAAGGAACGCGAAAAGCCCTCGGACAGCGACCTGGACGCCATGGCCCGCTGGCAGCAGATCATGGAGAACGTGCACGGCAAGGCCGAGGTGATCCTGGGCAAGCAGCGCCACGGCCCCATCGGCACCGTGGAACTGGCGTTCGAGGGTCAGTTCACCCGGTTCGGCAACCTTGCGCGCGACCGGCAAAGTCAATGGGACTGAACCTGCCCATCCCGGTCGTCACCATCGGCCTGCTGATCGCGTCGAACGTGTTCATGACGATCGCGTGGTACGGCCACCTCAAGTTCAAGACGACCCCGCTGGTGACGGTCATCGCCATCAGCTGGTTCATCGCGCTGTTCGAATACATCATGCAGGTGCCGGCCAACCGCATCGGCCACGGCTATTTCACCGCGGCCCAGCTGAAGACCATCCAGGAGGTCATCAGCCTCTCGGTCTTCGCCATCTTCTCCTGGCTCTACCTGGGCGAAAAGATGGGCTGGCAGCACGGCGTCGGCTTCTCGCTGATCTTCTTCGGCGCCTGGTTCATCTTCCACGACTTCGGCTGACCACAGGGGGAGGCCCGGAGGGGGCGCAGCCTCCGCCGGCGGGGGGGTCCGGGGGGCTGGGCCCCCCGGCCCTGCGTCGCGGGACGCAATCCATCTGGCGCATCCCCCGCAGCCCGCGC
>NZ_BBPH01000067.1 GCF_000787695.1 Paracoccus sp. PAMC 22219 | reverse complement strand
GCCCGCGATGCCGCCAGCCCGTGGCTGATCCATCGGCTGGCCGAACAGCCGGTCAGCCTGATCGGACGGCCGGACCTGGTGGGCAAGGATCGGTCGCTGGCCCAGCTGCTGCGGTCGGAACCCCTGGTCCTGCCGGTGCCTGAAACGGCGCTGCGGGCCGATTTCGACACGATGGCCGCCCGGATGGGCATCGTGCCGCTGATCGCCGCCGAGGCGGACGACATGGCGATGCTGCGCCTGCTGGCGCGCGAGGGGGCGGGGATCGCGGTGATCCCACCCATCGTCGTGCGGGACGAACTGGACGCCGGGACGCTTGTCGAGGCCGCCCGACTGGCGGGCATCAGCGAGACGTTCTACGCCGTCACGCAGCACCGCCGCTTTCCGAACCCGCTTTTGGCGGACGTGCTGTCGCTTTGCGAAGGCACGCCCTGAAGGACGGCGGATCGGTGCGGTTGGGGTCCCGGATCAAGAGAGGTGGATGCCGTGCCATCGGCGGCGGCCCTTCAGAACCGCGGCTGAGAGTTCATTCGCGCGCAACGGGGGGCGTATCCAATGGTGCATATGCGGCCCGGGGACGGACTTCCTTCCGGGACGTCGCCGCTGACGTCGTTCCGGATCCTGAACCTCAAGACTGAGTGTTCCTGAGAAATCTGCAGCAGAGCCTGTCGGTGCTGATTTCATCCGCCGAGTGCTTTGAAAGGCGCGCGGCCAGTTGCATGTGGCAGGACGGACCATCCGCGACTATGGTTTGTCGGATGGATGATTGGACGCTTCAGTTTCCCGGTCTCTCCCGGCTTGGTTCGGATCTGCGCAAGGTCCTGCTGACTCAAAGTGCTGTCGTGTCGGTTCCTGCGGGGACGGTCATCTTCGGGCCGGGGAAACCGCCCGAGCATCTGCTGTTGCTACTGGACGGCCGGGTCAGGGTCCAGCAGACCTCGGACGAAGGCCGCGAGATCGTGCTGTACCGCGTGGCGGCGGGGGAAAGCTGCGTGATGACCACCGCCTGCCTGCTGGCCCATGAGGCCTACTCGGCCGAGGGCATCGCCGAGACCGACATCCGCGCGGCGGCGATCCCCCGGGCGCTCTTTGACGATCTGGCGTCACGGTCGGTCGACTTCCGAACCTTCATCTTTACCGCCTATGCCCGGCGCATGTCCGACCTGTTCATGGTGATCGAGGAGATCGCCTTTCAGCGGCTGGATATCCGCCTTGCGCAAAAGCTGATCGAACTGGCCCGCGACACGGGCCAGATCAGGGCCACCCATCAGCAGATGGCGGCGGAACTGGGCACGGCGCGCGAGGTGATTTCCCGCCAGCTGGGCGAGTTTCAGCGGCGCGGCTGGATCGGGCAGGCACGGGGCGTGATCGACCTGCTGGACATCGCCGGGATCGAACGGCTGGCGGCGCAGGACGGCAGCGGGTCGCGCCCCTGACCGCGGCTTGGTGATCTTATCACCGACCGGCGATGCGAAAGCCTGTATCACGGTCCAGAGCCAGCATAAGGATCGTGCCATGACCCGCAACATCGGACCCGTCGACCGGACCCTGCGCCTTGTGCTGGGGGCGGCCCTGATCCTCGTGGCGCTGGCCAGCGGCTGGCCCGCGTTCCAGGGCGGCCTGCCCCGCGCGGTGGCGATCGTCGCGGGCGTCGTGCTGATGGCCACCGCGGCCGTCAGGGTCTGCCCGCTTTACACGCTGCTGGGGATGCGGACCTGCCGCCGCTGATCCCGCCCTTTCCCGACATGAGGACCATCATGACCGACTATCCGATCGACATGTCCGTCACGCCCCAGGTGACGCCGTTCTTCGATCCGGCCACCAACACCATCAGCTATGTCGTGCGCGATCCGGGTTCGACCGCCTGCGCGGTGGTCGATTCGGTGATGGACATCGACTATGCCGCGGGGCGGATCACCTATGACCATGCGGATGCGATCATCGCCCATATCCGCGACCAGGGCCTGACCCTGGAATGGATCATCGAGACGCATGTCCATGCCGACCACCTGTCCGCCGCCCCCTATGTCCAGGCCGCCCTGGGCGGCAGGATCGGCATCGGAGACGGAATCATGGTGGTGCAGGACACGTTCGGAAAGATCTTCAACGAGGGCACCGAATTTCAGCGTGACGGCAGCCAGTTCGACGCGCTGTTCAAGGATGGCGATATCTATCACGTGGGTGGCATGCCGGTCGTGGCCCTGCACACGCCCGGCCACACGCCCGCCTGCATGACCCATGTGATGGGCGATGCGGCCTTTGTAGGCGACACGCTGTTCATGCCTGACGGCGGATCGGCGCGGGCCGATTTCCCCGGCGGCGATGCGGGCGTGTTGTATGACAGCATCCAGAAGGTGCTGGCCCTGCCCGACGCGATGCGGCTGTTCATGTGCCACGACTATGGCCCCAACGGCCGCGAGATCCGGTGGGAGACCACCGTGGCCGAGGAACGCGCCCACAACATCCATGTCGGCGGCGGCAAGACGCGCGAAGAATTCGTCACCTTTCGCACCGAACGCGACGCGACGCTTGCGGTGCCGAAACTGATCATCCCGTCGCTGCAGGTCAACATGCGTGCGGGCGTCATGCCCACCGACAAGGATGGGCGCCCGATGCTCAAGGTGCCGGTCAACGGCCTCTGACCCCGCCATCCCCGGACGTTCAGGGAGGAACAGATGGACCCCAGGACCCTTTCGCCGCAATTCGCGGTCTCGCCCCAGATCACCCCGCAGGACATCCCCGCGCTGAAGGCCCGGGGCTATCGCGCGATCATCGTCAACCGCCCAGACGGCGAAGGCGCCGACCAGCCCACCTTTGCCGAGATCGAGCCGCAGCCCACGATGCCGGGATGCAGGCGCGATATGTCCCGATCAGCGGGGGCATGGTCGGCGACGACAACGTGGCGGCCTTTCGGGCTGCCCTGCGCGACATGCCGGGGCCGGTGCTGGCCTATTGCCGGTCGGGGACGCGGTCCGCGACGCTGTGGTCGCTGGCGCAGGCCGACGACATGGCCCTGCCGCAGATCCTGGGGGCCACCAAGGCCGTCGGATACGACCTGTCCGGCGTGATCCGCCGCATCGCCAATGGTGGACGCACGCCCGTGGCCCGGCCCGATGCGACCCATGACGTGGTGATCGTGGGGGCGGGGGCGGCAGGGATTTCGGTTGCAGCCAGCCTGTTGTCGCGAAAGCCGGGGCTGGACATCGCCATCATCGATCCGGCCGATGTGCATTCCTATCAGCCCGGCTGGACCATGGTCGGCGCGGGCGTCTTTACCGCCGAACAGACGGCGAAACGCATGGCCTCGCTGATCCCGGCGGGTGTCACCTTGATCAAGGGCGCGGTGGCGGCGTTCGAGCCTGCCGCCAATGCCGTGATCCTGGAGGGATGCCTGGTCGTGGGCTACAAGCGGCTGGTCGTCTGCCCGGGGCTGGCGCTGGACTGGAACCGCATCCCCGGTCTGGTCGAGACGCTTGGCCATCATGGGGTCACGTCTAACTACCGCTATGATCTGGCGCCCTATATGTGGCAGCTGGTGCAGAGGATGAAGCGGGGCCGCGCGATCTTCACGCAACCGCCCATGCCCATCAAATGTGCCGGCGCCCCGCAAAAGGCAATGTATCTGTCGGGCGACGCCTGGCACCGCAGCGGCGCCCTGAAGGACATCGACATCCAGTTCATGAATGCGGGCGGCGTGCTGTTCGGGGTCAAGGATTACGTCCCTGCGTTGATGGAATACGTGAAGAAATACGACGCAACGCTGAACTTCTTTTACAACCTGGTGCAGATCGACGGACCCGCCCGCAAGGCGTGGTTCGACGCCGCGGCGCCCGACACGCCGGTGGAGCGGATCGAGGTCGATTTCGACATGATCCACGTCACGCCGCCGCAGACCGCACCCGATTTCATCCGCGTTTCGGCCCTGGCGGATGCGGCCGGGTGGGTCGATGTCGACCAGGCGACCCTGCGCCACAAGACCCATGACAACATCTGGTCGCTTGGCGACGTGATGAACGCCCCGAACGCCAAGACGGCGGCAGCGGCGCGTATGCAGGCCCCGGTGGTGGCGGAAAACATCGCGGCCGATATCGACGGCCGTCCGGCTTGCGCGGATTACAACGGTTATGGCTCTTGCCCGCTGACGGTGGAGCGGGGCAGGATCGTGCTGGCCGAATTCGGCTATGGGGGCAAACTGTTGCCCAGTTTCCCCAAGGCGCTGATCGACGGCACCCGCCCAAGCCGCCTGGCATGGCTGCTCAAGGAGCGGATCCTGCCGCCGGTCTATTGGCGCGGCATGCTGCGCGGCCATGAATGGATGGCCAAGCCTCACAAGATCACTGCCTCATAAGATCGGACCCCGCCTGTGAAGCCTATCCGCGCCTATTTTCCGATCCTGACCTGGGGCCGCGATTACGACCGCCAGACCCTGTCCGACGACCTGCTGGCCGCCGTGATCGTGACGATCATGCTGATCCCGCAATCGCTGGCCTATGCCCTGCTGGCGGGGCTGCCGCCCGAGGCGGGGCTCTATGCCTCGATCGCGCCGATCATCCTCTATGCTGTGTTCGGCACCAGCCGGACGCTGGCGGTGGGGCCGGTGGCGGTGGTGTCGCTGATGACGGCGGCGGCGATCGGCGCCATCGCCGAACAGGGCACGATGGGCTATGCCGCGGCGGCGCTGACGCTGGCCGGGCTGTCGGGGGCGATCTTGGTGGTGATGGGGGTGCTGAAGCTGGGGTTCCTGGCGAACTTCCTGTCGCATCCGGTGATCGCGGGATTCATCACCGCGTCGGGCATCCTGATCGCGACCAGCCAGCTGGGCCATGTCCTGGGCATCGGTGCCGGGGGCCATACCCTGCCGGAAATGATCGTGTCGCTGGTTCGCGGCCTGCCGCAGGTCAACCCGATCACGGTCTGCATCGGCGTGACGGCCACGGCCTTCCTGTTCTGGGTCCGCCGCGGGCTGCGGCCGCTGCTGCGCCGCATGGGCCTGGGCGCGCGCGCGGCGGACATCGCGACCAAGGCCGGGCCGGTGCTGGCCGTGGTGGTCAGCACCGTCGCGGTCTGGGGGCTGGGCCTTGACCGGATGGGCGTGCGCATCGTGGGCGTGGTGCCGCAGGGCCTGCCGCCGCTGACGCTGCCGCCGCTGTCGGGCGACCTGATCGGGATTCTGCTGGTTCCCGCTGCGCTGATCTCTGTCATCGGGTTCGTGGAATCGGTGTCGGTCGCACAGACGCTGGCGGCCAAGAAACGCCAGCGCATCGACCCCGACCAAGAACTGATCGGGCTGGGGGCGGCGAACCTGGGCGCGGCCTTCACCGGGGGCATGCCGGTCACCGGCGGTTTCGCGCGGTCCGTGGTGAATTTCGACGCGGGGGCTGCCACCGCCGCGGCGGGGGCGTTCACGGCCATCGGCCTGGCGATCGCCGCGGTCGCACTGACGCCGCTGATCCATTACCTGCCCATTGCCACGCTTGCCGCGACGATCATCGTGGCGGTGCTGTCGCTGGTCGATGTCGCGATCCTGCGCCGGGCCTTGGCGTTCTCGCGCGCGGATTTCATCGCTGTTGCGGCCACGATCCTGCTGACCCTGGGCCTGGGGGTCGAGACGGGGGTTTCTGCCGGGGTGATTCTTTCCATCGGCCTGCACCTGCACAAGTCCTCGCGTCCGCACGTGGCCGAGGTCGGGCTGGTCCCCGGCACCCAGCATTTCCGCAACATCCTGCGCCATGACGTGCAGACCGATCCCGCGATCGTCACCCTGCGCATCGACGAAAGCCTCTATTTTGCCAATGCCCGCTTTCTGGAGGATTACGTCGCCGACCGCGTGACGCCCGATTGCGACGTCAAGCATGTGGTGCTGATGTGTTCGGCCATCAGCGACATCGACCTCAGCGCGCTGGAGAGCCTGGAGGCGATCGCCCACCGCCTGCAGACGATGGGCGTCACGTTGCACCTGTCCGAGGTCAAGGGGCCGGTCATGGACCGCCTGAAGACCTGCGATTTCCTGCAGCAGCTGACGGGCCGGGTGTTCCTGTCGCAATACGATGCCTGGGACGCCCTGAGAACGCGCGATGCCGAAATCGGCAGCGAGCGATAGGCATCGTCAATGCTCATGATGGCGGTGTCGTATTCCCTGTGCGGGGCGGCCAGTTAACCTGCTCCATATCGCACCACAGTTTGTTTGAAGCCGATGATGCAAGTGACCTGCGACATCTACCGATACCTTCCGGTTGGAAGCAAATCACCGCTTTGGATCCAGACGCGGCGTAAGGCGGCCGTGACGCAAGGTGGTCAACCGGTGGTTCTGAAGACGCCGCGCGCCGTCAAAGGCTGGTGCCGTCAGACCTGCTCATCGATAGCGTTTCAGGGAACACAGCAATGCGCTCATGTTTTGAGAACCCTGCAATCAAACGTCAGCGATTCAGCCCCCACAGGGTGATGAGTGTCAGGATCGTGAACTGCGAATTGCGCAGGCAAGTTCAGCTGAGATCGGATGCGTTATCAAGACGCGGCGTGAGTCCAGCCAAACATTTGTGGGCGTTTCAGGTGGCTTGCGCGCATTCACCTGACCAGTGGATCGACTGACCGGATCATCCGCAGCTGTCATCGATTAGCAAACGTTATAGTTCACTGGCAGGAACATCGCCCACCCGCACGCGCTTCGTTACGTCTTCTGAGGAGGAGACGGATCATGGGAGACGAGCGATGAAGTATTCGACGATCTGGATGGCCAGTTGCGCCATCGGTGCGTTTGCCGGCATGGCGCAGGCGGACTGCGCGACCGATCTGGCGCGCTTTACAGACACTGCCGCAGTGGCCGGGGCAAGTTCCACGCCGGAAGGCGATGCAGAGGGTATCGCAAAGGACGGATCACTGGCCCCGCTGGAGCAGCCGGCTGGCGATGGCGCGCAGTCCGATACCGCCGACACGGCGGCTGAACCCGCGTCGGATATGCCAGCAGCCGATACAGGGGACGGTGGCACGTCGGACGGGATTGCCAAGGACGGCTCGCTGGCCCCCCTGGAGGAGACGGACGCAGAGCCGGGAACGGCCGTCGCCATGTCGGGCAGCGATGTCCAGGCACAACAGGACGGCCAGCCGACCGCCGCGGAGGAGGCCGATGCGACAGGACCCACGCCGGACCGCGATGCCTTGATTGCCGAAGCCCAGACCGCGCTGGCCACAGGGGACGAGGCCGCGTGTCAGGCAGCGGTCGACCAGCTTGCCGCGATGTGACGACAGACTGTGCCCTCTCGCGGGGGCGCAGTGCCAAGATCGGGCGTTGAGGCGGTTCGAGAGCGGCGTCGCGTGGGTCATACTGCGATTGTGACAACGCAGTTGCGGTCATGTCGCTTACCGACTGCGCCAAGGCGCATGGACCAGTTTCAACGTGATGTCCCAAGTCATGCAGACTGAAAAAATCTATGACCAGCCGCATTCAGCGTCCGGTCATAGGGATGAGATCAATCAGCTATGTCTGCCACGACACCCGCGGCCATAGGCAGGTGCCATCGTCAGCGGAAGATATAGGTGATCTGGCGATCGTCAGGGTTCACCAGCACCGTCTGGCCGTTGATCTGCGCATAGCGATAGCCCGGCTGGTCTGGGATCTCGTAGATGGTGACATTCTCGGGGATTCCTGCGCCCAAGACGACCTCGCCGTCCAGATAGATCGGATCGACCGCGTTCGTGGTGACATAGGTAGTGACTTCGGTCGTCGGTTCCTCGGCTGCGGCCGCGCCTGTCGCGCCGCCGATGGCAAGGCCCGCGACCGCGCCGACCGGCCCGCCGATCAGCGCGCCCATGGCCGCACCGCCCAGGCCGCCCAAGGCGGCGTCCTGCCCGGTGGTCGGATCCTCGACCGGTGCCTCGATGATCGTCACGCCGACCGTCTCGCGGTTGGGGTACAGCGACACGACCTCGTCGCCCGCCTTGACGGTCAGATAGTCGCCATAGGCCCAGCCATCCAAGCCATCACCATTGACCTGGCACCAGTTGGCGCTGTCGATGCAGCCCAGGACCGAGACCTCGTCGCCTGCGCCGATGGCGCCGATGACCCCGTGCTGCACCCCCGGGCCGGAGCGGACGTTCAGGTCGGTCGAGACCGTGGCCATCGTCTGTGCGGATGCCGCCCCGGCAAAGGCCATGGCGGTGATGAAGGCAGGGACAAGATGCGGTTTCATGATGATCTCCGATCTCAAGGGGCAGATGCCCCGATGATGTCTTGTAAACCTGCCCCCACGGCGTCCGGTTCCCGGTGGAAAAGCGCGTCAGCAGCAGGACCCTAACTGTGGAAATCCGTCCGATCGGACAACGGCGGATCACAAGAGTAGGATCTTGCGCGCGGATGATGCCGCGCGCCCGGCAGGCACCTTGCACCGAAGCGGGGAATGGGAAACAATCATTGTCACGACAAGCGAGGTCACCCGGACATGCACGACAGCGAACCCGTTCCGCGCCCGGACCTGTTCACGAACAAGGACGAGGACGCATGGTTGGAGCAGTTCCTGCTCCTGCGCTACACGCTTCACATGCCCGTCGAGCGTATCGCCCAGATCGACTATGGGCTGGACCCCGATCACCCCCACGCGCCCGTTGCCGGCGCTTTCTGGGGCCGCCATATAGAGCAGCAGTTCCCTCGGCTTGACCTGCGGTACTTGTGGACAAAGGTTCCGCGGTAGCGCGAGGCTACTTTACGGCAGGCGGCCAGATCGGCGACCGGCCGGTACAAACTTCGATATGCGCTGATGGCCGTGTGACGGTGATGGCGGACCAAGCGTCGAAATACAGCGGATAGCTCATGGATCGGATCACGATGCCAAGCGTTCCCCTCCAGACGCCGCATTGGCAGTCAGGAGATGGACATGTCCGAGAAAACGATAGCCGACCTCGCGAAGGCGATGGGCAAGATCGACTTTGCCATGCTGACCACGCGGACCGAGGGCGACCAGCTGGCTACCCGTCCGATGAGCAACAACGCCGACGTCGAGTGGGACGGCGACAGCTATTACTTCACCTATGAGCAGACGCGCACCGTGTCGGATATCGAGCGGGACCGGCATGTCGCCCTGTCCTTTCAGGGCCGCGCGGGAATTCTGGGCGCACCGCCACTGTTCGTTGCCGTCGAGGGCGAGGCAAGCATCATCCGCGACAAGGCGGTGTTCGCAGAGCACTGGACCAAGGGCCTTGATCGCTGGTTCCCTCAGGGAATCGATACGCCCGGCATTGCGCTGATCAAGGTTCATGCCGTGCGGATCAACTATTGGGACGGCGAGGAAGAGGGGGAGGTGACCCCTTCCGTCTGAAGAGGCGGTGTTGTGGCAAGAGTCACGCCTGTTGTCTGCACGCGCCAGGGAGACATCTAGCAAAGGCAGCGGGTCGCTGAGCCATCTTGTTCATGGCACGGCGATTCACCAGTTTCCAAAGATAGACAGAACAAGGCTCTATCACCCGCCGCTACGGTTTCATAAGTCACGCTGGTCGTGCGCCTCCTTAAGGCGTCAGCCGCAGCGGTCGCGAAACGCACGGACACCTTGGCGCGGTCCGCCTTTGTGATCGTCACGGGCAAGGGCGTTATCGATCATGCATTTTCAAAGTGCTGAACGTGATCTTTATCAGGCCCGGATGCTGGAACGGAACCGAACCGTTCACGTTTGACAGTTCGACATACAAACATCTGGTCGGTTTACTGCCCGGCTTTCCCGCACGATGTGGCGCGATGCATGCGTGAGCCACTCCACACCTGCCTCTGCCTGATGCCTGGACAGGCCATTGGCCTTCTCTCTGGAGTTGGCGGCCGGGACCTCACTGCCATGACCAGCCTTTTTCCGAACGGACACCGCATGGGCGCGCGATGACAACATACGGATCACCATGACATTCCGGCCTGAAGCCACGGACGCGATAACGCATGTCTCGATCGCCATCCCCGTGCGTGACGAGGCGGAACGGCTGTACCGTCTGCTGGACGCGCTCGCGGGGGCCGCGTCGAACTGTGATCTGCCCGTCACCGCCGTGGTGCTGGCCAACAACTGCACCGATGCCAGCGAACAGATCGCCCGCTCGTTCTTCAGCCCCGCGTTGCAGGTGTCGGTGCATATCGTCGCCTTTCCTGTGCCGACGGCCAGTGCCGGCAAGGCGCGGCGTGCGGCGATGGATCTGGCCGCAGGTCCGGGGGGATTGCTGATGACGACGGATGCCGATGCCATTCCGGGACTTGGGTGGATCCGGGCCGCGTTGGATGCCACCCGCTCCGGCGCCGATCTGGTCTGCGGATCGATCACCGCCGATGTCCCGCATGTGCTGGCCACGCCGTCGGGCGCGCGCATCACCCGGGCCGAGGAGGCGTATAGTGACCTGCTGCGCCGCGTCCGTCACCGGCTGGACCAGGTGGCCGGGCGCCAGTCCCTGATGTCGGCACCCCCGCATTATATGGAATCCGGCGCCTCGATGGCGATCCGCGCCGATTGCTATCATGCCATCGGCGGCCTGCCCGCGCTGGATTTCGGAGAGGATCGCGCCTTGGTCTTTCGTGCCGAAGCGCATGGGCTGCGCGTCCACTATTCGCCCGACATGACGGCGCGCGTGTCCGGGCGGCTGCAGGGTCGTGCTGCTGGCGGCATGGCCGCCTGTCTGCGTCACCGGATGCAGGACACCGATCCGCTGGCCGATCAGGCGATGATCCTGCCGGACACCCTGCGCAGGATGTGGGCCGACGCGATGTCCGGGCAGGTCCGCGCCTATCCCGACCGCAGCGTTTCTGCCGGACCGCATCTGCGGGCCTCTGATCTGGAGGCGTGGTTGCAGGACCTGACGATGCTGGTCGACGGGACCGTCGATCCGGATTTCGCGTGATGGTGCGGCAACCCGGCGGCGATGGTGGCCGAATGACCTGCGTCATCGACCAAGCCCGACGGATGATCGCCGATGCCCCGCAGGACGGGGCCGACGGCCCGTCCGGTCCCGCCTTGGCCGCGGCACTGCGCGACAGCGGGTTGCTGGCGCAATGCCTGACCCTGGCGCATCACCCGCGTGACCCGCTTGTGCTGCTGGACGCGTTGCAGCAGGTCGGAGGCGCCAACCTGTCGGCCGGGCGCCTGTTCGAGGGGCATGTGAACGCGGTCAAGCTGCTGCATCTGCATGGTGGGCCGACCGGGCCGGTGGCCCAGGGGGCGCTGTACGGCATCTGGGGCGCTGACGGTCCCGATCCGGCGCGGATCGAAGGATCGATCATCCGGGGGCAGAAGCTGTTCGCCAGCGGCGCCGACGTGCTGGACC
>NZ_BBPH01000068.1:7500-12780 GCF_000787695.1 Paracoccus sp. PAMC 22219 | reverse complement strand
TTTCGCGTCATGGGGCGGGCGCATCTGGTGCGGCTGCCGCTGATCGGCGGGTTTCAGGCGGAAAACGTGCTGGCCGCGATGGGGCTGTGCCTGGCGTCGGGCGACAGCGCCGACGACATCCTGCGCGTGCTGCCGCAGCTGACCACCGTGCGGGGACGGATGCAGCTGGTCGCGCAGCGCGACAACGGCGCGGCGGTGTTCGTCGATTACGCCCACAAGCCCGGCGCGGTGACGGCGGCGCTGCAATCGCTGCGCCCGCATGTCATGGGCCGCATCGTCTGCATCATCGGCGCGGGCGGCGACCGCGACCGTGGCAAGCGGCCGCTGATGGGGCAGGCCGCCGCCGATCATGCCGATGTGGTGATCGTCACCGACGACAACCCCCGGACCGAGGACCCCGCCCTGATCCGCGCCGCCGTCATGGCGACCGCGGGCCGCGACGCGACCGAGGTTCCCGACCGGGCCGAGGCGATCCTGCGCGGCGTCGATGCGCTGCAGCCGGGCGACGCGCTGCTGATCTGCGGCAAGGGCCACGAGACCGGCCAGATCGTGGGGCAGGACGTCTATCCCTTTGACGACGCCGAACAGGCCTCGGTCGCGGTGGCGGCACTGGACGGCCGGATATGACCTTGTGGACATTCGAGGACGCCGCCGCCGCCACCGGCGGGCGGACCACGGCCGCATGGGCCGCGACGGGCGTGTCCATCGACACCCGCACGATCGCCCCCGGCGATCTGTTCGTGGCGTTGCAGGCCGACCGCGACGGGCATGATTTCGTGGCCCAGGCCTTGTCCAAGGGCGCGGCCGCCGCGCTGGTCAGCCGGGTCCCCGACGGCGTGGCGCCCGATGCGCCGCTGTTGATCGTGCCCGACGTGCTGGCCGCGTTGGAGGATCTGGGCCGGGCGGGTCGTGCCCGCATGGCGGGCCGCGTCATCGCCATCACCGGGTCGGTCGGCAAGACCTCGACCAAGGAGATGGCGCGCATCGCGCTGGCGGGGCAGGGCGTGATCCACGCGGCCGAGGCCAGCTACAACAACCACTGGGGCGTGCCGCTGACCTTGGCGCGGATGCCCGCAAACACCGATTTCGCGATCATCGAGATCGGCATGAACCATCCCGGCGAAATCGCCCCCCTGTCGCGCATGGCGCGGCCGCATGTGGCGATGATCACCACCGTCGCCGCCGCCCACCTTGAGGCCTTTGGCGCGATCGAGGGGATCGCCCGCGAAAAGGGCGCCATCTTCGAGGGCGTGCAGCCCGTGGGCCACGCCATCATCCCCGAAGACCTGCCCGTGACGCAGATCCTGCGCGATTGCGCGGATGGGGCAGGCGCGGTCGTCGTGGGGTTCGGTGAACATGGCGCGGCGCGCCCGCTGCGCATCGTTCCGCAGGACGGGGCGCTGTCGTGCCACGCCCGCATCATGGGCGACACGCTGGCCTTCACCCTGCCCACGACGGGGCGGCATTTCGCGATGAACGCGGTCGGCGTGCTGGCGGCCCTGTCGGTCGCGGGCGCGGACCTGGCGCAGGCGGCGGCGCATCTGTCCGACTGGCACGCCCCCAAGGGACGCGGCGCGGTCGAGGATATGGGCGGCATCCGCCTGATCGACGATGCGTTCAACGCCAACCCGGCGTCTCTGGCCGCGGGGCTTGCCACGCTGGCGGGCCTGCAGGGCGGTCGCCGTGTGGCGATCTTGGGCGACATGCTGGAACTGGGCACGGACGAGGTCGCGATGCACCGCGCGGTCGCCAGCGATCCGTCCATGGCGCAGATCGACCTGGTCCATTGCGCAGGACCCCTGATGCGGCACCTGCACGACGCGCTGCCCGTGGGCAAGCGCGGGCTGTGGACGCAGACGGCGGCCGAACTGGCCGCCCAACCCGACAAACTGATTTCCGCCGGCGACATCGTGCTGGTGAAAGGTTCGAAATCCTCGCGGATCTCGACGGTGGTCCAGGCGCTGCGCGCCGGAACCGCCCAAGACAAAGGATAATGCCATGCTCTACTGGCTCAGCAACCTGTCCGAGGGCGGGGACTTCTTCAACCTGTTCCGATACATCACCTTCCGGGCGGGGGCCGCGTTCTTCACGGCGCTGTTCTTCGGCTTCATCTTCGGGCGGCCGCTGATCAACTATCTGCGCCGCGTCCAGAAGAAGGGTCAGCCGATCCGCGACGACGGCCCGCAAAGCCACCTGGCCAAGGCGGGCACACCGACGATGGGCGGGCTGCTGATCCTGTCGGCGCTGCTGTTCTCGACCCTTCTGTGGGCGCGGCTGGACAACGGCTATGTCTGGATCGTGCTGCTGGTGACGGCGGGCTTTGCCGCGATCGGGTTCGCGGACGACTATGCCAAGGTGACCAAGCACAACACAAAGGGCGTCAGTTCGCGCATGCGGATGTTGCTGGGTCTGGGGATCGCGGCCTGTGCCGGGATCGCCGCGTCGCTGCTGCATCCCGCAGGGCTGACGAACCAGCTGGCGCTGCCGATCTTCAAGGATGTCCTGGTCAACCTGGGCTGGTTCTTCGTCCCCTTTGCGATGATCGTGATCGTGGGGGCGGCCAACGCGGTCAACCTGACCGACGGTCTGGACGGGCTGGCGATCATGCCGGTGATGATCGCGGCGGGCACCCTTGGCATCATCGCCTATACCGTCGGGCGCGTCGACTTCACCGAATATCTGGGCGTCCACCACGTTCCCGGCACCGGAGAGATCCTGATCTTTGTCGCAGCCCTGATCGGCGGGGGCCTTGGGTTCCTGTGGTACAACGCGCCGCCTGCTGCGGTGTTCATGGGCGATACCGGGTCGCTGGCCCTGGGCGGCGCCCTGGGCGCCATCGCCGTCGTCACCAAGCACGAGATCGTCCTGGCGATCGTCGGCGGCCTGTTCGTGGTCGAGGCCCTGTCCGTCATCATCCAGGTGCTGTACTTCAAGCGGACCGGCAAGCGGGTCTTCCTGATGGCGCCCATCCACCACCACTTCGAGAAGAAGGGCTGGGGAGAGGCGCAGATCGTCATCCGCTTCTGGATCATCGCGCTGATTCTGGCGCTGATCGGGTTGGCGACGCTGAAGCTGCGCTGATACCGTCCCGTTTTCGCAAGGAGCCACCCATGATCCCCGTTCAGGGCGTCCATGAACTGACCGTCGCGGTACTGGGCCTGGGCCGGTCCGGCAAGGCCACCGCCGCGGCACTGGCCGCGGGCGGGGCGCATGTCGTCGCTTGGGACGACGGCGTCGACACGCGCGATGCGGCCGAGGTTGACGGCCTGCGCATCCTGGACCTGACACGCGAGGCGAACTGGCAGGGCATCACGATGCTGATCGTCAGCCCCGGCATTCCGCACCTGTATCCCCGCCCGCATCCGGTCATCGCGATGGCCTGGCAACTGGGGATCCCGGTCGACAACGACATCGGCCTGTTCTTTCGCAGCTATGCGACCGGGGACTGGGACCAGTTCGAGCGCGCGCCCCGCGTGATCGCGGTCACCGGGTCGAACGGCAAGTCCACCACCACGGCGCTGATCCATCACGTGCTTGAGGAATGCGGCCGGCCCACGCAGATGGGCGGCAACATCGGCACGGGCGTCCTGTCGCTGGAGCCTGCGGTCGATGCCGAGGTCGTGGTGCTGGAACTGTCCAGCTATCAGACCGAACTGGCGCGGGCGCTGACCCCGGATGTCGCGGTCTTCACCAACCTGTCGCCCGACCATCTGGACCGCCACGCGGGCCTTGGCGGCTATTTCGCGGCCAAGCGGCGCCTGTTCTCCGAGGGCGGCCCGGATCGCGCCGTGATCGGCATCGACGACCCCGAGGGGCTGTATCTGGCCAACCAGCTGGCAATGGGCCCGACCGATGACCGGGTGATGCGCGTGTCGTCGGGACAAAAGCTGGACCGCGCGGCGTGGTCGGTCTTTGCGCGCAAGGGGTTCCTGTCCGAATACCGCAAGGGGCGGCAGGCGGCATCGATCGACCTGCGCGCGATGCAGGGCCTGCCCGGCGCGCACAACCATCAGAACGCCTGCGCAGCCTATGCCGCCTGCCGCGCCGTGGGCCTGGCACCCCGGGAGATCGAGGCGGCGTTCCACAGTTTCGCGGGCCTGCCGCATCGCAGCCAGACCGTGGCCCAGATCGACGGCGTGCGTTACGTCAATGACAGCAAGGCCACCAACGTCGACGCCGCCGCCAAGGCGCTGCAGGCCTTTCCGCGCATCCGCTGGATCGCCGGGGGCTTGGGCAAGGAGGGCGGCATCGCGGCGCTGCAGCCGCATCTGGGCGCGGTGGCCAAGGCCTATCTGATCGGCCATTCGGCGCGAGACTTTGCGCTGGAGATCGGCCAGACCCCTTACGAGATCGCCGACACGATGGAACAGGCCGTGGCCCGCGCCGCAGCCGAGGCCGAACCGGGCGACACCGTCCTGCTGGCCCCCGCTGCCGCCAGTTTCGACCAGTATCCGAACTTCGAGAAGCGCGGAGAGCATTTCGTGGCGCTGGTTCAGGCGCTGGCGGCAAAGGTCTAGGGGTCAGGCCCAGTTCGGCGGGCGCTTTTCCAGAAAGGCGCCGATCCCCTCGACCGTCTCGGGCAGGGCCATATTGGTGCACATCACCTGGGCCGTGGCCGCATAGGCGGCGACGGTGCCTCGGCTCATCTGGTCGTGGAAGGCGCGCTTGCCCATGCGGATCACTGCGGGCGGTTTGGCGGCGATGCTGTCTGCCAGCCGCTTGGTCTCTGCCTCCAGATCGGCGGCGGGGACGACGCGGTTGACCAGGCCAAGGTCCGCCGCGCGGGGGGCGGTGATGAAATCGCCGGTGGTCAGCATCTCGAACGCGGCCTTGGGCGGGATGGCGCGGGTCAGCGCCACCATCGGCGTGGCGCAGAACAGGCCGATCGACACGCCGTTGACCCCGAACCGCGCACCCTCGGACGCCACCGCCATGTCGCAGGACGCCACCAGCTGGCATCCGGCCGCCGTGGCGACGCCCTGGACCTGGGCGATGACCGGCTGGGGCAGGGCGGGGATCATCTGCATCAGATGCGCGCAGCGGTCGAACAGATGCGCCAGCGCGTCCGCATCCATCGCCTGCATCTGGCGCAGGTCGTGCCCGGCGCAAAAGGCCTTGCCCTCGGCTGCCAGGATCACGACGCGCGCTTCGTCGCCGATATCGGCAAGGGCCGCGATCAGCGCCTCGATCATCTCCAGCGACAGGGCGTTGTAGGTGGCGGGCCGCGACAGGGTCAGGCGGGTCACGGGCCCAAGGTCGCGTCGCGTCAGCAGGTCGTCC
>NZ_BBPH01000068.1:0-2500 GCF_000787695.1 Paracoccus sp. PAMC 22219 | reverse complement strand
AGACGGATCAGACCCGAAACCGAGTGATCTAGGCATGAGCAGGATGAAGGTACGGTAACACGTACTGGAGGTCCGAACCCACACCTGTTGAAAAAGGTCGGGATGACTTGTGCCTAGGGGTGAAAGGCCAATCAAACTCGGAGATAGCTGGTTCTCCGCGAAAGCTATTTAGGTAGCGCCTCGGACGTATTCCCTGGGGGGTAGAGCACTGCATGGATGATGGGGGCCCACAGCCTTACTGAGTCTAAGCAAACTCCGAATACCCAGGAGAACTATCCGGGAGACACACGGCGGGTGCTAACGTCCGTCGTGGAGAGGGAAACAACCCTGACCAACAGCTAAGGCCCCCAATTCGTGGCTAAGTGGGAAAGCATGTGAGACTTCCAAAACAACCAGGAGGTTGGCTTAGAAGCAGCCATCCTTTAAAGATAGCGTAACAGCTCACTGGTCTAATCAAGAGGTCTTGCGGCGAAGATGTAACGGGGCTCAAGCCACGAGCCGAAGCTTTGGATGCACTTTAGAGTGCGTGGTAGCGGAGCGTTCTGTGATATAGAACGCTGCCTCTTTTGCCCAGCAATGGGTAACGGAGGCAATGTTCTGACTGTGAAGCCGGGCCGTGAGGCAACCGGTGGAGTGATCAGAAGTGAGAATGTTGACATGAGTAGCGACAAACAGGGTGAGAGACCCTGTCGCCGAAAGTCCAAGGGTTCCTGCTTAAAGCTAATCTGAGCAGGGTAAGCCGGCCCCTAAGGCGAGGCCGAAAGGCGTAGTCGATGGGAACCAGGTTAATATTCCTGGGCCAGGAGATGGTGACGGATCCCGAGGGTAGTTCGATCTTAACGGATTGATCGGGCTGCTTAGGGGTTCCTGGAAATAGCCCTCCACAAGACCGTACCCTAAACCGACACAGGTGGACTGGTAGAGAATACCAAGGCGCTTGAGAGAACCACATTTAAGGAACTCGGCAAAATACCTCCGTAAGTTCGCGAGAAGGAGGCCCGGTTTTTACGCAAGTGGAAGCCGGGGGCACAAACCAGGGGGTGGCGACTGTTTACTAAAAACACAGGGCTCTGCGAAGTCGTAAGACGACGTATAGGGTCTGACGCCTGCCCGGTGCCGGAAGGTTAAAAGGAGAGGTGCAAGCCTTGAATTGAAGCCCCGGTAAACGGCGGCCGTAACTATAACGGTCCTAAGGTAGCGAAATTCCTTGTCGGGTAAGTTCCGACCTGCACGAATGGCGTAACGACTTCCCCGCTGTCTCAAATGTGGACTCAGCGAAATTGAATTGTCTGTGAAGATGCAGACTTCCCGCGGTTAGACGGAAAGACCCCATGCACCTTTACTACAACTTCGCACTGGCATCAGGATTGCGATGTGCAGGATAGGCGGTAGGCTTTGAAGCGGGGACGCTAGTCCTCGTGGAGCCATCCTTGAGATACCGCCCTTCGCACTCTTGATGTCTAACCGCGGCCCGTTATCCGGGTCCGGGACCTGCGTGGTGGGTAGTTTGACTGGGGCGGTCGCCTCCCAAACAGTAACGGAGGCGCGCGAAGGTTGGCTCAGACCGGTCGGAAATCGGTCGTTGAGTGCAATGGCAGAAGCCAGCCTGACTGCAAGACTGACAAGTCGAGCAGAGACGAAAGTCGGCCATAGTGATCCGGTGGTCCCGAGTGGAAGGGCCATCGCTCAACGGATAAAAGGTACGCTGGGGATAACAGGCTGATGATGCCCAAGAGTCCATATCGACGGCATCGTTTGGCACCTCGATGTCGGCTCATCTCATCCTGGGGCTGGAGCAGGTCCCAAGGGTATGGCTGTTCGCCATTTAAAGAGGTACGTGAGCTGGGTTTAGAACGTCGTGAGACAGTTCGGTCCCTATCTGCCGTGGGTGTTGGAGACTTGAGAGGAGCTGCCCCTAGTACGAGAGGACCGGGGTGGACGTTCCACTGGTGGACCAGTTGTCGTGCCAACGGCAGTGCTGGGTAGCTATGAACGGACAGGATAAACGCTGAAGGCATCTAAGCGTGAAGCCCCCCTCAAAACAAGGTCTCCCTTGAGAGCCGTGGAAGACCACCACGTCGATAGGCCGGAGATGTAAGTGCAGCAATGCATTCAGTTGACCGGTACTAATGGCTCGATAGGCTTGATTTGATCCGGAAGAAGCAGGATTATCCTCCTTCCTCCAAAGCATCCTTGGACAATATCACTCCGCGAAAGCGGAGCGACGCTGAGCGTTTCTTTCCTGGTCTGGTGGCCCTAGCGCGAGCAAAACACCCGATCCCATCCCGAACTCGGCCGTTAAGTGCCGCTGCGCCGATGGTACTGCGTCTCAAGACGTGGGAGAGTAGGTCACCGCCAGACCTGGTAAGAAACGCACATATCTCTCTGTAACGATGAAAAAAACCCGATCAGGACAATCTTGGCGCGGGGTAGAGCAGCCCGGTAGCTCGTCAGGCTCATAACCTGAAGGTCACAGGTTCAAATCCTGTCCCCGCAACCA
>NZ_BBPH01000069.1 GCF_000787695.1 Paracoccus sp. PAMC 22219 | reverse complement strand
AGACGCCCGAGATCATCGAGGCCATCGAGATCAGCAGGATATAGGGGAACGTGATCCGGCCGTATTCGACCGCCAGGTCGAACCTTTCGTCCCCCGCGAACCCCGACGCCATCAGCCAGACCAGCCCCGGCATGAAGATCATCGCCACCGCCGACAGCGCCAGCACCGTCAGGAACAGCCCCGAGAACGCCTCGCGCGCGAAACGCTGCGCGTCGTCGGGGTCTTCCAGCTTTTTCGAGAACATCGGGATGAAGGCGGTGTTGAACGCGCCCTCGGCGAAGAACCGGCGGAACATGTTGGGCAGGGACAGCGCGATCAGGAACGCTTCGGCCACCGCGCCCGTGCCCAGCCAGGCGGCCATCAGGATGTCGCGCACGAAACCCGACGCGCGCGAGATCAGCGTCCATAGCCCGACGGAGAGAAACCCCCGCACCAATCCGGATTTCATGCCTGTTCAGCCTCGGCCCGTTTCACGCCGTCGGCGATCGCCGTGCGCAGTTTCTTTTCCAGCCCGTCGCGTTTCGCAGGCTGTGCAGCTTCAGGCCGAACATGTCCTTGACATAGAAGCTGTCGACCACCTGCGCCCCATAGGTCGCAATGACGGCGCTGACAATCTGGATGTGGTTCGCGGCCAGCGTCCGCGTCAGGTCGTACAGCAGGCCAGGGCGGTCGCGGGTGTCGACCTCGATGATGGTATAGATGTCGCTGCCTTCGTTGTCGAAGGTGATGTGGGTCGGGAACTTGAATTCGCGGTTGCGCTTTTTCGGCTTGTCGCGGCTGGCGAATGCCTCGCGGGCGACGATTTCCCCCGCCAGCGTGCGCAGGATGGTCTGGCGCAGCTTGGGCAGGCGATCTTCGGCAAAGGGGTGGCCTTCGCTGTCCTGGACCCAGAACACCGCGGTCGCATAGCCGTCGCGCGTGGTATAGGTCCGCGCGTCCACCACGTTCGCCCCGGTCAGCGTCAGCGCCCCGGCCAGCCGCGAAAAGATGCCCGGATGGTCCGACAGGACAAAGGCCGCGCGGGTCGCGTCGCGGTCGGGATCGGCGCGCAGGTCGATGCGGATCTCGTCCGCGCCAAGGCCCGACAGAAGGTCGGCAAAGACGGCTTGGGTCTGAGTCTGCAGGCCCGACCAATAGGCGTCGTAATGGCGCCCCAGTTCGGCACGAATGGTGCGGGCGTCCCAGCTCTTGGCGATCAGCAGATGGCGCAGGGACCGCTTGGCCTCGGTCTGGCGGCGGTCGCGGTTCAGCTCCTCCAGCCCGTTTTCCAGGGCGGCGGCGGTTTCCTGGTGCAACTGGCGCAGCAGGGCGGCCTTCCAGTTGTTCCAGGTGCCGGGGCCGACGCCGCGGATGTCGCAGACAGTCAGCACCAGCAGCATGTCCAGACGCTTGCGCGTCTTCACCGCCTTGGCGAAATCGCGCAGGGTGCGCGGGTCGCTGATATCGCGTTTCTGGGCGACGTCCGACATCAGCAGGTGATGGCGCACCAGCCATTCGACCGTGTCGATGTCGTCCTGCGCAAAGCCGAACCGCGCCGCGATCCGCCGGGCGATTCGGGCGCCCAGGATCGAATGATCCTCGGGGCGGCCCTTGCCGATGTCGTGCAGCAGGGTCGCCAGGTACAGGACGCGCCGGTTCACGCCCGCGTGGATGATCTCGGATGACAGGGGCAGGTCTTCGGGATGCTCGCCGCGTTCGATCTCGGCCAGGGCGGCGACGCATTGGATGGAATGTTCGTCGACGGTATAGTGGTGATACAGGTTGAACTGCATCATCGCCACGACGGGTTCGAATTCCGGGATGAAGGCGGCCAGCACGCCCAATTCGTTCATGCGGCGCAGCGCGCGTTCGGGGTTCCCGTGCCGCAGCAGCAGGTCCATGAAGATGCGGATCGCCTCGGGGTCGGACTGCACCTTGTCGTCGATGCGGTTCAGGTTCGCGGCCACCAGGCGCAGCGCCTCGGGGTGGATCAGCACGCCGGTGCGCAAAGCCTCCTCGAACAGGCGCAGGATGTTCAGCGGGTCGGCCAGGAACGTCGCTTCGGATTCGTAGGAGAGGCGTCCCTGCTGGTCGATGAACCCGTCGCGCATCTTTCGGCGCCTGCGGAAGATGCGGCCCAAGAATGGTGCGGTGCGGACGTGGCGCGTCTCCAGTTCCGTCAGGAACACGCGGGTCAGCTCTCCGACGCGGGTGGCGTGGCGGAAATAGTCCTGCATGAAATACTCGACCGCGCGCCGAGCGGTGGTGTCGACATATCCCATGCGGCGCGCCACCTCGACCTGCATGTCAAAGGACAGCACGTCCGACGGCCGCCCCGCGATCAGGTGCAGGTGGCTGCGCACGGCCCACAGGAAATCCTCGGCCTGCCAGAAGGCCAGATGCTCGTCGCGGGTGAAGACGCCCAGATCGACCAGCTCGACCGCGCGGTCCACGCGGTGGATGTATTTCGCGATCCAGTACAGCGTCTGCAGGTCGCGCAGGCCGCCCTTGCCCTCCTTGACGTTGGGTTCAAGGACATAGCGCTGGCCGCCCTGGCGGGTGTGGCGCGCGGCGCGTTCCTCCAGCTTGGCCTCGATGAATTCGGGGATTGTGCGTTCGAACAGCTCCGCCCACAGGCGGGTGCGCAGCTCTTCGGCCAGGGGGGCGTGGCCGGTGACCAGGCGGTGTTCCACCAGCGAGGTGCGGATCGTCATGTCGGCCGCGCCAAGGCGCAGGCAGTCGTCCACGCTGCGGATCGAATGGCCGATCTTCAGCTTCAGATCCCACATCATGTACAGCATTGATTCGACGACGCTTTCGGCCCAGGGGGTGATCTTCCACGGCGTCAGGAACAGCAGGTCCACGTCGGACGAGGGCGCCATTTCGGCTCGGCCATAGCCGCCGACGGCCAGCACGGCCAGGCGCTGCGTCTCGGACGACGACTGCTGGGGATGCAGGCGGGTGGTGGCGACGTGGTGGACCGCGGTGACCAGCGCGTCGGTCAGCATGGCGATGGCGCGCACCGTCTCGCGCGCGGCGCGGGGATGGGTGGCAAAGGCGGCCTCGATCACCTCCATCGTCACGGACCGCGTCAGGGTCAGCATCGCCACGGTCTGCGCGCGGATCTGACGGGGGTCGGTGGTCCCCGCCAGCTGCCGGTCCAGGCGGGCCAGCAGCTGGTCGGTGTCCAGGTCGGGTCGGGCCGCGACGATGGTCATCTGTCGGTGCGTCCGGCCTCGGTCACGACCCCAGCCCGCGCGAATTGCGCGGCGCGGGGTCCAGAACGACCAGCTGGCCGCCGCGGATGGTGGCGACCGCCAGCCCGCGCTGGACGGTGCCGTCGCGCTGCAGGCGGAAGATGCCGCCGACTCCGGTAAAGCCCGCGCGCTGCGTCAGGCCCGTCGTGGTCAGCGCATTGCGCTGTCCGTTGCGCACCAGAGAGGAGATCGCCGCCACACCGTCATAGGCCAGCGAGGCCAGCTGGTGCGGCGCCTCGCCATAGGCACCGGCATAGCGGGCCTCGAACTGACGCTGCAGGGTCTGGTCGGGGATCGCGAACCACCCCTCGGCCAGCTGCGGCATGCCGAGGCGCGACGACGGCTGGTCCCACCGGGTCAGGCCGATCATTTGCGTGCCGGGCGACCGGACCCCGGCCGCGGCCAGCTGTTCGGTCAGATAGGGCAGCACGGCCTGGTTGTTGGCGGTCATGAACACCGCGTCGATCGACCCCGACGTCGCGGCCTGGGTGATGCGCGGCACCACCCCGTCCACGCCCGAGATCGAGACCGGGTGATCCACCCGGCCCGCCATGCGGGCGCCGTTGCGGGCGATGGCGGCCTCGATCGCGCGGCCGCCCAACTGGCCCGCCACGTCGTTTTCCGCCACGACCAGCACGTTGCGCTTGTTCTGCGTCATGCCGTATCCGACCAGCCGGTCGGCCACGTTCTCGAAGCTGTTGCCCAGGATGAAGACGTTGCCGCCCGCGACCTGGGTGTTGTTGCTGAAGGTCAGCACGTTGATGTTGCGCGCCTTCATGGCATTGCCGACGGCATTGGCGCCTTCGGCGAACAGGGGGCCCAGCACGATCTGCGCGCCTGCGTCTGCGGCGGCATTGGCCTGCGCGACGGCGCTTTCGGTCGATGCGCCGCTGTCATAGACGCGCAGGTCGATGGTCGCGCCCTGCGCGTCGGCCGCGGCCATGCGGGCCGCGTTCTTGAGGCTGCGGGCCAGCCATTCCAGGTCCTGCGACCCGGTCCCGCCCGGCGCCAGCAGCGCCACGCGCACCGGTTCGGACGGGTCGATCAGGGGTCCGGTCTCAGGCCCGCTGGCCTGGTTGGCGCCGCCGGTCGGTTCGCATGCCGCCAGGAACAGGGCCGATGCGATGGTCGCCGCCTTCAGAAGGACATGGCGCAGACCCGCAGGCCGGGTTGTGGCGAAGGCTGACATGTGAAACTTCCCTGCTTTATGTTATGACGCGCGCGGATGGCGGCAGCCTATGTCCTGTCTTTGCGATTGGCAATCAGCGCCGGCCCCGTGCGGGCCGGAACCGGAGGCAGGATGACCGACCGCCGCGACACCCCAAACCCTGGGCCAAACCCCGCGCAGGAACCCGCCCGCCGGCTGACCGCCCATGTCGAGGCCGCGCGCCTGGACCCCGGCCTGTACCTGGTGGCGACCCCCATCGGGGCGGCCCGCGACATCACGCTGCGCGCTTTGGACGTGCTGAACAGCGCCGACATGCTGGCGGCCGAGGATACGCGCGTGCTGCGCCATCTGATGGACATCCACGGGGTGCCGCTGCGCGGGCGGCGGATCCTGTCCTATCACGACCACAACGGCGACCGGGCGCGTCCCGCCCTGCTGGCGGCGTTGTCCGAGGGGGCCAGCGTCGCCTATTGCTCGGACGCGGGCACGCCGCTGGTGGCCGATCCCGGCTATCGACTGGCGCTGGACGCGGCAGAGGCCGGGGCGCGGGTCCATGCGCTGCCGGGTCCGTCGTCGGCGCTGGCGGCACTGTCGCTGGCGGGGCTGCCAAGCGACCGGTTCCTGTTCCTGGGCTTTCCGCCGCCCACCCAGTCCGCCCGCCAGACCTGGCTGCGCCGCTGGATGGCGGTCGATTCGACGCTGATCCTGTTCGAGAGCCCGCGCCGCGTGTCCCGCACGCTGGAGGATCTGGCCCTGATCGACCCTGCCCGCATCACCGTCATCGCCCGCGAGCTGACCAAGAAGTTCGAGGAGGTGATCCGCGGCACCGCAGCCGACCTGTCCGCCGACCCGCGCATGGCCACGCTGAAGGGCGAGGTGGTGATGGTGCTGGACCGCCCATCCCCGGTCGAGATGGACGAGGACCGCGTGCGCGCCGTCCTGACCGCGCATATGCGCACCATGTCCGTCAAGGACGCCGCCCGCGAGGCCGCGCAGGAACTGGGCTTGCCACGCCGCGACGTCTATCAGCTGGCGCTTGGACTGGCCGATCGTGACTGAGCCGGGCGGCATGCGCGTGGGCCGGGGCCGCGTGGCCGACCTGTCCGGCCGCATGGCCGAGGAGGCGGTTCTGCGCCTGTACCTTCAGCGCGGCGTGCAGGTGCTGGCGACCCGCTGGCGCGGGCAGGGGGCCGAGATCGACCTGATCGTGCAGGACGGCCCTGATCTGGTCTTCGTCGAGGTCAAGGCGTCGCGCAGCCATGCTGACGCCGCCCTGCACCTGCTGCCCGCACAGATGCACCGGATCACCCAAGCCGCGCTGGAATACTGCGACCGCCACGGCATCGGAGAGGTCGCGATGCGTTTCGACGTGGCGCTGGTTGACGCCACGGGCCGGGTCGAGCTGATCCCCAACGCCTTCGGCGAGGTCTGACGCAGTCTTGCATCCGGCCCGGCGGCGGGCCACAACATCACCGAAATTCAGGAGGGCCCCATGAGCCTCTACGTCGCCTTGCAGATGGACCCGATCGAGGATGTCTCGATCCACGCCGACAGCACCTTCCGCATCGGCCTGGAGGCCGAGGCCCGCGGCCACCGGCTGTTCCAGTACACCGTCGATCAGCTGCGCTATGACGAGGGTCGCATCGTCGTGCGCGGCCGCCCCGTCACCCTGCGCCGGGCCGAGGGCGACCATGTCACCTTCGGTGACTGGACCGAGGTCGAGGCCGGCGATTTCGACGTGATCTGGCTGCGCCAGGACCCGCCCTTCGACATGGGTTACGTCACCTCGACGCATCTGCTGGACCGGGTGCACCCTGCCACGCTGGTGGTCAACGACCCGTTCTGGGTCAGGAACTGTCCCGAAAAGCTGATGGTGCTGGATTTTCCCGACCTGACGCCGCCCACGATGATTGCCCGCGACCCGGCCGCCTTCAAGGCGTTCCGGGCGCGGCACGGAGAGATCATCGTCAAGCCGCTGTACGGCAATGGCGGCGCGGGGGTGTTCCACCTCAAGCCCGGCGACCCGAACCTGTCGGCGTTGCTGGAGACCTTTGCGGGCATCAACCGTGAACCGATGATCGCGCAGAAATATCTGCCTGCCGTGGTCAAGGGCGACAAGCGCATCATCCTTGTCGACGGCGAACCCGTGGGCGCCATCAACCGCGTCCCGCAGGAGGGCGAGGCCCGGTCGAACATGCATGTCGGCGGGCGCGCCGAACAGATCGGCCTGACCGAGCGCGAATACGAGATCTGCACCCGGATCGCCCCCGTCCTGCGCGAAAAGGGCCTGATCTTCACTGGCATCGACGTCATCGACGGCTGGCTGACCGAGATCAACGTGACCTCTCCCACCGGCATCCAGGAGCTGGAGCGGTTCGACGGCATCAACGCCGCCGAGGCCATCTGGGAGGCGATCGAGCGGCGCGTGGCCGCCAAGGGCTAACCCCCCGCGACGAAGGGCAGGCGATAGCTGATCGCCTCGGCCAGGTGGCGGGTCAGGACGTGGTCCGACCCGTCCAGATCGGCGATGGTGCGCGCGCTGCGCAGGATGCGGTGATAGCCGCGCGCCGTCAGGCCAAGTTTCTCCGACGCTTGAGGATCAGCGCGCGCCCGTCCGCATCGGGCGCCGCGATCACGTCCAGCAGCGGCGGGGGCGCGTCGGCATTGACCGTCACGCCGGGATGGTCGCGAAACCGGTCCGCCTGCACCGCGCGTGCCGCCGCCACGCGGGCGGCGACGGTGGCAGACGTGTCGCCCGCCGGCAGGTCCAGATCATGCAGGCTGACGCCCGGCACCTCCAGCCGCAGGTCGAACCGGTCCATCAGCGGCCCTGATATCTTGCCCAGATAGCTGTCCCCACAGACCGGCGCGCGCGAACAGGCCCGGCCCGGATCGGCCAGATAGCCGCAGCGGCACGGGTTGGCCGCCGCGATCAGCAGGAACCGGCAGGGATAACGGATATGCGCGCTGGCCCGGCTGACGAAGACCTCTCCGGTCTCGACCGGCTGGCGCAGGCTTTCCAGGACCTTGCGGTCGAATTCCGGCAGCTCGTCCAGGAACAGCACGCCGTTATGGGCCAAGCTGATTTCGCCGGGCTTGGCCTTGGGGCCGCCGCCGACGATGGCCGGCGAGGATGCGGTGTGATGCGGGCTTTGGAACGGGGCACGGCGCGAGATCTGGCCGTTCTTCAGCAGGCCCGCCACCGAATGGACCATCGACGTCTCCAGCGCCTCGCGCGCGGTCAGGGGCGGCATCAGGCCGGGCAAGCGTGCCGACAGCATGGACTTCCCCGCGCCGGGCGGGCCGACCATCAGCAGGTGATGGCGCCCCGCTGCGGCGATCTCCAACGCGCGCTTGGCGCGTTCCTGGCCGCGCACGTCGGACAGGCACAGGGGGTGAGGACCGTCGACGACCTGGCCGGGGCGGGCGGGCGCGATGGGGGCGCGGTCGGTCAGGTGATCGACCACGGCGCGCAGGGTGTCGGCGGCCAGCACCGGGACCTGTTCGATCCACGCAGCCTCGGGTCCGCAGGCGCGGGGGCAGATGAGGGCACGGTCGTCATCCGCGGCGGCCACGCCGGCGGGCAGGGCGCCCGCGACCGCGACCAGCCGCCCGTCCAGCGCCAGTTCCCCAAGCGCCACGCAGCGCGCCAGTTCGTCCCGCGGCACGATGTCCAGCGCGGCCAGCACCGCCAGCGCGATGGGCAGGTCGAAATGCGACCCCTCCTTGGGCAGATCGGCGGGCGACAGGTTCACGGTCAGCCGCTTGTTCGGCAGGGCGATGGCCAGCGCGCCAAAGGCCGCGCGGACGCGTTCCTTGGCCTCGCTGACCGCCTTGTCGGGCAGGCCCACGATGGAAAAGCCGGGCAGGCCCGCGGCCACGGCGCATTGCACCTCGACCAGGCGGGCCTCGATGCCTTCGAAGGCCACGGAATAGGCGATGGCGACCATGTTACCCCTCGGTTGTCCCGGAATGGTTAACGGCAGCGGCGTTAAGGAAGGGTTAACGGGCGGGCTTTCCTTGCGGCAGCGGCCCCGCGTCGCTATCTGGGGCGCAGGACCGATGGGGGTGGCGCATGCAGGGCAAGCGGATATTGCTGATCGTGGGCGGCGGAATTGCGGCCTTCAAGGCGCCGGCGCTGATCCGGCTGCTGCGCGCTGCGGGCGCGTCGGTGACGCCCGTGCTGACATCTGCGGGCGCGCAGTTCACGACGCCCATGACCTTGTCCGTGCTGGCCGGAGAGCCGGTGCACGACACGCTGTGGGATCAGGGCGCCGAGGCCGAGATCGGCCATATTCAGCTGTCGCGGCAGGCTGATCTGGTGGTTGTGGCCCCTGCCACCGCTGACCTGATGGCCAAGATGGCCCACGGGCTGGCGGGTGATCTGGCATCGACCCTGCTGCTGGCAACCGACAAACGCGTCCTGATCGCGCCGGCGATGAACGTGCGGATGTGGGACCACCCCGCGACGCAGCGCAACCTGGCCACGCTGCGCGGGGACGGCGTGCTGATCTTGGGTCCGGACGAGGGCGACATGGCCTGCGGCGAATACGGACCCGGTCGGATGGCAGAGCCGGAGGCCATCGTGGCCGCGATCCGCGCTGCGCTGACAGGCGGGCCGTTGACGGGGCGGCATGTGATCGTGACCTCGGGGCCGACGCATGAACCGATCGACCCGGTGCGCTACATCGCCAACCGCTCCAGCGGGGCGCAGGGGGCGGCGATTGCCGCGGCCTTGCGCGACCTGGGGGCGCGGGTCAGCTTTGTCACCGGCCCGGCATCCGTGCCCGCGCCGCAGGGCGTGGACGTGATCGCGGTGGAAACGGCGCAGCAGATGCGGGATGCGGTCGCGGCGGCGCTGCCAGCGGATGCGGCGGTGATGGCGGCGGCGGTGGCCGATTGGCGCGTGCTGAACGGCAGCGACCAGAAGATCAAGAAGACGGGCGACCTGCCCAGCCTTCAGATGGCCGAGAACCCGGACATCCTTGCGTGGATCAGCCGCGACGCGCGCGCCCGCGCCTGGTCGTGGGGTTCGCTGCGGAAACGCAGGACGTGGTGGCGCATGCAACGGTCAAACGGTTGCGCAAGGGCTGCGACTGGATCGTGGCGAACGATGTCAGTCCCGCGACGGGCATCATGGGCGGCAGCCACAATACCGTCACGCTGATCACCGAAGGTGGCGCCGAGGACTGGCCGCGGATGGACAAGCACGCCGTGGCGGCCCTGTTGGCCGCGCGCATCGCAGAGGCACTGGCATGAGAACCTATCTGGACTGGAACGCCACCACGCCGCTGCGCCCCGAGGTCAAGGCCGCGATCACCGAGGCGCTGGAGATTTCGGGCAATCCGTCATCGGTCCATACCGAGGGGCGGGCGGCCAAGATGGCGCTGGAGCGTGCCCGCGAGCAGGTCGCCGTGGCCCTTGGCGCGGACGGGGCGGACGTGGTCTTTACCGCCGGCGCGACCGAGGCTGCGGCGATGGTGCTGGGACAGGGCGGGCATCACTGCGCGCCGGTGGAACACAGCGCCGTCAAGGTCTGGTGCGAGGCCGATCTGGCGGTCGACGGCGATGGCATCGTCACCGTCACCGACCCCGCGCGGACCAGCCTGCAGCTGGCCAACAACGAGACCGGCGTGATGCAGGACCTGCCGCAGGGGCTGCATAGCAGCGACCTGACGCAGGCCTTCGGCAAGGTGCCGATGGCGTTCAATTGGATGGGCGTGACGGCGGGCTTCGTCAGCGCGCACAAGCTGGGCGGGCCCAAGGGCATCGGCGCGCTGATCCTGAGGAAGGGCACCGACCTGCCGCCGCTGATCAAGGGCGGCGGGCAGGAACAGGGCCGCCGTGCGGGGACCGAGAACCTGATCGGCATCTTGGCCTTTGCTGCCGCCGCCACCGCCGCGCAGCGCGATCTGGACGCCGGGTTGTGGGATGCGGTCCGGGAACGGCGCGACGCGCTGGAGGCGCGGATCTGCGACATCGCGCCCGGCGCGGTGATCGTGGGAAAGGCAGCCCGCCGCTTGCCGAACACGACATGCCTTCTTACATCGGGTTGGAAGGGCGAAACCCAGGTCATGCAGATGGATCTGGCAGGCTTTGCGATCTCGGCGGGGTCCGCCTGTTCGTCCGGCAAGGTCCGGGCCAGCGGTGCCCTGCAGGCGATGGGATTTGACGATCAGCTTGCGCAATCGGCGATCCGGATCTCGATAAGCCCCGCTGTTGGGGACGATCAGATCAACCGATTTGCGGATGCCTGGGAAAAGGCGTATTCACGCTGGCGCGACAGGAATGGACCGACCGCGGCCATTTGAGGAAAAGGACTGAAGGATGACGGACATCACCGATCTTGACGTGCGCGAAGGCGTAGACCGGGAAACGGTCGAGACTGTCCAGAACATGGGCAGCTACAAATACGGCTGGAACACAGAGATCGAGATGGATTACGCCCCCAAGGGCGTGAACGAGGATATCGTCCGTCTGATCTCGAAGAAGAACCAGGAACCGGAATGGATGACCGAATGGCGGCTGGAAGCCTATCGCCGTTGGGTCACCATGACCGAGCCGAAATGGGCGATGCTGAATTATCCCGAGATCGACTATCAGGACCAGTATTACTACGCGCGCCCGAAGAGCATGGAAGAAAAGCCCAAGTCGCTGGACGACGTGGACCCCAAGCTGCTGGCGACCTATGACAAGCTGGGCATCCCGCTGCGCGAGCAGATGATCCTGGCCGGTGTCGAGGGCGCCGAGGACGCGCCCGCCGAGGGTCGCCGAGTGGCCGTGGACGCCGTCTTTGACAGCGTCAGCCTGGGCACGACCTTCAAGGACGAACTGGCCAAGGCCGGCGTGATCTTCTGTTCGATCAGCGAGGCGATCCGCGAGCATCCCGAACTGGTGCGCAAGTACCTGGGCTCGGTCGTGCCGCAGTCGGACAACTATTTCGCGACGCTCAATAGCGCCGTGTTCTCGGATGGATCGTTCGTCTACATCCCGCCCGGCGTGAAATGCCCGATGGAACTGTCGACCTATTTCCGCATCAATGCGGAAAACACCGGACAGTTCGAGCGCACCCTGATCATCGCCGACAAGGGCGCGCATGTCAGCTATCTGGAGGGCTGCACCGCCCCCAAGCGCGACACGACGCAGCTGCATGCCGCCGTCGTCGAGTTGGTGATCCTGGAAGACGCCGAGATCAAGTATTCGACCGTCCAGAACTGGTTCCCGGGCGACGAGAACGGCAAGGGCGGCATCTACAACTTCGTCACCAAGCGTGCCGATTGCCGGGGCGACCGGGCCAAGGTGATGTGGACGCAGGTCGAGACCGGATCGGCGATCACCTGGAAATACCCGTCCTGCATCCTGCGTGGGAACGAGAGCCAGGGCGAGTTCTATTCGATCGCCATCGCCAACAACTGGCAGCAGGCCGACACCGGCACCAAGATGATCCACCTGGGCAAGAACACCCGCTCGCGGATCGTGTCCAAGGGCATCTCGGCCGGTCAGGCGCAGAACACCTATCGCGGGCTGGTCACGATGCACCCGCGCGCCACGAACAGCCGCAACTATACCCAGTGCGACAGCCTGCTGATCGGCGACAAGTGCGGGGCGCATACCGTGCCCTATATCGAGGTCAAGAACAGCAGCAGCCGCGTGGAACACGAGGCCACGACCAGCAAGGTCGACGACGACCAGTTGTTCTATTGCCGGTCGCGCGGGATGGACGAGGAAGAGGCCGTGGCACTGGTCGTCAACGGGTTCTGCCGCGAAGTGCTGCAGGCGCTGCCCATGGAATTCGCCATGGAGGCGCAGGCGCTGGTCGCGATCTCGCTTGAAGGCTCGGTGGGCTGATCATTCCGGCCGGGCCAACGGGCCCGGCCACCATAGATGCGGCGCCCCGGTGGCGCCTTTGCCGTTTGAGGGAAATATGCTGAAAATCAACAACCTGCACGTCAAACTTGAAGACGAGGACAAGCAGATCCTGAAGGGTCTGACGCTGGAGGTTCCGGCCGGAGAGGTCCATGCGATCATGGGTCCGAACGGGTCGGGGAAATCCACGCTGTCCTATGTCCTGTCGGGCCGCGACGGCTATGAGGTCACCGACGGCAGCGCCACGCTGGACGGCGAGAGCCTGCTGGACATGGAGCCCGAGGAGCGTGCGGCCGCAGGCCTGTTTCTGGCGTTCCAGTACCCGGTCGAGATTCCGGGCGTCGGCAACATGACCTTCCTGCGCACCGCCGTGAACGCGCAGCGCAAGGCGCGCGGCGAGGCCGAACTGACCGCCGGAGAGTTCCTGAAGGTCGTGCGCGCCAAGGCGGCCGAGCTGCAGATCAGCCCCGACATGCTGAAGCGCCCCGTCAACGTGGGCTTTTCGGGCGGCGAGAAGAAGCGCAACGAGATCCTGCAGATGGCCATGCTGGAACCCCGCATGTGCATCATGGACGAGACCGATTCGGGTCTGGACGTGGACGCCATGCGCCTGGTGTCCGAGGGCGTGAACGCACTGCGCAGCGAGGGCCGCAGCTTTCTGGTCATCACCCACTATCAGCGCCTGCTGAACCACATCAAGCCGGACGTGGTCCATATCATGTCCAACGGCCGCATCATCAAGTCGGGCGGCCCGGAACTGGCGCTGGAAGTCGAAGAGAACGGCTATGGCGACCTGTTGGCGGAGGCCGGCTGATGTCCGAATCTGCCGTTCAGGAAATCCAGACCCCGCAGGTCATGGGCGCACCCAAGCCCGCCAACGCGCTGGACGCGCGGCTGGCCGCGCTTGACCTGCCCGCGGGCGGGTTCACCGCCGCCGCACGCGCCGATGCGCTGTCGCGGCTGCGGTCCACGGGCCTGCCTGGCCCCCGCGACGAATACTGGCGCTATACCGACCCGCGGCCGTTCAATGCGCCCGAGCCGCAGGCGCTGGCCATCGATGCCGGGGTGGAATCGCCCCTGTTCGCCGCACGCGACAAGCTGACGCTCGTCTTTGTCGACGGCGCGTTCGACGCTGCCGCATCGGACGACCTGTCGCTGGAGGGGATCGAGATCGCCACCCTCGCGCAGGCCGATCGCGCGGGCGACCATTGGGCCGCCGATCTGTACGGCACGCTGGAACTGGCGGGCCAGACCCCGGTCAAGCGTCCCTTCGCGGCGCTGAACACGGCCGTCGCGGCCGACGGCCTGCTGATCCGCGTGACCGGCAAGCCCTCGCGTCCGGTGCATGTGCTGCACCGTCGCGGGTCGGACAGCGCGGATGCCATCTGGCATCACGTCATCCGGATCGAATCGGGGGCCGAACTGACGCTTTTGGAAAGCGGCATGGTCGGCGCACGGTCCAACGGCATGATCGAGGTCGATCTGCTGCCGGGCGCCACGCTGCACCATATCACCGCCAAGCGCGCGATCGACCCCAAGGTCGGCCTGTCGCACCTGTTCGCCCGCGTGGGCGAGGGCGCGGTGCTGAAAAGCTTTGCGCTGGTCGTGAATGGCACCACCATGCGCCACGAGGCGATCGTGGACATGGTCGGCGACGACGCCGTGGCGCATGTCGCGGCGGCGGTTCTGGGCGACGGCAATGTCGGCCCGTTCCACCATGACGACACCGTCTTCGTGACCCATGGCGCGCTGCGCGGCGAAAGCGTCAGGTGTTCAAGAAGGTCCTGAAGAACGGCGCCACCGGTGTGTTCCAAGGTAAGATCCTGGTCAAGAACGGCGCGCAGAAGACCGACGGCTATCAGATCAGTCAGGCCTTGCTGCTGGACGAGGCCAGCCAGTTTCTGGCCAAGCCCGAGCTTGAGATCTATGCCGACGACGTCAAGTGTTCGCACGGGTCCACGACGGGCGCGATCGACGAGGGGGCGTTGTTCTATCTGCGTTCGCGCGGGGTGCCCTATGACCGGGCCATCGTGTTCCTGGTTCTGTCCTTCCTGGCCGACGCCCTGTCCGAGGTCGAGGACGAGAGCCTGCGCGAAGAGATCAACGAACGGCTGGATGCGTGGCTGACCGACCGCCCGAACGGATGACCGGTCCGCGCGGCGGGATGGTGCTGCGCGTGCTGGAAAGCTGGTGGGCCCCGCGCCGCGTGGTGCGGGGCCTGTCGGCCATGCCCGACAGCACGCTGCTGGTCGTGCTGATGCTGGCCATGCTGATCACGCTGGTCGGTCAGGCGCCGGGCCTGTCGCGTGCGGCGCAGCTGGACCCGTCGATCCCGCTGGACGCGCGGATCGGGGGTGCGGCCCTTGGCACCATGTTCATGATGCCGCTCGTGGCCTATGCCGTGGCAGGGTTGACCGGGCTTCTCAGCCGGGCGACCCCGTGGCGGCTGGACCCGCGCCATGCGCGGCTGGCGCTGTTCTGGGCGCTGCTGGCGGTGGCGCCCGCGACGCTGCTGGGCGGGATGGTGGCAGGGCTGATCGGCCCGTCCCCCGCGCTGACCCTGACCCGCACCGTGGCGGGCGCGGGATTCCTGTTCATCTGGGGCGCCGGGATCGCGGCGCTGGCGAGACGCAAATGACCTTCGACGACTTCAAGGCGCTGACGCGCCAGACCCTGCGCAATCCCGAACAGGCGGCCCGCTGGTTGATCGACCAGGGTTGGCCGATGCAGGTGCGCTGGATGGCGCTGGTGCTGGCGGTGTCGCTGTCGGGGCTGCTGGCCTATGCCTCGACCCTGCTGTTCCCGCTGCCCGCGGACGAGGGTGCGGCGGTCTTTTCGATCAGCCGACAGCCGCTGGTCCTGGCCGGGATGCAGCTGGTCGCGATCGTGGTTGGCGCGGGCCTGATGGCCGGCGTCGGGCGCATGTTCGGCGGCCATGGGCGGTTCGAGGACGCGCTGCTGCTGACGGTCTGGATCGAGGTGATGCTGCTGATCGTGCAGTTGGCACAGATCGTGCTGTCGCTGGCCCTGCCGGCACTGGCGGGGATCCTGGGGATCATCGCGGTCGCGCTGTTCCTGTGGCTGACGGTGCAGTTCACCAAGGCCCTGCACGGCTTCACCAGCGGCCCCAAGGTGCTGCTGGTCATGTTCGGCACGCTGCTGGTCATGGGATTCGTGCTGTCGTTCTTCATGGCCGCGCTTGGCCTCATGCCGGAGATGCCGCAATGACCTTTGACGTCAACGTCGTCCGCGCCGATTTCCCGATTTTGTCCACGACGGTGAACGGGCGGCCGCTGGTCTATCTGGACAACGGCGCCAGTGCGCAGAAACCCCGCGTCGTGATCGACGCAATCAGCCGCGCGTACGAGGGCGAATACGCCAACGTCCATCGCGGCCTGCATTACCTGTCGAACCTTGCGACCGACAATTACGAACGCGTCCGCGGCATCATCGCGCGGTTCCTGAACGCGCCCGCGGTCGACGAGGTGATCTTTACCAGCGGCTCGACCGAGGCGCTGAACCTGGTCAGCTATGGCTGGGCCGCGCCGCGCCTGCAGGCGGGCGACGAAATCGTGCTGTCCCTGCTGGAACACCACGCCAACATCGTGCCGTGGCATTTTCTGCGCGAACGCCAGGGCGTGGTGCTGAAATGGGTCGAACCCGATGCCGACGGCAGCCTGCCGCCGGAAAAGGTGCTGGCCGCGATCACGCCGCGCACGCGGATGCTGGCGCTGACGCATATGTCGAACGTGACCGGAACGGTCGTGGACATCGCCGCGATCCGTCGCGGCACCGATCTGCCGATGGTCGTGGACGGATCGCAGGCCGCGGTCCACATGCCGGTGGACCTGTCCACGCTTGGCGCCGATTTCTACTGCATCACCGGGCACAAGCTGTACGGCCCCTCCGGGTCGGGCGCGATCTGGATCCGCGCCGACCGTCAGGCCGAGATGCGGCCCTTCCTGGGCGGCGGCGACATGATCCGCACCGTCAGCCGCGACACCGTCACGTATAACGACCCGCCCCTGCGGTTCGAGGCGGGCACGCCCGGCATCGTCAACCAGATCGGCCTGGGCGTCGCGCTGGAATACATGATGGGCCTGGGGATGGAGAACATCGCCGCCCATGAACGTGCCCTGCGCGACCACGCCCGCGACCGCCTGCGCGAGTTGAACTGGCTGCAGGTGCAGGGCGATGCGCCGGGCAAGGGCGCGATCTTTTCCATGACGATGGACGGGGCGCATGCGCATGACATGTCGACCATCCTGGACAAGAAGGGGATCGCGGTCCGCGCCGGCAGCCATTGCGCCATGCCCCTGATGGAGCATCTGGGAATCAACGCCAGCGCCCGCGCCAGCTTTGCGATGTACAACACGCAGGCAGATGTGGACGCGCTGGTCGAAGGATTGATCTTCTGCCGCGAGCTTTTCGGCTGATTCTTGCAAAGATTTCCAAGGTGTCGAAGAATGCCCGATAAATCTTGCCGGACGCCGGGAATGTCTGCATCCCTGACCCATCATCAGCGATGGGGGCAGCAATGGCCGAGGTTCTGGTTCTGGGTGCGGGTATGGTGGGTGTCAGCACCGGGCTGGCCCTGCAGGCGCGCGGGCATGACGTCACCATCATCGAACGCGGCGTGCCGGGGCGGGAAACCAGCTATGGCAATGCAGGCCTGATCCAGACCGAGGCGGTCGAGCCCTATGCCATGCCTCTGTCGCCCGGCGCGCTGTTCCAGATCGCCCTGGGGCGCGGCTATGACGTGAAATGGACGCCGCAGGGGCTGTTGTCGCAGCTGGGCGCGGTGGCGACCTATGCGTTGAATTCGCGGCCAGCCGCACACAGGCGCGCATCGGTGACGTGGGGCAAGCTGATCCGCCAGTCGACAGACCGCCACGGCCCGCTGATCGCGGCCTCGGGCGCCGACAACATCATCCGCCGCAACGGCTATATCGAGATTCACCGCACCCCCGCCAAGATGGAGGTTGCCCGCAAGACCGCAGACCGTTTCGCGACCGAATTCGGCGTGCAGGCCCGCCTGATGACCGGCGCGGAGCTGCGCGCGATGGAGCCGTCCATCCGCATCGAGGTCGAGGGTGCGACCCATTGGTCAGACAGCTGGAACTGTGCCGATCCGGGCGGCCTGGTGGCCAGCTATGCCGCGCTGTTCCAGAAGAATGGCGGGCGCATCGTCAACGGCGACGCGGGCGATCTGCACCGTCACGGCGCGGGTTGGCGCGCGGACGAGGCCACGGGCGAACACGCGGTGATCGCGCTTGGGCCCTGGTCGCCGATGCTGACGCAGCGGTTCGGCCTCAAGGTGCCGATGGTGTTCAAGCGCGGCTATCACAAGCATTACCACATGGAGCTGCCGCCCCATCACCCGATCGCCGATTTCGGCAATTCGGTCGTGATGTCGCCCATGCGTCGCGGCCTGCGCATCGCCACCGCTGCCGAGCTGACCCCCCATCCGCGCCTGTCGCCGCCGCAGCTGCGCCACGGCGAAAAGGCCGCGCGCGAGCTGTTCGACATCGGCGCCGCGGTCGAGGCCGAGCCCTGGACCGGCCGCCGCCCCTGCATGCCCGACATGCTGCCCGTCGTGGGTCGCGTGCCGGACCAGCCGAACCTGTGGGCGCATTTCGGCCACGGGCACCAGGGCTTCACCCTCGGGCCCGTCACGGCGGAAATCCTGGCGGATGAGCTCTCGGGCGGCGAGGGCTGGGCGGAACTTCAGCCGGCGCGTCTCAAACGCGGTTGAAACCGGGGGGCTGCCATCACATCTTGAGGGCAACTCCGAACGGATCAGGAACCTCATGGGTCACAACAACACCAACGCGCCCGTGATGCGCGTTCCCGAAGTGACCCGCCCCAAGCTGGAGGGCGGGAAGCGCTTTGTGCTGAAAAGCGAATTTGAACCGGCGGGCGATCAGCCCACGGCCATTGCCGAACTGGTGGCCGGCGTCGGCGCGGGCGAACGCGACCAGGTGCTGTTGGGGGCCACGGGGACGGGCAAGACCTTCACCATGGCCAAGATCATCGAGGCGACGCAGCGCCCGGCGATCATCCTGGCGCCCAACAAGACGCTGGCGGCGCAGTTGTACGGCGAGTTCAAGGGGTTTTTTCCCGACAACGCGGTCGAATACTTCGTCAGCTACTACGATTACTATCAGCCCGAAGCCTATGTGGCCCGCAGCGATACCTATATCGAGAAGGAATCGCAGATCAACGAGGCCATCGACCGGATGCGCCACAGCGCCACGCGGGCGCTGCTGGAGCGCGATGACGTGATCATCGTGGCATCGGTCAGCTGCATCTATGGCATCGGCTCGGTCGAGACCTATTCGGCGATGACCCAGGACATGGTCGTGGGCGACAGCTATGACCAGCGCGAGTTCCTGGGCCAGCTGGTGGCGCAGCAATACAAGCGGCTGGATACCAGTTTCCAGCGCGGTGCCTTCCGCGTGCGCGGCGATCTGGTCGAGGTCTGGCCTGCCCACCTTGAGGACCGGGCCTGGCGGTTCGATTTCTTTGGCAACGAGCTGGAGGCGATCACCGAGTTCGATCCGCTGACCGGGGTCAAGACCGACAGCTTCAAGCAGATCCGCATCTATGCCAGCAGCCACTATGTGACGCCGCGCCCGACGCTGCAGCAGGCCATCAAGGGCATCAAGCAGGAACTGGCCATGCGCCTGAAGCAGCTGACCGAGGAGGGCAAGCTGCTGGAGGCGCAACGTCTGGAGCAGCGCACCGCATTCGACATCGAGATGCTGGAGGCCACCGGCGTCTGCAACGGCATCGAAAACTACAGCCGCTATCTGACCGGGCGCGCGCCGGGCGAACCACCCCCCACGCTGTTCGAGTTCATTCCGGACACCGCCATCGTCTTTGCCGACGAATCGCACGTGTCCGTGCCGCAGATCGGCGGCATGTATCGGGGCGACTTTCGGCGCAAGTTCACGCTGGCGGAACACGGGTTCCGCCTGCCGTCCTGCATGGACAACCGACCCCTCAAGTTCGAGGAATGGGACGCCATGCGGCCCCAGTCGGTGTTCGTGTCGGCCACGCCCGCGCAATGGGAGATGGACCAGACCGGCGGCGTCTTTGCCGAACAGATCATCCGTCCCACCGGCCTTCTGGACCCCAAGATCGAGATCCGGCCCGTCGAGATGCAGGTCGACGACCTGTTGGACGAGGTGCGCCGCGTCACCGCCGCCGGATACCGCACGCTGGTCACCACCCTGACCAAGCGCATGGCCGAGGATTTGACCGAATACCTGCACGAACAGGGCATCAAGATCCGCTATATGCACAGCGACATCGACACGATCGAGCGGATCGAGATCCTGCGCGATCTGCGCCTTGGCGCCTTCGACGTGCTGGTGGGCATCAACCTGCTGCGCGAGGGGTTGGACATTCCCGAATGCGGGCTGGTGGCGATTCTGGACGCCGACAAGGAGGGCTTCCTGCGGTCCGAGACGTCGCTGATCCAGACCATCGGCCGCGCCGCCCGGAACGAGGATGGCCGCGTCATCATGTATGCCGACCGCATCACGGGCAGCATGGAACGCGCGATGGCGGAAACGGAACGTCGTCGCGAAAAGCAGATCGCCTATAACGAGCTGCACGGTATCACCCCCCAGACCGTCCGCAAGAACGTCGAGGATGTGCTGGCCGGCCTGTGGCAGGGCGATACCGACCAGTCGCGCGTCACCACCCGCGTGGACAAGCCGATGGTGGGCGCGAATCTGGCCGCCCATCTGGACGCGATGCGGACCCAGATGCGCAAGGCCGCCGAGAACCTGGAGTTCGAGGAGGCCGCCCGCCTGCGCGACGAGGTCAAGCGGCTGGAGGCGGTGGACCTGGCGATCTCGGACGATCCGATGGCGCGGCAATCGGTGATCGAGGAGGCGGCCGAGGCCGCCGTCAAGTCATCGGGACGCTCGACCGCCGGGCGCGCGGGTCAGCGAGGCGGCAACAAGCGGTCCAAGCGCGGCCGCTAGCTGCATTCCACCCGGGCGATCCAGCCCTTGGCGTCCAGGAACATGGTCAGGCGCGCGGGATTGAAATCGCGCGTCATGACGCCTTGGGTATGCACCTCGCGCTTGCGCAGGTTCGGGGGCAGCAGCACTTCGCCGATGTTGCGCCCGACCAGGGCCTGGTGCTGGGACAGGTCGCACTGACGGGCGTCGACGTCATAGGGGCTGCCGGCGCAGGCCCCCAAGGCCAGCATCAGCAGCGACGCGCGAAGGGCCGGGTGGCGAAAGGGGGTCATGATCACGTCTCTCTCATGTGACAACGGCGTGTTGGAATGCCAACGTGGACCATGTTCAGTTGTTCCGGTGGCAAGAAAATGAAACATACGGTTCTGGTGGCGATGGTGGCATTCTGGCCGGCCATGGCGCAATCCTCGACGGACGAGGCATGGGCCGAATTACGTGACCGCACGGTTGCGGAATGCACGCGCGTTGCACAACATGCCGCGCCTGATGCCGATCTGTCCGTGACGCCGAACGAATACGGCACGGAAACCCACGCGCTGGCGCTGGTCGTCACGACGCTGCCGGACCTGCCTGCAGAGCTGTCGGTCTGCCTGCTGGACAAGCAAAGCGGCGCGGCCCAGCTGAGCGTGCCGTTTTCCGATCTGCCCGACGCCCTGCAGCCGTGAGCTGCGTCGGCGTGACCGGGGCAGGGGGCTTGATCCGCCGCCCGGATTTCGCGATACAGCGGACAGTCAATCCGAAGGATATTCCATGCCCGTGCGCATCTATCAGCCCGCCCGCACCGCGATGCAGTCCGGTACCGCCAAGACCAAGGGCTGGGTGCTGGAGTTTCCGCCCGCCGACGCGCGCGAGGTCGATCCGTTGATGGGCTGGACCAGCAGCGGCGACACGCAAAGCCAGGTGCGCCTGCGGTTCGACACCCGCAAGCAGGCCGAGGATTACGCCCGCGATCACGGCCTGGAATTCGTGGTGCAGGAACCGCACCGCCGCGGCACCAACATCCGCCCCCGCGGCTATGGCGAAAACTTCGCCACCGACCGCCGCGAGCCTTGGAGCCACTGAGGCCGCACCCGTCATCGACACGCATTTCCTGCTGACCGCCCCCGGGCGGTCATCTGCATTTGAGGGACATCCCATGACCGTCACGCATCTTGTCACCCATTCCGGCGGCTTCCACGCGACGAGGTCCTGTCCTCTGTCATCCTGACCCGGCTGCATCCGCAGGCGCGGATCCTGCGCACGCGCGACGCCGACTGGATCACGCCTGCGGAAGGGCGGATCATCTATGACGTGGGCCGCGATTTCGATGCCGCGCGGATGATCTTTGACCACCACCAGAAATCGCCGCCGCTGCGCGATGACGGCCAGCCTTACAGTTCGTTCGGGCTGATCTGGCGGCAGTTCGGGCGCGACTATCTGGCCGCGCTGCAGGTGCCCGCGTCGGATGTCGACGCGATCCATGCCGGTATCGACGCCGACCTGGTGCTGCCCATCGACCTGGTCGACAACGGCGCGCTGTCGCCGACCGGGCCGCTGGCCGACCTGTCCCTGCCGATGCTGCTGGAGAGCCTCAAGCCCGTCTTCGACGACCGTAGCGCTGATGCGGATGACCGTGCCTTTGCCGGCGCGGTGACCATCGCGCGCGCCTTTGTCGAGGCCGCGGTGGCCCGCAAGGCCGCCAAGCACCGTGCCGAGGCCGTGGTGATGGCCGCCATCGCCGCCGCCGGCGACGGCCGCGTGCTTGAGCTGCCGATGGGAATGCCGTTCCGATCGGCGATCACCGCGGCCGGTGCCGACCATCTGCTGTTCGTGATCCATCCCCGCGAGACGGACTGGGCCCTGACCGGCATCCGCCGCGACGCCGACGGCTTCACCCTGCGCGCTGATCTGCCCGAGGCCTGGGCCGGTCTGACCGACGCCGCGTTCGAGGCCGCATCCGGCGTCCCCGGCGCGCGCTTTTGCCACAATGCCCGCTTCATCGCCGTCGCCGCCGATCGCGAAGCGGCTTTGCGGCTGGCGGACCTTGCGGTGACGGCAAGCGCCGTGTGACTTTCAGGCGATACCTCGTCACCCTGCAGTTCGGTCACTGCGGGGTGGCGGGCGGCACGCAAAGCTGAAGAATGTCGCCTGCATGCGAATATCGAGTGGGGAGAATGGCGCGCCGTCTGTCCGGCGCCTGTGTGTTTATCCAAACCCCAGCAACGTCTTAGCTGGGTCTGGCTCCGGCGGTAGGGATCGAACCTACGACCAATTGATTAACAGTCAACTGCTCTACCGCTGAGCTACGCCGGAACACGGGGCGGATATAGCAACCTCGGTCAGGGGCGTCCAGTGGCGTTCTGGGGTTTTTTGTCATGCGGTCGAAAAAACCGTCTCGGCCGACAAAATACCGGGAAAATCAACGGCTCCGATCTGGGACAGGGCGATCAGATGGGCCAGGACGTTGCGCGTGGCGATGGGAAGGACCTGTTCCGGCACCGCATAGATGCGACGCGCCAAGCCCGCTGCGGAATCGGGGCGGGTGCGCAGGGCGGCCAGGATCTGGGCCGTGCGGTCGCGGCGGTGGCGTGCCAGTTCGTCGATGCGCTGCAGCGGCGCGGCGATCGCCGGCCCGTGGGTGGGCAGCAGGACACGCGGTGCCAGCGCGGCCAGCCGGTCCAGCGAGCGGAAATAGGCGCTCAGGTCCCCGTCGGGCGGAGAGATCAGCGTCGAAGACCACCCCATCACCAGATCGCCGCAAAAGATCCGGTCGCCCCATTGGAACGACAGGTGCCCCGCCGCATGGCCGGGCGTGTGCAGCGCGGTCAGCGTCCAGTCGGGCGTGGCGATGACCTGTCCGTCGCGCAGGTGCTGATCGGGAGCAAAGGCGTGGTCCAGACCCTCTCCCCCGCCAAGACCGTCATCGGCCAGGCGGGCCATCAGGGCCGACCGCCCGGCATGCGCGTCGCCGAATGCCAGAACCGGTGCGCCGGTCAGGCGGGACAGGCGAGCGGCCCCGGCGCTGTGGTCGCGATGCGCGTGGGTGATCAGGATATGGCCGATGCGATCGCGTCCGGCACGGGCGATGGCCTCGATATGGGCGGGATCGTCGGGGCCGGGGTCGATCACCGCGACATGGGCGTCGCCCAGCAGGAATGTCGTCGTGCCCGGCCCGGTCAGGGGGGACGGATTCGGGGCCAGGATCTGCAGCGGCTCTTTCGCAGGCGGGGTCATGGGGCTAGCCTAGCGCGCAACGCAGGAGGCCGCCATGTCGAACAATGCCGACGCCACGCAGATGCGAAAGCTGGTCCCGCGGGGCCTGTATGCGCGGGCGGCGCTGATCCTGTTCCTGCCGGTGGTGGTGGTCACGACCGTCGTCAGCGTGATGTTCCTGCAGCGCCATTTCGAGGGCGTCACCCGGCAGATGACCGCCAGCATGTCGCACGAGCTGACCTTTGTCGCGCGGCTGATCGACAGTGCCGCCACGCCCGATGCCGCGCGCCGCGCCGGGGTTTCGGTGGCTCGCCCTCTGGAATTGGAGCTGGCCCTGCCGGTCGATGCGCCGGCTGAGGATCAGCGGCTGTTCTATGATTTCTCGGGGCGGGTGGTGACGGAAGTGCTGCGCGACGCGCTGCCGCAGGTGATCTCGGTCGATCTGGCCAGCAACGACCGCCGGGTTTCGGTGGCGCTGGACGGGCCGCACGGCCCCTATGCGCTGAGCTTCGAGCGGCGGCGGGTCAGCGCGTCGAACCCGCACCAATTGCTGGTGCTGATGGTGTTCACGTCGTTGCTGATGACGGGGATCGCGATGATCTTTCTGCGCAACCAGCTGCGCCCGATCCGGCGGCTGGCCTATGCGGCCGAGGAATACGGCAAGGGGCGCATCGTGCCCTATCGCCCGTCAGGCGCGGTCGAGCTGCGCAGCGCAGGCACCGCGTTTCTGGACATGCGCAACCGGCTGGAACGCCAGAACGATCAGCGCAAGCTGATGATGTCGGGGATCAGCCACGACCTGCGCACGCCGCTGACGCGGATGCGGTTGGGCCTGTCGATGATCGGCCCCGACATGCCCCCCGAACCCGGCGACATCAGCGCGATGGAGGCCGACATTGCCGAGATGAACCGCATGGTCGACGGGTTTCTGGACTATGCCCGCGACGACGCACAGGAAAGCGCGCCTCAGCCCGTCGCCGCCGCCGGGTTCCTGGAGGGGCTGGTCGCGGATGCGCAGCGGGCGGGCCAGCAGGCCAGCCTGGTCCAGTTCGAGGGCGATCCCCAAGGGCTGGCGACCTTTCGCCCCGACATGTTGCGCCGCGCGCTGGAGAACCTGATCGGCAACGCCGTCCGCTATGGCAGCCGGGCCGAGATGGACGCGTCTCTTGGCCCGCGCAGCCTGCGGATCGGGATCGAGGATGACGGTCCGGGCATCCCCGAGGACAGCCTGGACGCGGCGATGCGCCCCTTTACCCGGCTGGACCCGTCGCGGCGCCGCAACAGCGCGCAGGGGGCGGGGCTGGGCCTGGCCATCGCCGCCGACGTGGCGCGCGCGCATGGCGGGCAATTGCGCCTTGGCCGAGGGCCCCGTCTGGGCGGTCTGCGGGCAGAGATCGTCATTCCGCGCTGATGAAATAGATGGCATTGTTGCGGTCATATTGAACGTGGGGGGCGACACCCCTAGATTGATCGCATGCAGAGGCCGCGCGTCGCCATGACGGGGCCGCGGCTTCGGGCAGAAAGGACAATACCATGACGGAATTCACCACCCAGACCTATCCGGTGCTGCCCCTGCGGGATATCGTCGTCTTCCCTCACATGATCGTTCCCCTGTTCGTCGGACGCGAGAAATCGGTTCGCGCGCTGGAGGCCGTGATGGAATCGGACAGCCCGATCCTGCTGGCTGCCCAGAAGGATGCGGCCATCGACGAGCCGACCGAGGACGGGATTTTCCGCGCCGGCGTTCTGGCCAACGTGCTGCAGCTGCTCAAGCTGCCGGACGGCACCGTGAAGGTGCTGGTCGAGGGCCGCGAGCGTGTCGAGATCACCGATTTCGTGCCCCATGACGACCATTTCATGGCCGAGGCACGCGTCCTGGACGAGACGATGGGCGACGAGGCCACGGTGGCTGCCCTTGTGCGCACCGTGACCGAGGAGTTCGAGCGTTACGTCAAGGTCCGCAAGAACATCCCCGAAGAGGTCGTGACCGCCGTGTCCGAGGCGTCCGAGCCCGGCAAGCTGGCCGATCTGGTCGCCGGCCACATGGGCATCGACCTGGAGCGCAAGCAGGACCTGCTGGACACGCTGGAAATCGCCGCGCGTCTGGAGAAGATCTATGGCCACATGCAGGGAGAGATGTCTGTCCTGCAGGTCGAGAAGAAGATCAAGTCGCGCGTCAAGACCCAGATGGAGAAGACGCAGCGCGAGTACTATCTGAACGAACAGATGAAGGCGATCCAGAAGGAACTGGGCGACGGCGAGGACGGCCAGAACGAGTTGGCCGAACTGGAGCAGAAGATCGCCGCCACCAAGTTCAGCAAGGAAGCCCGTGACAAGGCCGACAGCGAGCTGAAGAAGCTGAAGTCGATGTCGCCGATGTCGGCCGAGGCGACCGTCAGCCGCAACTATCTGGACTGGCTGCTGTCGCTTCCCTGGGGCGTCAAGTCGCGCACCCGCAAGGACCTTGGCCGCGCCGAGGCGATCCTGGACGCCGACCACTATGGTCTGGACAAGGTCAAGGAGCGCATCGTCGAGTATCTGGCCGTGCAGGCCCGCAGCCAGAAGCTGAAGGGCCCGATCCTGACGTTGGTCGGTCCTCCGGGCGTGGGAAAGACCTCGTTGGGGCGGTCGATCGCCAAGGCGACGGGACGCGAGTTCATCCGCATCAGCCTGGGCGGCGTGCGCGACGAATCCGAGATCCGCGGTCACCGTCGGACCTATATCGGGTCGATGCCCGGCAAGATCATCCAGGCGCTGAAGAAGGCCAAGACCACGAACCCGCTGATCCTGCTGGATGAGATCGACAAGATGGGCCAGGATTTCCGGGGCGATCCGGCATCCGCCATGCTGGAGGTGCTGGACCCGGAACAGAACTCGACCTTCGTGGACCACTATCTTGAGGTGGAGTACGATCTGTCGAACGTGATGTTCGTGACCACGGCCAACAGCTACAACATGCCGGGCCCGCTTTTGGACCGGATGGAGATCATCAGCCTGTCGGGCTATACCGAGGATGAAAAGCGCGAGATCGCCAAGGGCCACCTGCTGTCCAAGCAGATCGCCGCGAACGGTCTGCGCAAGGGAGAGTTCAGCGTCTCGGACGAGGCGCTGACCCACATGATCCGGTATTACACCCGCGAGGCCGGTGTCCGTTCGCTGGAGCGCGAGATCGCCAAGCTGGCCCGCAAGGCCGTGACCGAGATCCTCAAGGGCAAGGTCAAGTCGGTCGACGTGACCCCCGAGAAGGTCGAGGAATACCTGGGCGTGCGCCGCCATCGCTATGGCCTGGCCGAGAAGGAGGATCAGGTTGGCGTGGTGACGGGTCTTGCCTGGACATCGGTCGGCGGCGACCTGCTGCAGATCGAGGCGTTGCGCCTGCCGGGCAAGGGCCGGATGAAGACGACGGGGAAACTGGGCGACGTGATGAAGGAATCGATCGACGCGGCCTCCAGCTTCGTTCGATCGGTCGCGCCGGAGATCGGGGTCAGGCCCCCGGAATTCGACAAGCGCGACATCCACGTCCACGTCCCCGAGGGTGCGACACCCAAGGACGGTCCGTCCGCGGGCATCGCCATGGTGACATCGGTGGTGTCGGTGATGACCGGCATTCCGGTCCGCAAGGACATCGCCATGACCGGCGAGGTGACGCTGCGCGGCAACGTGCTGGCCATCGGCGGGCTCAAGGAAAAGCTGCTGGCGGCGCTGCGCGGGGGCATCAAGACGGTGCTGATCCCGCAGGACAATGAAAAGGATCTGGTCGAGATCCCGGACAACGTCAAACAGGGCCTGACCATCATTCCGGTCAGCAATGTCCGCGAGGTTCTGCGCCACGCCTTGGTGCGCCAGCCCAAGCCCATCGAATGGGACGAGGCTGCCGAAGAGGCCGCCGAGGCCGCCCGCCTTGCCAACCACCGCGGCAGCGATGGGCAGGGCAGCACGGTCGCACACTGACAGGAAAAGGGCCGGGGCGATCCCCGGCCCTTTTTCCATGGCGCCTGCCGGTCTTAACAAAGATTGACGCAACGTCAAATCGCGCTAGGCTGATCCCATCATTGCCAGACGGGGGGAACAGCAATGCCAACCGGAATCATCGGGGCCGACAGCCCGACGCCTGTCCTTCACGACCCGCATGTCGCGATCGTGGTTCAAAAGCGCGACTTCATCGACCGCGTTGTGGCCGCCACCGGAGCCCGGCGCACCGACGCCCGCCCGATCATCGAGGCGACGCTGGCGCAGTTGGGGCTGGTCCTGTCCGCGGGGCACACGCTGGCCGTCCCGCCCTTGGGTCGCGCGCGAATCAATCTGGAGCGTGATGCCCGCGGGGGCGACGTCATCACCCTGCGCCTGCGCCGCCGCGCGCCCCACCGCCCCGAGGCCGTGGAAAACAGCTAGACGAAACGCGCATCGCCCTCTTGCAACCGGCCGCGGCTGGCGGTAATGACCAGCCCGACGGGTGATTAGCTCAGTGGTAGAGCGCTTCGTTCACATCGAAGATGTCAGGGGTTCAAATCCCTTATCACCCACCATCCCTCCCTTGCCGGTTTGCGCTTTTTGCTGCGGGCGCCTATATCGGCGGCCTTGACCCGCAATCCCGGACTGCCCATGCCCGACCCGATCAGTGATGCCGCGCGCCTTTCGGTCGCGCCGATGATGGACTGGACCGACCGCAACTGTCGGCGGTTCCACCGTCTGATGTCGCGCCGCGCGCTGCTGTACACCGAGATGGTGACCGCGCCGGCGATCATTCATGGCGACCGGCCGCGATTGCTGGATTATGACGCCGTCGAACATCCGCTGGCGCTGCAGCTGGGCGGGTCGGATCCGGCCGAATTGGCGCAGGCCACGCGGATCGCCGCCCCCTGGGGCTATGATGAGATCAATCTGAACTGCGGCTGCCCAAGCGACCGCGTGCAGTCGGGGGCATTCGGCGCGATCCTGATGACCACGCCGCAGGTGGTGGCCGATTGCGTGTCGGCCATGCAGGACGCCAGCGCCGTGCCCGTCACCGTCAAGTGCCGCATCGGCGTGGACGACCAGCAGGCCGATCAGGTCCTGCCCGAATTTCTGGACATGCTGCAGCGCGCGGGCATCCGCCGCGTGACCGTGCACGCCCGCAAGGCCTGGCTGAAGGGTCTCAGCCCCAAGGAAAACCGCGAGATCCCGCCGCTGGACTATCCGCTGGTCCATGCGATGAAGGCGCAGTTTCCGGCGTTGCACCTGTCGATCAACGGCGGCATCGCCACGCTGGATCAGGCCCGCGACCAGTTGTCGGTGATGGACGGCGCGATGATCGGCCGGGCAGCCTATCACGAACCGTGGAACATCCTGGGCGCGGCCGATGGGCTGTGGGGCGACGTGCCGCCCTTTGCCGACCCCGCGGATGTTGCCGTGGCGATGCGCCCGATGATCGTCGAACACATCACCCAAGGTGGCAGGCTGCACCAGTTCACGCGGCACATGCTGGGCCTGTTCCACGGGCTGCCCGGCGCCCGCGCCTGGAAGCGCACTCTGTCCGAGGGCGCATCCAAGGGCGGGATCGAGGTCTATGACGCCGCCCTGGCGCAGGTGACCGAGGCCGCGCTTAGCTAGCCCGCCGCCTTCTCCGCGACCTTGGCGGCGTCCCACAGGCGGTCCATCTCGGCCAGGTCGCTGTCCTCGGGGCGGCGACCGTCGGCGGCCAGCGCGGCCTCGATCGCGGCAAAGCGTCGCGTGAACTTGGCGTTGGCGCGGCGCAGGGCCAGTTCGGGGTCGATCTTCAGGTGCCGGCCCAGATTGGCCATCACGAACAGCAGGTCGCCGAACTCGTCCTCCATCGCGTCCGGGCCCAAGGTGTCGCGGGCCTCGACCAGTTCGGCGGTTTCCTCGGTGATCTTGTCCAGCACGTCGGCGGGGCCGGGCCAGTCGAAGCCCACGCGCGCCGCACGGTTCTGCAGCTTCAGCGCCCGCGTCAGCGCGGGCAGGCCCAAGGCCACCCCGTCCAGGGTGCCGCGTTCCGCCTTGCCCGCACGTTCGACGGCCTTGATCGCCTCCCAGTCCTTGACCTGCTGTTCGGCAGACTTGTCGCGGGATTCGTCGCCAAAGACATGCGGATGGCGGAAGATCAGCTTGTCGCTGATCGCGGCGGCGCAGTCGGCGAAATCGAACATCCCGGCCTCACGGGCCATCTGGGCGTGGAACACCACTTGCAGCAGCAGATCGCCCAGCTCTCCGGGCAGCTCGTCCCAAGCCTGGCGCTGAATTGCATCCTCGACCTCGTGGGCCTCCTCGATCGTGTAGGGCGCGATCGAGGCGAAGTCCTGTTCGATGTCCCAGGGGCAGCCGGTCTTGGGGTCGCGCAGGGCGGCCATGATGTCCAGCAGGCGCGTGATCTGCGCGGCAGGGTCGAGGGTCATTGCAATTCCCTTCGTCAGGCGGAAGATGGCCCACCGACTGCCACAGCATAAGGCTCAAGTCCACATGCCCGTCCTGAACCGCATCGCCGATTTCGCAGATCAGATGACCGAATGGCGCCGCCATCTGCACCAGCACCCGGAACTGGGCTTTGACTGCGGCCAGACGGCCGCATTCGTCGCGGCGCGGCTGCGCGAGTTCGGCGTCGACGAGGTTCACGAGGGGATCGGCCGCACCGGGATCGTGGCGATCATCCGGGGCCAGGGGGACGGCCCGACCATCGGCCTGCGTGCCGACATGGACGCCCTGCCCATGACCGAGGTGACGGGCCTGCCTTGGGCCTCGACCGTGGCGGGGCGGATGCATGCCTGCGGGCATGACGGGCATACGACGATGCTGCTGGGGGCCGCGAAGTACCTGGCCGAAACGCGCAATTTCACCGGCCGCGCCGCGCTGATCTTCCAGCCCGCCGAAGAGAACGGCGGCGGCGGCGACGCGATGGTCCAGGACGGGATGATGGACCGCTTTGCCATCGAACGCGTCTTTGCGATGCACAACAATCCCGGCCAGCAGACCGGCAGCTTTCAGACGACCCCCGGCCCGATCATGGCCGCCGTCGACACGTTCGAGATCGACGTGCAGGGCCGCGGCGGGCATGGCGCGATGCCGCACCTGACCGCCGATCCGATCGTTGCCGCCGTGGCGGTGGTCAGCGCGATCCAGACGATCAGCAGCCGCAACCACCACACCGCCGACGACCTTGCCCTGTCGGTCACCCAGATCCACACCGGTAGCGCCGACAACATCGTGCCGGACACGGCCTATATCTGCGGGACGGTGCGGACGTTTGCCCCGCATGTCCGCGACATGGTGCGCCGCCGCATGACCCAGATCTGCGACGGCCAAGCCGAGGCCTATGACGTGGAGATCCGGCTGAACTATCAGGAGGGTTACCCGGCGACCGTCAACGACCCCGAACAAACCGCCTTTGCCGTGCGCGTCGCCAAGGAGATCGCCGGCCCCGCCAATGTCGATCCCGACGCGGGCCGCGAGATGGGGGCCGAGGATTTCAGCTATATGCTGAACGCCCGGCCCGGCTGCTATCTGTTCCTGGGGCAGGGGGACGGGGCGGGGGTCCACCACCCGGCCTATGACTTCAACGACGCGATTTCTCCGGTCGGGGCCAGCTTCTTCGCGCGGCTGGTCGAACGCGCGCAGCCGGCGCAACCCTGATCACAAGGACGTTCGCCGCCCTTGCCCACGGGGCGGCGGGCGCTTTCTTGCCAAGGACGGACAGCGCGGCTAGGTTGCGCGCCAATCCTGACGCGGCCCCGGTCGCGCCCCCAGACCGAAAGGACCCTTGATGTTCGTGACCCCCGCCTATGCCCAAGCCGCCGGCGGCGCCGGTGCCGGTGCTGCATTCGCGCAGTTCATCCCGTTGATCCTGATCTTTGCGATCATGTATTTCCTGATGATCCGCCCCCAGCAGAAGCGCCTGAAGGCGCATCGCGCGATGGTCGAGAACGTCAAGAAGGGCGACCGCGTCGTCACCCAGGGCGGCATCCTTGCCAAGGTCGTGTCGGTGGGCGAGGACGAGCTGGAGGTCGAGATCGCGACCGGCGTGCGCGTCCGCGTGATCCGCAGCACCCTGGCCCAGGTCGTCACCAAGACAGAACCTGTCGCCGCAAACACCTGAAAAGGCCCTAGCCAAGATGCTTCAGATCGACCGATGGAAGCGCGTCCTGATTTTCGGGATCTGCCTTCTGGGCCTGCTTTACGCACTGCCCAACGCCTTCTACGCCCGCGTCGAGGCGCATAACGATGCCGTGGCCCAGATCGAGGCCACCGGCGTCGAGACGCCCGAACTGGTGGCGGCGCGGGACGGCTGGCCCTCGTGGATGCCGTCGCATCTGGTCAATCTGGGGCTGGACCTGCGCGGAGGTGCCCATCTGCTGGGCGAGGTGCAGGTCGATCAGGTCTACAAGTCGCGCATGGACGCGTTGTGGCCGGAGCTGCGGCGCGCGCTGTCGGATGCCCGCGACACCGTCGGATCGGTCCGCCGCGTCGCTGCCCCCGACGGCGTCCTGTCGATCGAGATCGGAAATGCCGACCAGATGCCGGCCGCGACCGAAATCGTGCGCGGCTTTTCCACGCCCGTCACCACCCTGACCGGCGCGGGCCAGCAGTCGCTGGCCATCAGCACCCAGGGGTCGACCCTGACGATCCAGCTGTCGGACGCCGAAAAGGCCGTGACCGATGACCGCACCATCCAGCAGTCGCTGGAGATCGTGCGCCGTCGCGTCGACGAGGTCGGCACCCGCGAACCCACCATCACCCGCCAGGGCGAGGATCGCATCCTGATCCAGGTTCCCGGCATCGGGTCCGCCGCGGAACTCAAGGAGCTGATCGGCACCACCGCGCAGCTGACCTTCAACCCGGTCGTGGGCACCACCGCCGACCCGCAGGCCCAGCCTGGAGTCGGCCAGACCATCGCGCCGTCGATCGACCAGCCGAACCTGTTCTATATCCTGGAACAAAGCCCCGTCGTCACCGGCGAGGACTTGGTGGACGCCATGCCCGCCAGCGACGAGAACGGCCTGCCGTCCGTCAACTTTCGCTTCAACCCCACGGGTGCGAGGGCGTTCGGATCCTATACGTCGCAGAATATCGGTCAGCCCTTCGCGATCGTTCTGGACAACGAGGTCATCTCGGCCCCGGTCATCCGCTCGGCGATCACCGGCGGGTCGGGCCAGATTTCCGGCTCGATGGATTTCGACCAGGCAAACCAGCTGTCGATCCTGCTGCGCGCCGGCGCCCTTCCGGCCGAACTGATCTTCCTCGAGGAACGCACCATCGGTCCCGAACTGGGCCAGGACAGCATCGAGGCCGGCCGAATTTCGGCCATTGCCGCCACCGGGCTGGTCGCCGCCTATCTGATCGCCAGCTATGGCCTGTTCGGGGTGTTCGCCTCGATCGCGGTCACGGTCAACGTGATCCTCGTGCTGGCGATCATGGGCATGATGGGGGCCACGCTGACCCTTCCGGGCATCGCCGGGATCGTGCTGACGGTCGGCACCGCGGTCGATGCCAACGTCATCATCTTCGAACGCATCCGCGAGGAACTGCGCCGCGCCAAGCGCCCGTTCCGCGCCATCGAGGACGGTTTCCGAGAGGCGATGAGCGCGATCATGGACGCCAACGTCACCAGCTTCATCGCGGCGGCCGTGATGTTCTATCTGGGCTCGGGCCCGGTCAAGGGCTTTGCCGTGACGCTGACCATCGGTCTGGTCACCTCGGTCTTTACGGCGATCTTCCTGACGCGCCTGATGATTCTCACCTGGCTGGAATGGCGCAAGCCGGCCCAGTTGATCCTGTAAGGGGGACGCACGCATGGCTTTCCGTCTGAAACTGGTCCCCGACGTCACCCGGTACGACTTTTTCCGCTGGCAATGGCTGACCGTCGGGGCCTCCGCCCTTGCGGTGGTCGTGTCCATCCTGGCCACGATCTTCATGGGTCTGAACTACGGCATCGACTTCCGGGGCGGCACGACGATCCGCACCGAAAGCACGACCGCCTTCGACATCGGCGAATACCGCCAGGCGCTGGACGGCATGGGCTTCAGCGACGTGTCCATCACCGAGGTGTTCGACCCCTCGTTCGGAGCCGAACGCCACGTGGCCATGGTCCGCATCGGCACCACGGACGAGACCGGCTCGGTCTCGCCCGAGCAGTTGGCCGAGGTGCAGACCGCATTGCAGCAGGTCGACCCCCAGGTCACCTTCGCATCGGTCGAATCCGTCGGACCCAAGGTGTCGGCAGAACTGATCCGGACCGCCATCATGGCGGTCGCGGCGGCCACCCTGGGCATCCTTCTGTACATCTGGCTGCGATTCGAATGGCAATTCGCCATCGGGGCGGTGGTGTCGCTGCTGCACGACATCATCCTGACAGTCGGCATCTTTGCGGTGTTCCAGCTGAAATTCGACCTGACGACCATCGCGGCGCTGCTGACCACGCTTGGCTTTTCGGTCAACGACACGGTCGTGGTCTTTGACCGGCTGAGGGAGAACCTGATCAAGTTCAAGTCGATGAAGCTGATCGACGTGATGAACCTGACCGTGAACGAGACGTTGTCGCGGACCGTCATGACCGCCGTGACCACCGGGATCGCGCTGACCGCGATGCTGGTTCTGGGCGGTGACGTGGTGCGCGGGTTCGTCTTCGCGATGCTGTGGGGCGTGTTCGTGGGCACCTATTCCACCGTCTACGTCGCCAAAAGCGTCGTTCTGTGGCTGGGCGTCAAACGCGACTGGTCCAAGAACGGCGACGGCCCCAAGAAGAACGTGTCCCCGTTCGAGGGCGCAGAGGAGGTCTGATGCCCGCGCTGGTGCCCACGGATTTCTCTGGCCAGAACGCGGTCGACGGCTATGGCCCCGGATTTTCCGCATCGGCGGAAAGGTCCATCAGGGGGCTCAGGTCGTCGAGGCGGCCCGCGTGACCCCTTGGGGCGGGCTGGACGATCCCGGTCCGCTGCTTGCGCTGGCCGGGCGGGTGGACGTGCTGTTCCTGGGCCTTGGCGCCCAGGTCGCCTATGCCCCGCGCGAACTGGCGGCGCAGTTGGACGCGCTTGGCGTCCGGGTCGAGGCGATGGCCTCTGCCACCGCGGCGCGCACCTACAACGTCACCCTGTCCGAGGGGCGGCGCGTCGCCTGCGCCCTGATCCCCGTGTGAGCCTGCTGGCCGTCCACGACCTTGCCGTCGCGCGCGGGGGTCTGCGGACGGTCGAAGGCGTCAGCTTTACACTCGAATCCGGTCAGGCGCTGATCCTGCGCGGGCCGAACGGTCTGGGCAAGACCACGCTGCTGCGCACCATCGCGGGGCTGCAATCCCCCGTCGCGGGGCGGATCGACATGGCCGACGACGCCGTCGCCTATGCCGCCCATGCCGACGGGCTGAAACCGGCGCTGACGGCGCGGGAGAACCTGACATTCTGGGCGCAGGTCTTTGGCGGGCAGGGCGTGGACCGCGCGCTGGCCGCAATGGACCTGACGTCCTTGGCCGCGCGCCCCGCCGCGGCGCTGTCGGCGGGCCAGAAACGCAGGCTGGGCCTTGCCCGGCTGCTGGTCACGGGCCGCCCGCTGTGGGTGCTGGACGAGCCGACGGTGTCGCTGGACGCCGCATCTGTCGCGCGCTTGTGCAGGTGGTGGCCGACCACCTGGGGCAGGGCGGGGCCGCCCTGATCGCCACGCATATCGACCTGGACCTGCCGCAGGCGCGCGTGCTGGACCTGACCCCGTTCCGCGCCCGCCCCGGCGCGCCCGTCGCGCGGCCGTCGGGCTTCAACGAGGCGTTCGGATGATCGCGCTGCTGATCCGCGACATGCGTCTGGCCACGCGGGCGGGCGGCGGCTTCGGCCTGGGTGTCGCGTTCTTCCTGATCCTGTCGGCGCTGGTGCCCTTTGGTGTCGGTCCGGACCGCGCGACGCTGGCCCCCGTGGCGCCGGGCATCCTGTGGGTCGGCGCGCTGTTGGCCTGTCTTCTGTCGCTGGACCGCATCTTTGCGCTGGACCACGAGGATGGCAGCCTGGATCTGCTGGCCACCGCGCCCCTGCCGCTGGAGGGTGCGGTCGCGATCAAGGCCCTGGCACACTGGATCACCACCGGCCTGCCGCTGGTGCTGGCCGCGCCGCTGTTCGGGGTGCTGCTGCACCTGCCGATGCAGGCGGTGCCGGCGCTGGTCCTGTCGCTGGCCCTGGGCACGCCGGCGCTGTCGATGCTGGGCGCGTTCGGGGCGGCGATCACCGTCGGCCTGCGCCGGGGGGGGCTGCTTTTGTCGCTGTTGGTCCTGCCGCTGTATATCCCCACACTGATCTTTGGCGCCGAGATCACCCGCCGCGGGGTCGAGGGGCAGGCCATCACCACGCCGCTGGTGTTTCTGGCCGGCATCACGCTGGCGGTGCTGGCGCTGATCCCGCTGGCGGCGGCGGCGGCGCTGCGGGTCAATCTGCGGTGAGATGCCCTTGAGGGCGCGGGGAAAACAGGGAATACACGGACACATGTCGATCTGGGAATACGCAAACCCCGCCAAGTTCATGCGCACCACCGAAGGGGCCTTGCCCTGGCTGGTCGGCAGCGCCGCGATCTGCTGCGTGGGCGGGGTGGTCTGGGGGTTCCTGACGCCTGAAGATTTCCGGCAGGGATCGACGGTCAAGATCGTCTTCCTGCATGTCCCCGCCGCGATGATGGCCATCAACATCTGGGTGATGATGCTGGTCGCGTCGCTGATCTGGATCATCCGCCGCCATCACGTGAGCGCATTGGCGGCCCGCGCCGCAGCCCCCATCGGGGCGGTGATGACGCTGATCGCGTTGGCGACCGGGGCCATCTGGGGCCAGCCGATGTGGGGGACGTGGTGGGAATGGGATCCGCGGCTGACCTCGTTCCTGATCCTGTTCCTGTTCTATATCGGCTATATCGCGCTGTGGTCCTCGGTCGAGGATCCGGACAGCGCCGCCGACCTGACGGGCGTGCTGTGCCTTGTGGGGTCCGTCTTTGCGCTGCTGTCGCGCTATGCCGTGCTGTTCTGGAACCAGGGCCTGCACCAGGGGGCCAGCCTGTCGGTTGCGCCGGGGGAACGCATGTCTGCCGTCTATCGCTACCCGTTGTATCTGTCGATGCTGGGGTTCCTCCTGCTGACGCTGGCGCTGATCCTGATCCGCACCCGAACCGAAATCCGCAAGCGCCGCCTGGCCGCGCTGCAAGCCAGGGACATGCGCGCATGATCGATCTTGGACAATATGCCGGCACCGTGCTGGCCGCCTATGGCGTCAGCCTGGCGCTGATCGCGGGGCTGGTCTGGCACACCGTTGCGGCCAACGCTCGCGCCCGCCGCGCCCTGCAGGAGTTCGAACGCAATGGCTAGGATCGCGCCCCTGATGCTGCTGCCGCCGCTGGCCTTCGCGGCACTCGCCGCGACGTTCCTGTGGGGCATGAACCGCGATGATCCGGGGTCGGTCCCGTCGGCCATGATCGGCCGTCAGGCGCCGCCGGTGCCCGCCACGACCCTTCCGGGCAAGGTGCAGCTGACCGATGCGATGCTGCGCGAACCGGGCGTCAAGCTGGTCAATTTCTGGGCCAGCTGGTGCCCGCCCTGCCGGATCGAACACCCGACCCTGATGGCCCTGTCCGATCAGCTGCCCGTCTATGGCGTCGATCTGCGCGACATCGATTCCAATGCGCTGGAGTTTCTGTCCGCCGACGGCGACCCCTTTGCCGCGCAGGCGACCGATCCGCGCGGGCGCACCGCGATCGATTGGGGCGTGACCGCCCCGCCCGAAACCTTCATCGTCGATGGCGACGGGACGGTTCTGTATCGGTTCGCCGGGCCACTGGTCGATGCCGACTATCAGGCCCGCTTCCTGCCCGAACTGGAACGCGCGCTGGCCGATCAGGACTAGGCCGCGCTTGCACCCCGGCCCCTTGCGCGACATGCTGACCCAAAGGCACGCACAAATAGGGGAGACGGCAGATGACGCGGACAGGTCTGGCACTGGCGCTGCTGATGGGCAGCACGACGTGGGGCATTGCCCAGCAGGCGACCGATGCGATCGCGCCCGAGGGCGCGTCCGGCACGCAGGTCGCAACCGACGGCTTTGGTGATCTGACGCAGGCCGCACGCGACGGGCTGGCCGCCAAGGCCGAAGGTCGCCCCGTCACCGCCCCCGACTGGATGATCAGCGCGGCCCATCCGCTGGCCGTGCAGGCTGGCGCCCGCGTTCTGGAACAGGGCGGCAGTGCGGCGGACGCGATGGTTGCGGTCCAGGTCGTACTGGGCCTGGTGGAGCCGCAAAGTTCCGGCTTGGGCGGCGGCGCGTTCCTGGTCTGGTACGACGCCGCGACGGGCGAGGTGACGACGCTGGACGGCCGCGAGACCGCACCGATGGCCGCCACGCCCACGCTGTTTCAGGACGATGACGGCCAGCCGCTGGACTTCATGGAGGCGGTCGTGGGCGGCCGGTCCGTCGGCACCCCCGGCACGCCGCGCCTGCTGGAGGTCGCGCATCGCAAATGGGGCCGCGCAAACTGGGCCGGGCTGTTCCAGGACGGCATCGACCTGGCCCAGGACGGGTTCACGGTGTCGCCGCGGCTGGCCTCGCTGGTCGCGTCCGAAGGCGATGCGCTGGCCCGCTATCCGGCCACGACCGACTATTTCTTTCCGGGCGGCCAGCCCGTCGCGCAGGGGGCGAGCCTGACCAACCTTGCCTATGCGGACACGCTGCGGGCGATGGCCCGCGATGGGGCGGATGCAATCTATGAGGGGCCCATCGCGGACCAGATCGTTGCCGCCGTGCGCGGGGCCGAGGACAATCCGGGCCTGCTGACGCAGGCCGATCTGGCCGCCTATCGCGTCGTGGAACGCCCGGCGGTCTGCGTCGAATACCGGGATCACGACGTCTGCGGCATGGGCCCGCCCTCGTCCGGGGGGCTGACGGTGGGGCAGATCCTGGGAATGCTTGGCGGCTATGACCTGGCCAGCCTGGGTGCCGAAAGCCCCGAGGCGTGGCGGCTGATCGGCGATGCCTCGCGCCTGGCCTTCGCGGATCGCGGCCGCTACATGGCGGATGCCGATCACGTGCCGATGCCGACCGAGGGGCTGATTGACCAGGCCTATCTGGACGAACGCGCGGCCCTGCTGCAGGGGGACGACAGTCTGCCCGAGGTCACCGCCGGCCAGCCCGGCTGGAGCCATGCCGCCCTGTGGGGTCAGGACAGTGCGCTGGAACTGCCCTCGACCACGCATATCTCCATCGTGGACGGCGACGGCAACGCCCTGTCGATGACCACCACCATCGAGAACGGTTTCGGATCGCGGGTGATGGCCGCAGGCTTTCTGCTGAACAACGAACTGACCGATTTCAGCTTTGAGACGCATGATGCCGACGGCTGGCCCGTCGCCAATGCCATCGCGCCGGGCAAGCGGCCGCGGTCGTCGATGGCGCCGACCATCGTGCTGCGCGACGGGGCGCCCGCGATGGTGATCGGATCGCCGGGGGGCAGCCGCATCATCGGCTATGTCGCCCGCGCCATCGTGGCGCATCTGGACTGGGGGCTGGACATCCAGGCCGCCGTGGCCGGGCCGAACCTGGTGAACCGTTTCGGTCCGATGGATGTCGAGGCGGGGCTGCCCGCGGCGCTGGCCGATGGCTTGACCGCAATGGGGTTCGAGCTGAACGAGACGGAACTGACTTCGGGCCTGCAGGGGATCGTCATGACGCCCGACGGGTTGGAGGGCGGCGCCGATCCGCGCCGGGAGGGGGTCGCCATCGGCGGCTGATCCGCGGGCCGGGCAGGGGGATGCCGCCCCCGTCCGCTGCGCGGCTACCCCCGCGGGTATTTGGACAACGGAGATGCCGTTCTTGCCGTGACCCGATGCCCGCCTTGGCCTTGGCCACAAAAAAACCCCCGGCGCGGTGCCGGGGGTTTTCGTTTGCGTTGTAGGCCGATCAGGCGGCGGCGAGGTTGCGCAGCACGTAGTGCAGCACGCCGCCGTTCTTCAGATAGTCGATCTCCACCTCGGTATCGACGCGGGCCTTCAGCTGGATCGTCTTATCCGTGCCGTCGGCATACGTGATCGTGCAGGGCACCATCGACAGCGGCTTGAAGTCGCCTGCCAGCCCCTCGATCGTCACGACCTCGTCGCCGGTCAGGTTCAGCGAATGGCGGGTGTCGCCATTGGTGAACTCGAACGGGATGACGCCCATGCCGACCAGGTTCGACCGGTGGATACGTTCGAAGGATTCCGCGACCACGGCCTTGACGCCCAGCAGGTTGGTACCCTTGGCCGCCCAGTCACGCGACGAACCCGCGCCGTATTCCTTGCCGCCGAAGATCACCAGCGGGGTGTCCTGTTCGACATAGGACATCGCGGCGTCATAGATCGCCGCCTGATTGCCCGACGCGTCCTTGGAATAGCCGCCCTCGACCCCGTCCAGCATCTCGTTCTTGATGCGGATGTTGGCGAAGGTGCCGCGCATCATGATCTCGTGGTTGCCGCGGCGCGAGCCGTAGCTGTTGAAATCGCGCGGCGCGACCTGGCGTTCCGTCAGGTACTGGCCCGCCGGGGTGCCCGGCTTGAACGAACCCGCGGGGCTGATGTGGTCGGTGGTGATCATGTCGCCCAGCAGCGCCAGGACGCGGGCGCCCTTGACGTCGCTGATCGTGCCCGCACCCTTGGACATGCCCTGGAAATAGGGCGGGTTCTGGATGTAGGTCGACGATGCGGGCCAGTCATAGGTCTCGCTGTCGGTGACCTCGACGCCCTGCCAGCGCTCGTCGCCCTTGAAGACGTCGGCGTATTTGGCCTGGAACATCTCGCGGGTGACGATGGTGTCGACCAGTTCTGCCACTTCCTTGGAGGTCGGCCAGATGTCCTTGAGGTACACGGGCTTGCCGTCGGGCGTGTGGGCCAGCGGGTCCTTGGTCACGTCGATGTTCATGTCGCCTGCGATGGCATAGGCCACCACCAGCGGGGGCGATGCCAGATAGTTCGCGCGCACGTCGGGCGAGATGCGCCCTTCGAAGTTGCGGTTGCCCGACAGGACCGACACGGCGACCAGGTCGTTGTCGTTCACGGCCTTGGAGATTTCGGGCTGCAGCGGACCCGAGTTGCCGATGCAGGTGGTGCAGCCGAAACCGACCAGGTTGAAGCCCAGGGCGTCCAGGTCTTCCTGCAGGTTCGCGGCCTTGAGGTATTCCTCGACCACCTGCGATCCGGGTGCCAGCGAGGTTTTCACCCAGGGCTTGCGGGTCAGGCCCAGGCGCGGGCCTTGCGTGCCACCAGACCGGCGGCCATCAGCACATAGGGGTTCGACGTGTTGGTGCAGGACGTGATCGACGCGATCACGACCGAACCGTCGCGCAGCGTGTAATCCTCGCCCTCGACCGGGGCGCTGTTCAGGTGGCCATGGCTGGCGCCGGGGATGTCCTGCGGTGCCGGATCGGGCGATCCTGCCTCGGCGGTCATCTTGGCCTTCTGGTCTGCGGGAACGGAGGCCGCGGGACGCAGGCCCTTGATATAGTCGCCGAACGCCGTGGACGCCTCGGTCAGCGGCACGTGATCCTGCGGACGCTTGGGGCCCGAGATCGCCGGGACGACGGTGCTCTGGTCCAACGACAGGGTCGAGGAATAGACCGGCGCATAGTCCGGCGTGCGCCAGAAACCATTTTCCTTGGCATAGGCCTCGACCAGGGCGATGCGGTCCTCTTCGCGGCCGGTCTGACGCAGATAGCGCAGCGTCTCGTCGTCGATCGGGAAGAAGCCGCAGGTGGCGCCGTATTCGGGCGCCATGTTGGCGATGGTCGCGCGGTCGGCCAGCGGCATGTGGTCCAGCCCCTCGCCATAGAACTCGACGAACTTGCTGACGACGCCGTGGGCGCGCAGCATCTGCACGACCTTCAGCACCAGGTCGGTGGCGGTCACGCCTTCCTGCAGGGCGCCGGTCACCTCGAAGCCGACCACTTCGGGGATCAGCATCGAGATCGGCTGACCCAGCATCGCGGCCTCGGCCTCGATGCCGCCCACGCCCCAGCCCAGCACGGCCAGACCGTTGACCATGGTGGTGTGGCTGTCGGTGCCGACCAGCGTGTCAGGATATGCAACGGTCGCGCCGGTCTGATCGGTGTCGGTCCAGACGGTCTGGGCCAGATATTCCAGGTTCACCTGGTGGCAGATGCCGGTGCCGGGCGGGACCACGCGGAAGTTGTTGAACGCCTTCTGGCCCCATTTCAGGAACGTGTAACGCTCCATGTTGCGCTCATATTCCAGCTCGACGTTGCGCTGGAAGGCGCGGGGGGTGCCGAATTCGTCGATCATGACCGAGTGGTCGATGACCAGGTCGACCGGGTTCAGCGGGTTGATCTGCTGCGGGTCGCCGCCAAGCGCCTTGATGCCGTCGCGCATCGCCGCCAGGTCGACCACGGCGGGTACGCCGGTGAAGTCCTGCATCAGCACACGGGCGGGGCGGTACGCGATCTCGCGGCTGGACTTGCCGCCATCGGTCGCCCATTGCGCGAAGGCCTTGATGTCGTCGACGGACACGGTCCGACCGCCATCCTCAAAGCGCAGCATGTTTTCCAGCACGACCTTCAGCGCGGCCGGCAGTTTCGAGAAATCGCCAAGCCCCGCCTCGGTGGCGGCGGCGATCGAGAAATAATCGACGCTCTGCGCGCCCGCGCTCAGCGTGCGGCGCGTCTTGGCGGTGTCGGTTCCGGTCTGGATGGGCATCAAGGCCTCCCTGTCTGCAAGAATGGATGGGTCCGGCGTGTGCCTTGCTTTGCCCCATCGGGGGGCATCGCGCAAGGGTTGCGTCGCGAATTGTATGCGATTGCATACCATATCCTTCGCTGTTGCTCAAGAGGCACGCACCCCACCGATGCGCGTGGTGACGAAGCCTTGATTTGGTCTTTCGCCCCGCCACCCGCTAACACCCTGTGTGTGAGACATGACGGGAAAAATCCGATGGCCCTGTGGCCCCGATCTGCGTTGCGGCCGCGCCGCGGGATGGGCCGGGCCGCGCTGTTGGTGGCGATGCTGGCCGCGGTGCCGGGATTGGCACAGGACGCGGGCCATGCCGACATCACCTCGCGCAGCGCGCCCGGTCCCGGCCCGGACCGCACGGACAGGGCAGAGGCGCCGCTGATCCTGGCCCCCGACGATGCGGGTCGACAGATCCCCTCGGCGCTGTCGCTGACGGAATCGGGGGGCGTGAACGGCTTTGCGCCGACGGACGCCGCGCCGCCGGTGACCGCCGATCTGCCCTCGGCCAACCTGCCGGTGGTGGTCGAGCTGTTCACCTCGCAGGGGTGTTCATCCTGTCCGCCGGCCGATGCGATGCTGACCATGCTGTCGGGGCAGCACGATGTCCTGCCGCTGTCCTATCACGTCGATTACTGGGACTATCTGGGCTGGGCCGACAGTTTCGCCCGGCCCGAATTCACCGAACGCCAAAGCGCCTATGCCCATGCGGTGGGCGAACGGTCGGTCTATACCCCGCAGATGATCGTGGACGGACAGGACACCTCGGTCGCGCCGGGTCCTGCGCAGCTGATGGGCCTGATCGACGCGCACCGCTTTGCCCCCGCGCAGGTCACCATCCAACGCGACCGCACCGACGCCGGAGAGACGATAGAACTGCAGCCCCTGTCCGATCTGGGCGGCAAGGTCGACGTGCTGCTGATCCGATATGCCTCCGAACGCCCCGTCGACGTCACCGCCGGAGAGAACCGCGGCAAGACCGTCGTCTATACCAACGTCGTGTTGAACATGCAGCACCTGACCCGGTGGGACGGCCTGCAGCCGCTGCGCCTGACGGTGCGCGCCGATCTGGTGGGGGACGAGTCCTTTCCCGACGACACCCGCCATGCCCTGCTGGTGCAGCAGATGATGGGCAAGCGCGCCTTGCCCGGACCGATCGTGGCGGCGATCCGGCTGGACTGACCCGTCACGCCTTGCACATCCTGCAAGTACGGGCCATCAGTCGGCATGGGCGATTTCATCATCCAGATTGCGGGAACCGAACAGGGTGCGCGGCTGGCGTCGATCCTGGCGATCAGCGCGGCATTCCTGCACGCGGTCTTCGGCGCGCTGCAAAAGGGGCGTCACGATCCTTGGATCAGCCGTGCCGCGATCGACCTGTCCTATCTGCTGCTGGCGCTGCCTGTCGCGTTGTTCCTGGTGCTTGGCCGGAACCGCATCTGTGGCCGGTGCTGGCGGGCGCGATGGGCATCCACATCGCCTACAAGGTCGCGCAGGCGAAGACCTATCAGCGCGGGGCGTTCACGGTCGTCTATCCGGTCGTGCGCGGGTCCGCGCCGCTGGTCGTGGTGCTGGTCGCGATGGTGGTCTTTGACGAACGCTTCAACGCGGTGCAGTGGGTGGGGCTGGGCCTGCTGGTCGGCGGCATCTTCGGGCTGGCGCTGAACAGCCTGCGCAAGCTGCAGGTAGGCCGCGACACGCTGGTCCCGGCGCTGGCCTGGGCGCTGATCACCGGGGTGACGGTCGCGGCCTATACCACCTATGACGCCTGGGGCATCCGGCTGGCCGCGAACCCGTTCACGTTTCTGGCATGGTTCTTCGTGCTGGACGGCATCTTCATGCCGCTGTGGAGCTGGCGCCGCCTGGTCGCCCTGCCGCGTGCGGAAATCGCACCGCTGGCTGCGCGCGGGATGATCGGCGCGGTCGTGGCATTCGCCAGTTTCGGGTCGGTTATGCTGGCCACCCGCATCGACGACGTAGGCCGCGCCGCCGTGCTGAGAGAGACCTCGACCGTGTTCGCCGCCCTTGTGGGCTGGGTCATCCTGGGTGAAAAGGTGGGGCCGCGGCGCGTCGCGCTGATGGCACTGATCGCGCTTGGCGCGGTGATCGTGGAATTTGCCGCCTGACGGGCGGCCACAGGAAGGCAGTCGGGATGGAAAACACGAAACCCTGGGTCAAGCCGGCGCTGGAGTTCGGCCCCCTGATCCTGTTCTTTGCGGTGTTCATGCTGTATCGCAACGACACCGTGACCATCGCGGGCCAAAGCTATGGCGGGTTCATCCTGGCCACGCTGGCCTTCATCCCCGCGCTGATCCTGACCACCGCGATTCAGTGGCGCATCACCGGCAAGCTGGCGCCGATGCAGGTGGCCACGCTGGTGCTGGTCATCGTCTTTGGCGGGTTGTCGATCTGGCTGAACGACCCGCGCTTTTTCAAGCTGAAGCCCACGATCATCTATCTGCTGTTCGCGGCCATCCTGGGCGTGGGTCTGATGCTGCGCCGCAACTGGCTGGGCGCCGTCCTGTTCGAGGCGCTGCCCATGGACGCCGAAGGCTGGCGCAAGCTGACCCTGCGCATGGCGCTGTTCTTCGTGGCGCTGGCCATCGCCAACGAGGTGGTCTGGCGCAACCTGTCGGACAGCACCTGGGTCTGGTTCAAGACCTTCGGCCTGCCGGTGCTGCTGTTCGCGTTCCTGCTGGGCAATGCCAAGCTGTATCGTGACCACGCCCTGCCCACCAAGGACGACGGCCAGGCCTAGGCCCGCATGCCGCCCAGGGCCGCCGGTCCCGCCCGCAGCCGCGACCATCGCGGCTGTGGCCGCAGCGGCAGGTGGTGGCGCAACAGTCCCAGGGGCAGGGCCCAAGGGTGGCACAGCGCCGCGCGATAGAACGCGAACAGCCCCTGTCGCTGATAGGGCGTCCAATGCGACATCAGCCGGGCCGCGCGGGCGGTGGGAAAGCCCAAGGTCTCCAGCGCCTCCAACGTGGCGGCATCGTCGATCTGCAGGTCCACCCAGTTGGCGCGCGCCTGTGCCAGCCCCGCGCCAAGCGCCCGCCTGCGCCCCCGCGACAGCAGCTGTTCCAGCCCGAAATCGAACAGGTCGTTTTCGCGCGCGGTGACGTTCAGCACCTCGCCGCCCGGCCTGCGGGGCTGTCCAGCGCGGTCTGGGCGGCGTCCTGGAACTCGGCGGCGTTCAGCAGGACGATCCGGCCGATGCTGCCCGGCGCGGCATGGGACAGCGCCTGCAGGGCCACGCGGCCGCCAAGCGAATGCCCGATCAGCCCGACGGGCCGCCCCGCCAAG
>NZ_BBPH01000070.1 GCF_000787695.1 Paracoccus sp. PAMC 22219 | reverse complement strand
TACCAGACCCACGCAGGTTTCGCACTGCACCTGACCACCGCAGTCGCCCGACCCGCTGCACGCGATGAGGGTTCCGCGTGCCAGGCGATTGCTCAACCCGCGCCAAAAGGCGTAAATCAACTACCGGCTCCGGTCGTAGTCGGATGAAAGACCAGTGGCACGTCATTCATGCCCTCGATCATCGAGCGCCTCTGGCGGTCCCTAAGAATGAATGCGTCTCCCTGCACGCTTGGGAAACGGGGTCGCAGGCGAAGGCTGCCATCGGCAAATGGATTGCGTTCTGTCATCATCGGAGACCCCACACCGCCTATGGTGGGACGCCGCCCGCCGAAGTCTACTTCGACACGATCGAAACCGAACAACAGGCGCAGGCAGTCGCTTAAACATCTCCAAAAAATCGTCCAAGGATCGGGGAGTAGCTCGTAGTGACGAAGCAGCAACCACGGCCATGTCGAGGACGTTGCCTTGAAGACTTTAAAAATGGAGGTCGCGATGACCAATGCGCACCTGATCTATTTTGCAGATCCAATGTGCTCATGGTGCTGGGGGTTTTCGCCTGTGATTGACAGCATTCGTCAGGAGTTTGGTCCCTCTCTGCCAATTCGGCTCATCTTGGGTGGGCTGCGTCCCGGAACGACAGAAACGCTCGGGGAAACCTCCAAGCGGGAAATCCGAGAACATTGGACGCATGTGCATGCAGCCACCAGTCAACCCTTTGATTTCGGATTTTTTGAGCGGCAAAACTTTATCTATGACAGCGAACCCGTCTCGAGAGCGGTCATTATCGCGCGCCACCGAAGCATAAGTGGTGCGCTCGACTTTCTCAAACGCACGCATGCCGCGTTCTACGCTCAAAATCGAGATGTAACCGATGAGCAGGTTCTGGCGGACCTGGCCATGGAGGCTGGCTTTGATCGTGATGAGTTTCTGCAAGAGTTCCGCAGCGAGGAAATCAGGAAAGAGACCTGGCAGGACTTTGCTATTACCCAAAAGGCTGGAGTGAGAGGTTTTCCCTGTCTGATCGCAGGCACCGATGAGCAGGCTGGATACAGCCTCGTGACAGCGGGGTACCAGCCAGCAGAGCGCGTCTTGCCGATACTGAGGGAATTTCTACTGGACATGCCGATGTGAACTGCTTGCCGGTTCCATAGACGCGAGGTCGCTCTGCGCCGGAAGCATTAAGGTTCACAGCCAGGACAGGACAGTTTCAGCCAAAGCGATGGTGGAAAGGTGTGTGTTCGGGCATTGGGCGCGATCCGGGTTTCGACGCGCTGCCGGTTCTTAGGGCGGCCGAATATGATCTCGATGTTATTACGCCGTCTGTAGCGTAGCGTGTCGTGTTTAACGACCTTCTGGTAAGACTTCCGGCCCGGGGTCATGGTTTTATCCCTTTGCCTGCCCACGGTTTTCGCAGCCAGTCAGCGGCATGTCCCCGGTCCGCCAGTAGCCATCCAGCCTTCGGCAGATCACCCGGCAGCGTCGCCGACGGTGTGGTCGCTGACTTGTCCGGCCGACATATGGAACCTCATCGGGCGGCCTTCCGCATCAGTGATGGCGTGCAGTTTCCTGTTCAGGCCGCCTTTCCTCCGACCGATCTGTCGACCGCGCGCTCCCTTTTTTGCACACAGGCTACAAGCCGTGCGCTGTGCCTTCAGAGAGGTCGCATCGATCATGATCGTATTCGGATCGGCGCCCCGGGCGGTCTGGCCGAGCATGATCCGGGCGAAGATCCCATCATCGCTCCAACGCTTATAGAGCGACTTGGCAGGCCCGCATTCCTTCGGCGCATCGCCTCATCGCCACCCAATGCGTTTGATGAAGACAATGCCGCTCAGCATGCGCAGATCGTCAACCCGCGGACGGCCTTGGATTTTGGGAAAGAAGGAGCAAAAGCGCTTTCTGCGAGCCTGTCAGCCAGTACATCTTGCTCATGATCACGTCTCCTCACGAAGTTCGAACCAAGGCTAAGGGCTGAAATCATTGGACCCAAAACCTTCGATGCCGCCTGTACGTCGTGCATCCCATGATCGATCTGCGAATTGGGACGTCGACAGCACATCTTGATGCGCACGCTTATGTGATCGGGGGCCCGTAACGTGCGGCAGTCGTTGGCCGACACTAGAACAGTTGTACAGGAGGACGCGATGAAGACATTTCTGATCCCCGCCGCGCTTGCGGCCGCGGTGCTGGGCCTTGCGGGTCTGACCGGACCGGGGCTGCACGCGCAGTCCCATCCCGCCCATGTCAATGCGCCCGCCGGGCTGGGGGCGGCGGGTTACGACTTGGTGGCCTATTTCACCCAGAACGCCCCGGTGCGGGGAGATGCCGCGCTGACCCACCGCCATGACGGCGTGACCTATAAGTTCGCGTCAGAGGCGAACCGCGCGGCATTCGTCGCCCAGCCCGAGGCCTATCTGCCGCAATACGGCAACTATTGCGCCTATGGCGTGGCGCGCGGATACAAGGTCGGCGTCGATCCAGCGGCGTTCACCATCGTGGATGGCAAGCTGTACCTGAACTATGACGCGGCGGTGCAGGACACTTGGCGCTAGGACATCCCCAAGTACCTGGCCCAGTCCGAGGCGAACTGGCCCGCCATCGCCGACGACTGATCACCGTCAGGCAGGTCCGAACCGGCGCAAGATATCGTCGCGGTGTTCGTCCAGAAAGGGCGGGCGCCGCGGCGCGCGGACAGGCGTGGCCGACATCTGCAGCGGGTTGCCCAGCAGGCGGATGGGTGGCAGGCCGTCCTCGGCCGGCAGGGTGGTCAGCATGCCGCGCGCCACGGTGTCGGGGTCGGCCAGCACCTCGGCCACGCTGCGGACCGGGCCTGCGGGAACGCCGGCCTCGGTCAGGCGTGCCTCCCACGCGGTGGCGGTGTCGCGGGCGAACAGCGGCAGCAGCGCATCCTCCAGCGCATCGACGTGCTCGACCCGCGCGCGGTTGGTCGCAAATCGCGGATCGTCCGCCAGACCCGGCGCGCCCAGCACCGCCACCAGCTTTGCGAATTGCGCGTCGTTGCCACAGGCCAGCGCCAGCACCCCGTCACCCGTGGCGATCGTCTGATAGGGCGCGATGTTGGGGTGGCGGTTGCCAAGCCTTCGTGGCGCATTGCCGGACACCAGCATGTTCGTCGCCCCATTGATCAGCCATGCCAGCTGCGCGTCATAGAGCGCGACATCGACGCGCTGCCCCTCTCCGGTGCGGTCGCGGTGGTGCAGGGCGGCCAAGATGCCGGTCGCCGCATACATGCCGCACATCACGTCGGCGATGCCCACGCCGACCTTCATCGGCGGGCCATCCGGATCGCCGGTCAGCGACATGATGCCCCCCATGGCCTGCACGATGAAATCGTATCCCGCCCGGTCGGCATCCGCTCCGTGCCGCCCAAAGCCGGTGACCGAACACCAGATCAGCCCCGGCCGCAACGCCGCCAGATCGTCATAGTCCAGCCCCCGCCGGGCCAGATCGCCGGGCTTGTAGTTTTCGACCACGATGTCGCAATGTTTGACCAGCGCGCGGATGATCTCCGCGCCCTCGGGCGTGGTGAAATCGACCGCGATGGATTGCTTGCCCCTGTTGGCCGACAGGAAATAGCCCGACAGGTCGGTTTCCGTCCCGTCCGTGCGGGTGACGTGGGGCGGGGCCCAGCTGCGGGTGTCGTCGCCCGCGCCGGGGCGTTCGACCTTGATCACCTCGGCACCCAGATCGGCCAGCAGCTGCGTGGCGGTCGGTGCCGCAAGAATGCGCGACAGATCGAGGATGCGGATACCGTCAAGGCTGTTGGTCATGGGCGGGGGGTGCTCCAGGGGGTTGATTTGAACCAGCCGGTGACCCGCGCGACGCCATAGAGGATCGCACAGCCCGACAGGTTGGCCAGCGTGACCGTCAGCGCGTCGCGCCCGATCTGGTCCAGCGCGATGCCGATCACCTGCGCCAGAAACATGCCGGCCAGGAACACCGCCAGCGATTGCTGGCCGATGCGGCGCAGAGCGTCGGTGACGGGCGCGATCACGGGACGGGTCAGACGCGCGCCGGCGGGGCCGACCAGCGCCAGCGCGATCACCGCCAGCGACAGGAAATGCAGATAGCGGAACAGTCCGAACGTGGTCTTCGAGGTCAGTGGCCGGATGGTGTCGGCGACGTCCCGCAGGACCGGATACGCGCGCAGGGTCTGATACCATGCAAACGGGACTGTGGCGACGACAAACACCACCGCCAGCCCCAGCAGCCATCCGCGTGCGGGCGGCGCGCGCCATGTCCCGCGCCGCAGGAAGAACCCGGTGAAGAACAGCAATTGCCAGCCGAAAGGGTCGAAGAACCAACCGCGATCCGACCAGGGCTCGGCCGGGAACGGCATCAGGCGGGTTTGCGCCAAGCTCCACAGGGCAACAATCAGGACCAGCGGCAGGGCGCGATGCGCGCGTTCCGCCATCAGCATGACCGGCAGCAGCGCCAGGATGACCATATACATGGGCAGGATGTCGAAATAGTTCGGGACATAGCGCAGCAGCATGAAATCCAGCACCAGCCCCGCATCAGTGGCAAAACGCTGCAGGTTCAGCCGGCTGACATAGCTTTGCCCGTCGGGCCGCATTCCGGCCCACGTGACCAGCGCAAAGATCGCCAGAAACAGAGCCAGATGCGCCCACCACAACTGCCACAGCCGCTGCGCCACGCGCGCGGTCAGCAGCCATGGCCCGCGCCTGTCGAACGTGCCGCCGAACGCGATGGCCGAGGCCATGCCGGACAGGAACACGAACATCTCTGTCGCGTCGGAAAACCCGAAGCGTGCGGGAATCCACAGCGTCCACGGGTTGCCCGGCACATGTGCGATCAGGATGATCAGCATGCCCAGACCCCGGAACACGTCCAGCCTGATGTCGCGCGCGGTCGATCGGGCGATCGTGCCGGGAAAATCAGAACGCGTCGCGATAGTCATCGGCATCGAACCTGCAGGCGATCAGCGAGGGGCCCGGACGGGCGGCGGCATCATCCAGCGCGCGGGCCAGTGCGGGCGCATCGGTGACGGTGTCTCCATGCGCGCCGAACCCCCGCGCGACGGCGGCCAGATCGGTGCGGCCTAGCGCGGTGGCGCGCGGGGCCAGCCCGGCCTGGGCCTGCTTCTGCGCGATCAGGGCCAGGCTTTCATCCTGAAAGACCAGCACCGTCACGGGCAGAGAGAGGTCGCGCAGAGTGGCCATTTCGCCCGCGCACATCTCGAACCCGCCATCGCCCATCACGGCGATGGTACGGTGGCCGGGGCGCGCCACCGCGGCGCCGATGGCCAGCGGCAGGGCAGCGGCCATGGTGCAGAACCCCGCCGATTGCAGCAGCCGCACGGGCAGGCGTGCCTGCCACATCTGCGACAGCAGGATGCGATGCGCGCCGCTGTCCACCGTCACGACCGTGTCGGCGGCCACATGGGCGGCCAGCGTCCGGATGATCGCGTGCGGGCCCCAATCCTGCGGGTTGTCGAACGCGGCCTGCAGCGCCGCGCGGGCCGGGTTCCACCAGTCGCGGGGTGCGGCCCCCGGCAGGGCGGCGGCCAGCGCGGCAGCGGCCTGGGCGGGACAGGCCAGCAGGCGCTGACCCGCGCGGTGCATGGCATGGTCGGCGGGGGCGGCGGTGATCTCGACGTCATACAGTCCGGCGGGGACTGGGTCCATCCAGCCGGGGCGCATCTCGAT
>NZ_BBPH01000071.1 GCF_000787695.1 Paracoccus sp. PAMC 22219 | reverse complement strand
CGTTCAAGGACACCGGACGCGCCACCGAGCAGCGCGTCGGTCGGGAAAACGATTCACTGGATCGTTTTCTGATCCTCCCAACTCTATTGATCTATCATCGTCGGATGCACGCAGAACCGGCTCGCAAGATCCGACACGGTCTCCTCGCCTTTCAGCGCCTCAACTGCCACCTTCACCTTGAACTCGGGCGCGTGCGGCCTTCGTTTCGACATCGTCGATCTCCCTCGTAATGAAGATCAGCAGACAGCAAAAACAGAGCCTACGTCAGTGTCCAGCTTCCAGGGACAACCTCAATCACGTGCGTGGCGGACTGTGTGTATTGGAATGCCCGGCCAATCTGAACAGGAACCTAAAGCGATCCACTATTCTTGCCGACGTGGATCAGGGAAGCCAGATCTCTATCGTACCGTCTCTCGGGGTAGGGCGAAAGAAGGTGAAGTCCGACACTGTCGCCCGACCGCCTCCGCCGACCATGTCGCCGATGGCACCGGAAACATCCCGGTCGGCCGCGTGGAAATAGCGGATGCTCTGACGGTCCACGGCATAGCGGACCGGACGCGTCTCGACCTCTCCCGTACCGACGGCTCGGAGCAGGCGGACCAGTTCTTCGGAGCGCTGGAACCCGCCGCGTTCAGGATAGTGAATCACGACCCGCACTTGAGCGAGCGTTCGTGACAACATGGGGGAGGTCACTGCAGGAGGGCTCGGGCGGGGCGTCACGGATGGGGTGCTTACAGGGGTCGCGGCGACAGGTGCGCTTGGCGCGGGTATCGCCGCAGCCGGACGCTCAGGTCTGGGGGTCGGCGGCACCTCGGGCGCAGGCACCGGCGCGGGTTCGGCGGCTTGACCGGGCAGGGGGGCAGATGCCGCCAGATGTCCTGCGCGGTGGGCAGTCCGCCCCCGCTTGTCTGGGCCGCCGCCTGCGTGGCGATCAGGAAGGCGGTAATGCTCAGCGCCCCAAGGCGGGCATTCAGCTGGCTGCGGCGTCGGGTCATGGCACGGGCCTCTGCTGTGATGCGTGCGTGACAACGATCGGTCAGCCGCAGGGGTGAAGCGCAAGTTAATGGACCCATAACCGACCTCGCCACCGTGTCACGTCAAGTTAAAGTCATTGGCGCAGAACGGCAAAAAATCGCTTAAATTCAACGTTTAATTGAGTGGTTGGCTGTCGTTGTGTTGCGCAGGTTGTCATGTTTTGCGGTGATTGTCGGGTGGTCATCAAAACGCGATATCGTGGCTGCCGACTTGGGTGTCGTGCGAAAGGCATGGATAGGTTTATCCCGGATCCGCACAGTCGCGGGGTGACCATCCGCCAAGACGCCGCGCCTATCTATTACCTACAGCCTGTCGCGGAACATCGCAGGGTGGTTCAGGTTGGGCCGCGCCACGATGCCGGTCAGGCTCTGAATGGATATCAGGCACAGCAGATCCAGTTGGAGCTGGATGTCCAGATGATTGGTCGCCGCGTCCATGAACCGTTCTTATTCCCGCTGGGCAAGGCGTGGGCGATCCGGACACGCTGGCGCTCGTCGCCCGACAGGCCCAGCCAGATTTCGCCCCGCAACATGGTAATGTCCACCTGTTCCAGCGCCCGGTTGACCGACGCCATGTCGGCTGCTGAACATTCCTGTCGGGCTGTGTGAGGCCCATCATCACCACATCTTGGACTGTCACATTCATTTCGGTCGCGGCATACTGATAGAACAGCTCTACGCGGCATGCCAAGCCGCGCGACCCCATGAAGGCGATGTCGTGTCCGTCCAGCGTCAATTGCCCCCGGTCAAGCCTCCAAGGCCCCACCAAATGTCCCAGCAGCAAGGATTCTTCTCAACCTATTCGGCCCCAGCAGCCTCAGGATCGTTCTCGGTTCGACGCCCAGCAACACGTCCTACAGAATCGCCCTTCGCCTGACGCTCCAAGGCAGATCGCCAGCCGAAATACTTATGTCGCGCGTTGTGCGTGATACAGCAACGGCGAAAAGCACGGCGCGCCCACCACTGCTTGGGATGGCAGCAGGCGCAAATGGTCCGGTCTGATCAGAAACCATAGGGCATAAGGACGACCAGCCCGACTTAACCGATGCATTCGAAGTGCTGGCGGTGGTCGCGGTGAACCGTGCCGTCGATGCAACCCTCGAGATCAGCACACCCTCCACGACGATTCCCAATGATGCAGCCGCCTTGTGGCCAAGGGTGAACGCGTCCTGCGCGGGCGCGTACCGCGTTGAGAGGACAAGCCCGATCAGCAATGTCACGGCTGGCGGCTGGAATTCTGGCCATTCGCACACCGCCAGAACTGCCCAGTAGTCAAAGCGTCACGCGGCAATCCTGTCCTTCGGCTGCAAAAGCCAAATCTATATTTCAGGATCCGCGATCAGGCCGCATCGCGATACAGGCAGCGATTTCCGGTGGTGACCCCTATTTAATAAGGTGGTTTGTTAATCCCCCAGCGAACGGCGTCGGCAGTCAAACACGCCGAATCTGCATAGGCCAACTCATCTGGAACGGCAGTGAGCTTTGGCAAACGAAGAGGTCGCAAACGCTCCCCCTACGTCGCGCCGTCGCGGACATCGACTTCGGGGCGATCGTCGCCTGATACGCTTTCCTCACGCCAGACTCCCTCTGCATCCTGGTACTGAACGACCTCGGGCTCTCCGGCAATCTGCTGGCGCTCTGCGACGTCGTTCGCCACAGCGGTTGCAAGCTCCTTCGAAGGGTAGGTTTCCGAGAATACGTCGCCAAGCTTGTACGCCCAGCCACCGTCATGTTCGACAATTTCGTAAACGATATTGGTCATTCGATCTTTCCTCGATTGGGCGCCAGCACGTTCAAAGGTCTTCGGAATCGTGCCGATGCATTCGTCATCAGCGCTTCGATTAACGGTTGTCGCGTATCCTCTTTTCCTTTCGGAAGGCATGCGGATTGGTGATTTCCATCGTGGGGGGCGTGTCAAAGACAAGCAATCCACTCCCTTTGAAGACGCTTCCGTAGGAGGTTCAGAGCGTATTCGACCTCAGGGCGCGCAGCCATGCCATGGTCTGGCGCTGTGTCCTAAGGTCTTCCGGGAGCCTGCCAAACGCCGCGCCGACGTTCAGCGCATCAGGAGGACGCAGACCAGAAACCAAACCGGCCTCATTGCCCGGATGGCTGTCCTGCCCCGGCTCGACCGCGAACCGGACATGACGGCGACGGAGGTCCCGCTTCTGCGGGTCTCTGCGGAACGCCATGACAAGGTGCATTGGTGCGGGGCGATATTCTGAAAGGCGTCTGAGGCTGCAATTCCCACCCGCCGACAAAAATCGTCGAGCTCTGTATCGCCTATCCGCACAGAAAGCTGGATCGGATGGCGCCTCACACCTGATCCACAGCCAGCGCGGTTTTGGCCATTTGCTGTCGGCCCAGTGACGCGGTTCTGTCATGAAAGGTTCACTGGCGTGCGCCACATTATTCCATTATTCGGGAATCATGGAACATGACCGCGCCGCCCACGCCTTTGCCACCCTTGGCCATCCCGGACGCCTTGCGGTCGCCCGGCTGTTGATGCGCTTTGCCCCCCGTGCCGTCCGCCCGACAGAGATCGCGCAGGCGCTGGGGCTGAAGCCGAACACCTTGTCGCATTACCTATCCGACCTGACGGATTGCGGGCTGGTGACCGTGCGGCGGCAGGGGCGGTCGCTGCTGTATTCGGTCGATCTGGACGCGACAGGGCGCCTGCTGGGCTATCTGGCTCTGGATCTGGGGCGCGCGCGCCCGGACCTGCTGACCCAAATCCCCCCATCCGAGGAGACGACCATGACGGATACCGGATTCCACGTGCTGTTCATCTGTTCCGGCAATTCCGCCCGCTCGCTCTTTGCCGAGGCGCTGTTGCGCGATCTGGGCGGCGACAGGTTCGTCGCGCATTCGGCGGGCACGCGGGCGGGGACGCATCCGAACCCCCACGCGCTGCAGGTACTGGACCGCAACGGCCACGACACGACCGCCCTGCGGTCCAAGCACCTTTCGGAGTTCCAATCCCCGGATGCCCCGGTCATGGATTTCGTCTTCACCGTCTGCGACACCTCCGCGGCCGAGGAATGCCCCCCCTGGCCGGGCCAGCCGATCACCGGGCACTGGGGCTTGCCCGATCCGGTCAAGGCGCAAGGGACGGATGCCGAAAAGGCGTTGGTCTTTGCCCAGACCTACGCGGCCCTGCGCCGCAGGATAGAGGCGTTCGCGGCCCTGCCGGTGGCCAGCCTGGACCGCATCTCCCTTCAGAACCGGGTCGATCAGATCGATGCCCGCGAACTTTCCAAGGATTGACCCCATGACCAGAATCGCAGTGAACGGCTTGGGCCGCATCGGAAAGCTGGCCCTGCGCCGGATGATCGACCTTGGCATAGGGGACCAGATCGTCCTGCTGAACGATGCTGCGGGCGACGCGGAGCAGCACGCCCTGCTGATGGAGTTCGACAGCGTCCATGGCCGCTGGCCTGTTCCGGTCGCCGCCGATGGCGCGGCGCTGGTTCTGGACGGTCATCGCATCCCGCTGACCCATCACCGGACCATCGACGCCCTGCCGCTGCGCGATCTGGGCGTGGATCTAATCATCGACGCGACCGGCGTGTTCAAGACCGCGGACCGGATCACGCCCTATTTCGATGCGGGCGTGGCCCGGGTGGTGGTCAGCGCGCCGGTCAAGGATGGCGGAGCGCTGAACCTGGTCTATGGCGTTAACCATCACCTGTACGACGGCAGCCAGCGCATCGTGACGGCGGCCAGCTGCACGACGAACTGCCTGGCCCCGGTGGTCAAGGTCATCCACGAGGCCCTGGGCATCCGCCACGGGTTGATCACGACGATCCATGACGTGACCAACACCCAGACCATCGTCGACAGGCCTGCCAAGGACATGCGCCGCGCCCGGTCCGCGTTGATGAACCTGATCCCAACGACCACCGGCAGCGCCACGGCGATCACGCTGATCTATCCCGAACTGGCCGGCCGCCTGAACGGCCACGCGGTCCGGGTGCCGCTGCTGAACGCCTCCCTGACCGACTGTGTCTTCGAGGTCGAGCGTCCCACCACCGTCGATGAGGTCAACGCCCTGTTCGCCGCCGCCGCCACGGGCCCGCTGAACGGCATCCTGGGGTACGAGACGCGCCCGCTGGTTTCGACCGATTACGTCAACGATCCGCGCAGCGCGATCGTCGATGCGGGATCGACGATGGTCGTGAACGGCACGCAGGTCAAAGTCTATGCCTGGTACGACAACGAATGGGGCTATGCCTGCCGGCTGGTCGATGTCGCGCGGATGGTCGCGGGGCGGATGGCATGAACCCGGTCCGGGCCTATGCCTCGGTGACGGCGGCCTATTGGGCGTTCATGTTGTCGGACGGCGCGCTGCGCATGCTGGTGCTGCTGCATTTCAACGGCTTGGGCTTTTCGCCGGTGCAGCTGGCCTATCTGTTCCTGCTGTATGAACTTGCGGGCATCGTCACCAACCTGGCCGCAGGCTGGCTGGCGGCGCGGTTCGGGCTGGCCGCGACCCTGTATGCGGGTCTGGGCATCCAGATCGCCGCGCTGGCGACCTTGGCACAGCTTGACCCAACATGGGGCGTCACGGCCTCGGTGATGTTCGTGATGGCGGTGCAGGGCGCGTCGGGCGTGGCCAAGGACCTGTCCAAGATGTCGTCGAAATCCGCGGTCAAGGTGTTGGCCCCCGCCGCCGACGGTGGGCTGTTCCGGTGGGTCGCGGCGCTGACCGGGTCCAAGAACGCCGTCAAGGGCCTGGGCTTTTTCCTGGGCGCGGCGTTGCTGGCCTTTGCGGGCTTCCAGGCGGCGATCTGGGGGATGGCCGCGTTGCTGGCCGTGATCCTGCTGGCGGTGGTCCTGTTCCTGCCCCCCGGCCTGCCCGGACGCGTCACCTCATCCGAGGGTTGGTCGGGCTGGCGGTCGCGCGACAGCCGCGTGAACAGGCTGTCCTTGGCGCGCATGTTCCTGTTCGGCGCGCGCGATGTTTGGTTCGTGGTCGGCATCCCGATCTATTTTCAGGCCGTCCTGTCCGACGGCACTGCCGAGGGCCGTCGCGAGGCGTTCTTTCTGGTCGGCGGCTTCATGGCGCTGTGGATCATCCTCTATGGTGCGGTGCAGGCCGCAGCCCCGCGCATCCTCGGCGGCGCGGACCGCCCCGAGGCGCAGGTCACCCGCGACGCGGTCCGGTGGGCAGGCTGGCTGGTCCCCATCCCCTTTGCGATGGCCGCGGCGGTGCTTGCCGCGGGCGACCCGGCCCCTTGGCTGACGGCGCTGCTGGTGCTGGGCCTGCTGGCCTTCGGGTTCGTCTTTGCGGTGAACTCTTCGGTGCACTCCTACCTGATCCTGGCATTTGGTCAGGCACACCGGATCACGCGGGATGTGGGGTTCTACTACATGGCCAACGCATCGGGTCGCCTGATCGGAACGCTGCTGTCTGGCCTGTCCTATCAGGTCGGCGGGCTGCCCTTGTGCCTGGCCACGGCAGGCACGATGGCCGCGGCAAGCTGGTGGGCAGCCCGGCGCCTGCTGACCACCGATACCGCCTTATAGAGAACGCTCAATTAGCAGGTGACGCGGCTGCAGCCCTTCTTTCCCGAGAGGTGAGCCTGCGAACGCAAACCCCGCATCAATGACCAGCGGGTGATTATCGGAATGATCTTCATCAACCTCAATGGCTTGCGGTGGCGCGATGCGCCCAAGGAACATGGCCCGTCGGAGACGCTCTGCACCCGGTGGAAGCGGTGAAGGTGAGTGGCAAACGCCTTTGGTCTGCGTGCAGCCACGAACGGGGAGTCTTCGCCCGGACGATGGCTCGGCCGACCGCCGAGGCCGCCGTCCCGAAGACGGCAATGATCGACGCGACCTCTCTCAAGGCGCACCGCACTGCGATCAGCCTGCGGTCGAAAAGGAGCGGCCAGGCGACCGGAGGGGCCGTCTGATCGGCCGGAGTTCTCGGGTAACAGTCCGGTGGACTGTTTCCCCGAGAGCGCACGACATCAACACCAAGCTGCATGCCGTCACCGATGCCGATGGCCGCCCGATCCGGTTCTCGAGGGATTGGTCCTCGAACTCATGACGGCAGGCCAAGTCAGCGACGACATGGGTGCGGCAGCCCTGCCGGGCAGCTCGCCAAAGGCGGAGCGGTGGCTGGCCGACCGGGACCATGATGCCGACTGGTTCAGAGAAGCGTTAAAAGACAAGGGAATACCCATGACCCTGGGCCGGAAGTCGCGCGGCAAGCCAATCAGGCACGACAAGCGCCGCGAGAGGATCGAAATCATGTTCGGCAGGCTCAAGGACTGGCGGCAGGTCGCAACCCGGATCACGACAGATGTCCGAAGGTCTTCCTCTCCGCGTCAACGCATGCGTCGACCCCGCACCGCAACCGTCACGGTCTGACTATGAAACAAGAACGAGGCCTGACCCTAAGCCTCAGTTCAACCGCGCTTTGCGGGCTCTCGACCCTTCGCAAGGGGCTTTGCGGCTGGCGTGTGTATGACCGTCTTGCGTTTGACGAAGTCTCGTCCAGCATAACCTGTAAGGCCGAGGGTGCCGACGACGAGGTACGCTGTGTCATCAGGCAGTCGGGAGGTGACGCTCGCAGATAGTGTCTACAGAAGGGATCCCGACTTGACCGCGGGCTTCAGCAGCGGCTGAGACTATCGGCGAGGAGCTGCGGCCATGCACCCTCGCAAGATCGCCGAAGAAACCTGAGTGATGCTGGCAATAGATTAGTTCAGTGCGTTCTCCGCAACCTATCGTCACAGAGTGTGCTGCGCGTAGGAAGCTATAAGCGCGTCTTATGGCCATTTCCCCATTGCCGGATCTCATAAGCACCGCATCAGGGGCAGATCTGACTGGGCTAATTGCCCCAAAAGGTGAGAAAGCGAAAAAAATGCCGGCACTTGATTTGCAAACTTTCGAAACCCTAAAAGAGCATTCGCGCAGAACCATTGTCGTCTTGGCTCACACCAAAACGGGTGGTTACACGAATTTGTCTGCAGACAACATCGCCGCATTTCGGGATTACTAGGCAATCGGAACTGTGCATCGCGTCTCATTTGTGGCGGTGTCAGAATTCGCGGCGCAACTGTCGATGCCGTCCCACTGGACGGACAGCACGTTGGCCATGACAGTCTCTTGGTCTTCAGCCGGAGCAAGGCCGGTGCAAACGCCCACATCCCCTGGTCGTCGCAGTGGCCCATCGGCACGCCCACCTGAAGGGCAGAAAAGAGCCAGATGCTGGCAGCAGTCGAATGCAGTGCCGGGCACCCGACGTTCCTGCAGTCCGACTGTGATGCGTCCGAGAGCCTCAATTGGATCGGGCGACGTCATCAATGACGGCGCTGGAGCTGCCGGGCTGACGAGTAGCGTAAGGCACAGTTGACCATGATCTCGAAGAGTAGGGGATCGGCGGATGCGATCATGGTATAAGGCTGGAAAAAGACTTTGGCCGAGGCCCAAAAGGACAACCGCGCAACGGACGCGAAGCGGCTGGTTTCGAGATCGGAACATGGCCGGACCGAAGTGAACCATCCGGGTTTACCTGTGCACTTGCGCGCATATACCGGCTTGCTGTGGAGATGGTAGGCCCGGCAGGACTTGAACCCGCAACCAAGGCGTTATGAGCGCCCTGCTCTAACCAATTGAGCTACAGGCCCCCGCAGCACGCATTGCCTAGTGCCCGTACGCGGTCAGGTCAAGCTTGGGCGTTGCCCAACGGGTGCGGTTCCGCTATCGGGGGGCCGACATCAGCCAGGGGCCGACATGACACAGAACGGGATCAGCTATCGCGACGCAGGCGTCGACATCGACGCGGGGAACGCGCTGGTCGAACGGATCAAGCCCGCCGCCGCCGCCACGCAGCGGCCGGGCGTCATGGACGCGCTTGGCGGCTTCGGCGCGCTGTTCGACCTCAAGGCCGCGGGCTATGACGACCCGATCCTGGTCGCGGCGACCGATGGCGTGGGCACCAAGCTGCGCATCGGCATCGACACCGGCCATCTGGACGGTCTGGGCCAGGATCTGGTCGCGATGTGCGTGAACGATCTGGTCTGCCAGGGGGCCGAGCCGCTGTTCTTCCTGGACTATTTCGCGACCGGCAAGCTGTCGGTCGATGAGGGCGCCCGCGTGGTCGAGGGGATCGCCCGCGGATGCAAGGCCGCCGGTTGCGCCTGATCGGCGGAGAGACCGCCGAGATGCCCGGCATGTATCACGACGGCGATTTCGACTTGGCGGGCTTTGCCGTGGGTGCGATGAACCGCGGTGCCGCGCTGCCCGCGGGCGTGGGGCAGGGCGATGTGCTGCTGGGTCTGGCCTCGGACGGAGTGCATTCCAACGGCTATTCGCTGGTCCGCAAGGTCGCCGAACGCGCAGGTCTGGCTTGGTCCGACGCCGCCCCCTTTGCCGACACCACCCTGGGCGAGGCGCTGCTGACCCCCACGCGGCTTTACGTCAAGCCCGCGCTGGCCGCGATCCGCGCGGGCGGCGTGCATGCGCTGGCCCACATCACCGGCGGCGGCCTGACCGAGAATTTGCCCCGCGTCCTGCCCAAGGACATGGGCGCCGACATCGATCTGGGCAGCTGGCCGCTGCCCCCCGTCTTCGGCTGGCTGGCGCAGGCCGGCGGGATCGACATGTCAGAGATGCTCAAGACCTTCAACAGCGGCATCGGCATGATCCTGGTGGTCAGCGCCGACCGCGCCGATGCGCTGACCGACCTGCTGGCCCAGCAGGGAGAGGCCGTGCACCGCCTTGGCACCGTCACGCCGGGTGCGGGCGTGCGCTATTCCGGCACGCTTGCGTGAAACGGGTCGCGATCCTGATCTCGGGGGGCGGGTCGAACATGATCCGCCTGCTGCAGGACATGACCGGCGATCACTTGGCGCGGCCCGTGCTGGTCGCGTCAAACGATCCGCAGGCGGGCGGCCTGGCTCGCGCCGCCCAGATGGGCGTGCCGACCGCGGCCGTCGATCACCGCGCCTTTCCGCGCGACCGCGCAGGGTTCGAACAGGCGCTGCTGGAGCCGCTGCTGGCGGCGGAACCCGATATCATCTGCTTGGCAGGCTTCATGCGCATCCTGACGCCCGATTTCGTACAGCGATTCCAAGGACGGATGCTGAACATCCATCCTTCTCTGTTGCCCAAATACCCCGGACTCGACACCCATGCCCGGGCGATCGCCGCCGGTGACGCGCAGGCCGGTTGCACCGTGCACCTGGTCACGCCGGAACTGGATGCGGGGCCCCCTTTGGGCCAAGCGCGCGTACCGGTTCTGCCGGGCGACGACGCGGCGACCCTGGCCGCGCGGGTGCTGGTGCAGGAGCACCGCCTGTATCCGGCGGTGCTGCGTCGGTTCGCGTCAGGCGACCGGACGCCCGTGACGCTTTAGCCCCACAGCAGGGCGAGCGTCGCGGCCGGATCTTCCTGGGTCCAGATCTCGGGGCCCAGGGCGATGAAATCGGTGATGGGCGACAGTTGGGTAATCAGCTCGCGTGTGATGGCGCCTTCGGCCACGACCGGAACCTCGATCATGTCGGACCACCACTGGAACAGCTCCAGCTCCACCGGGTCGCCGCGATACAACGCGCTGTCGCTGACCGGGCCAAAGGCCACGTAATCCGCACCCGCCTCGGCTGCGTTCATGCCCTCGTGGCGCGAGGTTCCGCAGAACGCGCCGACGATCGCGTCGTCGCCCAGTTCCTTGCGGGCATAGCGGACGGCCTTGGCGCCGTCGTTCAGATGCACCCCGTCCAGCCCGTGACGCAGGGCCAGCTTGACGTGATCGTCGATCACCACGGCCACGTCGCGGGCATGGGCGATTTCGCGCGCCATGTCGGCCAGGCGGCCCAGTTCGTCCTCCTCGGCACCGCCGCGGATGCGCAGGCAGGCGGGGGCGACACGGTCCATCACCTCGGCCAGCATGGGGCCAAGGGCCGATGCCTGTGCACCGGCGGGCGTCATCAGATACAATTGCGGGGCGTCGGTCATGGCGGTCTCCTTTGTGTCGCAGATAGCGCAGCTTGCCCGCCGCCGCCAGACGGACTATCTGCCGGACCATGCAGATCGAACGCCAACCCGTCATCATCCTCGTGCGCCCGCAGATGGGCGAGAACATCGGCGCCGCCGCCCGCGCGATGCTGAATTTCGGCCTGACCGAGATGCGCATCGTCGATCCCCGCGACGGCTGGCCCAACCCCAAGGCCGTCGCCATGGCCTCGGGGGCTGCCGGTCGCGTGCTGGACACTGCCCGCGTCTATCCGACCCTGGCCGACGCGATGGAGGGCATCGATTTCGCCTATGCCACCACCGCGCGCGGCCGCGAACTGACCAAGCCTGTCTATACCCCGGCGACCGCCATGGCCCAGGCCCGCGCCCATGAGGGACGATCGGCGATCATCTTCGGGCCGGAACGCACGGGTCTGGAAAACGACGACATCGCCCGCGCCAATGCCATCGTGACGGTCCCGGTGAACCCGGATTTTCCGTCGCTGAACCTGGCCCAGGCCGTGCTGCTGATGGGATACGAATTCGGCCGCGACATCCTGCCGCCCGAACCCGCGCCCCATCTGCGCCGCGCGGAAGCCGAATCCCCCGCCGACCGCATCGAGATCGAGCGGCTGGGCGATCACTATGACGACCAGCTGACCCAGGCCGGGTTCTTTTTTCCGGAGACCAAGGCCGCGTCGATGCGTCTGAACATGCGCAACATGTGGTCGCGCCTGACCCTGACCAAGGGCGACGTGCGCATCCTGCACGGCGTCCTGCGTCAGTTGACCCGGCGCTGACCCGCCCCTAACCTTCGTCCCAAAGGAGCCCCGCGATGGCCAAGCGACCTGTCTTCCAGGAAGTCTCGGACCCGACCGCAGCCCGACCCGTCCAGACCACCGGCATGATCGACGCCCGCCCCCGCGGTGCGCGCCGGGCGATTCGCGCCTGGCTGGCGGTGCTGTTCGTGCTGGTCCTGGCGATGATCGTCGTGGGGGGCGCCACGCGCCTGACCGGATCGGGCCTGTCCATCACCGAATGGAAGCCCGTGACCGGGGCGATCCCGCCCATGAACGCCGCCGACTGGCAAAGCGAATTCGACCTCTATCGTCAGATCCCCCAGTACCAGGAACTGAACCGCGGCATGTCGCTGTCGGAATTCCAGTACATCTACTGGTGGGAATGGGGTCACCGCCTGCTGGGCCGCGTGGTCGGTCTGGTCTGGGCTTTGGGCTTCGTCTTTTTCTGGGCCACGTCGCGCATCCCCACCGGCTGGACGCCGCGCCTGCTGGGCTTGGGCGCGCTTGGCGGGCTGCAGGGCGCGATCGGCTGGTGGATGGTCAGTTCCGGCCTGAACGAGGGGATGCTGCGCGTCGCCTCGTACCGGCTGGCCACGCATCTGGGCATCGCCTTCCTGATCTTGGGCCTGATCACTTGGTACGTCCTGCAGCTGTCACGCTCGGAGGCTGAACTGCTGCGGTCCCGCCGCGCCGGAGAGGCCAAGCTGTTCTCCATGTCCACCGGCCTGATGCACCTGACCTTCGTGCAGATCCTGCTGGGCGCGCTGGTCGCGGGCATCGACGCGGGCCGCACCTATACCGGCTGGCCCACGATGGGCGGCGAATGGATCCCGGCGGCGATCTGGGACGGCACCTTGGGCTGGCGCAATTTCTTCGAGAACCCGGCGCTGGTCCAGTTCATCCACCGCATGACCGGCTATCTGCTGGCGATCTTCGCCGTGGTCGTCTGGCTGCGCGCGCGCCGGTCGCCCCACCCGGTGACGCGCGGCGCCTTCAGAGTGATGATCGTGGCGATGGCCGCGCAGATCGGGCTGGGCATCCTGAACGTGATCCACGCATCGCCGCTGCATCTGGCGCTGACGCACCAGTTCGGCGCGGTGGTGCTGTTCGCGATGATCCTGCGCGCGCGCCACCACGCGCGCTATCCCTTTGAAACCTCGATCCGAGGAGCGATCCGATGACCGCGCTGACCGACCTGCTGGCCTTCCAGCGCCAGACCGAAGCCCTGTCCTCCGTCGCCGAACGGCTGGGCTGGGACCAAGAGACCGTGATGCCGCGCGGTGCCGCCGAACAGCGCGCAGAGGAGATGGGCGCGATGGAGGAGGTTCTGCACGACCGCCGCACCGACGCCCGCATCGGCGAATGGCTGGACGCCGCCGATCCGCAGACCCCCGCCGACCGCCGTGCCGTGGCGCTGATCACGCGCGATTACGCCCGCACCAGCCGCATCCCGGCACGTCTGGCGTCCGAGCTGGCGCGGCTGACCTCGCTGGCGCAGGGCATCTGGGCCGAGGCCCGCGCCAAGGACGCGCCCGAGGATTTCCTGCCGACGCTGGAGCAGGTCCTGATGCTGAAACGCGAGGAGGCTGCCTGCCTCGCCGATGGCGGCGATCTCTATGACGCCCTCTTGGAGGATTACGAGCCCGGCATGACCGGCGCGCGTCTGGCATCGCTCTTCGACGCAATGCGCCCGCGACTGGTCACACTGCGCGACGACGTGCTGGGCGCCGATCAGCCGCAGGCGCTCAAGGGCCACTTCCCCCAGGAAACCCAACTGCGCCTGGCGCGGACCTGCGCCACGGCCTTTGGCTATGACTGGACGCGGGGGCGGATGGACCTTGCCGTGCATCCGTTCAGCTCGGGCCGCTGGCAGGACAGCCGGATCACGACGCGGGTGGTCGAGACCGACCCGTTCAACTGCCTCTACTCCACCATCCACGAGGTCGGCCATTCCAGCTATGAGCTGGGCATCGACCCCGATTATGCCTTCACCCCGCTGGGACGCGGCGTGTCGATGGGTGTCCACGAAAGCCAAAGCCGCATCTATGAAAACCAGCTTGGCCGCGGCCGTGCCTTCACCGGCTGGCTGTTCGAGCGGATGTCCGAGCCTTCGACGGCCTGAACATCACCGACCCCGACGCCTTCTATGCCACCGTGAACCGCGTCACCCCCGGCTTCATCCGCACCGAGGCCGATGAGGTGCAGTACAACCTGCACGTCATGCTGCGTTTCGATCTGGAACGCGACCTGATCTCGGGGCGCTTGGATACGCGCGACTTGGTCGAGGCGTGGAACGCCCGCTTCCTCAAGGATTTCGGCGTCGCTGTCGACCGTCCCGCGAACGGCGTTCTGCAGGACGTCCACTGGTCCGTGGGCCTTTTCGGCTATTTTCCGACCTATGCGCTTGGCAACGTCTATGCGGGCTGCCTGAACCAGGCCCTGCGCAGCGCGGTGCCGGATCTGGATCGCTCCCTAGCCCAGGGCGACGCAACCCCCGCAACCGAATGGCTGCGCGAGAACGTCCAGCGCCACGGCGGACTGCTGCCTCCGGTCCAGGTGATCGAGGCCGCTTCCGGCCAGACGGTCAGCCCCGAACCGCTGCTGGACTATCTGGAACAGAAGTTCAGCCGCATCTACGGCCTCTGACATGCAAGAAAGCCCCCGGGACTGCTTCCCGGAGGCTTCTTCGTTGATCAAGTATGCGGGG
>NZ_BBPH01000072.1 GCF_000787695.1 Paracoccus sp. PAMC 22219 | reverse complement strand
CGCAAGTACGCCTTCGTCGGCATAAGCATCGAAATAGGTCAGCATCGTTTCGACCATGTCGCGGCTGAACTCCGCGGTCGCCAGTCTTGGCTCTCTGATTCCCTTAACCACCTTTGTCCTCCATAGCTGACAGGTGTTAACGGCTTGCTACCCGGAGCCGGGCTTGTCGCGCGAAAAGCGGACAAGCTGCCTTTTCAGTATGTCCGAAAAGGCATATCCTGCCCGTTGTGAAGCAGGAGGCCGCGATGCTGAACGATTTGATCCCGAATTTCGACGCCGAGATCGCCGAGATGCATGTCGCGGCGCCGTCGGGTTGGATCATGGGGTTCAACCTGACCTACAAGGGCCCCGAACACCTGCATAACGCCTATCCCGACGCCTGGCGGTCCATCTACGAGGATCGGAACTATTTCTTCGGCGACCCGATCGCGATGTGGACGATGACCCATGACGGCGCCGCCCGCTGGTCCGAGGTGCGCATCCCCGACCTGCGCGGCGTCATGCAGGCGGCACGACGGTTCCGCCTGAATTACGGCGTGGCGATATCGCGCAAGGTGGCCGGAAAGCGGTCGTTCCTGACCCTGTCGCACCCGGACCGCGAATTCACCGATGACGAGATCGCGCGCTGCCGCGCCAAGTTCAATCTGTGGACCGACCTGGTGCTGAACCGCGCCGCCCTGACGCCCGCCGAACTGGACGTGCTGCGCTGTTTCCGCGACGGGCTGGGCCAGATCGAGACCGCGACCCAGCTGGCCATCGCGGAATCCACCGTCAAGCAACGGGCGGTCAAGGCCTGCGGCAAGCTGGGCGCGAAAAGCCGCACCCAGGCCGTGGCCATCGCGGTCGCCCGCAACTATCTGTAGCCGCTACTGGATCGCGCGGATCGCCGGATAGGCGGCGCGATAGGCTTGGTGCGCCGCGGCGAATGCGGCGCGCAGGGACGCGTCCGGCGCGATTTCCGCGGTGACGCGGGGGGCGGTCATGACCTGGTCGACAGACCCTGCCCCCGATGCGACCATGCCAAGCCGCGCGGCACCCAGGGCCGCGCCGAAATCGCCGTCCTCTGGCAGGGTCAGCGTCACGTCCAGCGCGGTCGCGATCACCTGCAGCCAGTACTGCGACCGCGCGCCACCGCCGATGGCCATCAGCCGCGTCGGACGCGCGCCCGTCGATTGCAGCGCGACCAGGCTGTCGGCCAGCCCGAAAGCCACCCCCTCCAGCACGGCGCGGGTCAGGTCGTTGCGGTCGGTCGCCGCCGCCAGCCCGGTCAGGCTGCCCCGAATCGCGGGGTCGTTGTGCGGCGTGCGTTCCCCGGACAGATAGGGCAGGAACCGCACCGGCCCCGGCGCACGCAACGGTCCCAGGTCGGCGGTCAGCTGCGCGGGCGTCGCCCCGGTGACGCGGCCTAGCCAGTTCAGGCTGTCGGTCGCGGCCAGCATGACACCCATCTGATACCAGCGCCCCGGCACCGCGTGGCAAAACTGTGCAGCGCCGTGTCGGGCGCGGGGGCATAGCCGTCGCGCGCCGCCAGCAGCACCCCCGAGGTGCCAAGCGACACGAAACCCGCCCCCTCGGCCATGGCGCCGATCCCGCAGGCGGCGGCAGCATTGTCGCCCGCGCCCCCGGCAACCGTCACCGGGGCGGACAGACCCCATTCGGCGGCCAGATCGGCGCGCAGCTGCCCGGCAGGGGCCGACCCCTCGACCAGGCGGGGCATCTGCGCGCGGGTCATGCCAGAGGCGGCCAGCAGGTCGTCCGACCAGTCGCGCGCGCCCGTGTCCAGCCAGGACGTCCCCGACGCGTCGGACAGATCGCCCACCGCCTCTCCGGTCAGCCACAGGTTCAGATAGGCGGCGGGCAACAGCACGCGGGCCGCGCGGGCGAACAGGTCGGGCTCATGCGCGGCCATCCACGCCAGCTTGGGCGCGGTAAAGCCCGGAAAGACGATGTTTCCGGTCAACTCGCGAAAGCGCGGATCGGCGTCCATCGCATCGGCCTGCACATGGCTGCGCGTGTCGTTCCACAAGATCGCGGGGCGCAGCACGCGGTCCTGCGCATCCAGCACGCAGGCGCCGTGCATGTGCCCCGCGACGCCGATGCCGCGCAGGGACGCGAATTCCGGATGCGCCGACCGCAGATCGGCCACCGCCCCCTGCAGCGCCGTGATCCAGTCGGCGGGGTCCTGTTCGGACCAGCCGGGATGGGGGTGGGCCACGTCGTAATGACGCTCGGTCGACCCGATGGGTTGTCCCGCATCATCCACCAGCAGCGCGCGCAGCCCCGACGTGCCCAGATCGATCCCCAGAAAGCTCATCCTGCATCCCCCCGTGTTGTCCTGCCAGACCTTCACCACGGAAACTGAAATGTCCAGCCGCCGCCTTGCGCCCGGTCCCGGTTCGGACAAGGTCGGGGTGGAAACGAACGGAGCGTGCCATGACACCGCGCATCATCGACCGCGACAGCGCCCGCGGGCTGGACTGGCCCGGCGCCATCGAGGCGCTGCGACAGGGGCATCTGGCGCCCGCCGCCCAGGTGCGCGACCTGTTCCTTGGGCCGGGGTCGGGCAGCCTGCTGACGCGGGCCGCGTGGCTGCCGGGGCGGGGGTTCGGCGTCAAGGCGGTGACGGTCTTTGGCGACAACCCGGGCCGCGGCCTGCCGTCGGTGCAGGGGGCGATGCTGGTCTTTGACCCTGAAACGGGTGCGCTGACCGCGGTGATCGACGCGCCGCTGGTCACCGAATACAAGACCTGCGCCGATTCCGTGCTGGGCGCGCAGATCCTGGCGCGCCCGGACAGCCGCAGGCTTTTGGTCGTGGGCGCGGGGGTGTTGGCGGGCGGGCTGGTCGCGGCCTATCGCGCGGGCATGCCGCATCTGGACCAGATCCAGGTCTGGGCGCGCCGGCCCGAACAGGCGCAGGCACTGGCCGACCGCCTGGCGGCGCAGGGTCACGCGGTCACGCCGGTCACCGACCTGGCCGAGGCGGTCGCGGGTGCCGACATCGTGTCCACAGCGACCATGGCGCGCGAACCGCTGCTGCGCGGAGAGTGGGTGCGGCCCGGCACGCATGTCGACCTGATCGGCGCCTTTCGCGCCGACATGCGCGAGGCCGACGACGCCCTGATGACCCGCGCCCGCATCTTTGTCGACAGCCGCGCCACCACCATCGCCCATATCGGAGAGCTTGCGATCCCCATCGCCGCGGGCGTGCTGACGCCCGACGACGTGCTGGGCGACCTGTACGATCTGGTGCCCGGCGCTTGCGGGCGCACGGGCGCGGACCAGATCACGGTGTACAAGAATGGCGGCGGCGCGCATCTGGACACGATGATCGCCGCCTGGATCGCCGCCGCGACCTAGGGCAGGGCGGGCATCACGCGACCCGTGCAGGGCCCGAACCCCACGCGATAACCCGACCCCTGGGCATGGGCGAACAGCCCGACCTCGTCACCGTCCTGCAGGAAAGTGCGGGGCTGGCCGTTCACGGTCACGGGCTGCTGCCCGTTCCGCGTCATCTCCAGCAGGGCGCCGGTCTGATCGGGGGTGGGGCCGGAAATGGTGCCCGACCCCAGCAGGTCGCCCACCCGCATCGGGCAGCCCGAACTGGCGTGATGGGCCAGCGCCTGCGCCTGCGACCAATGCATTTCGGCATAGTTCACGCGCGCCATCACCTGCCGGTTCAACGTCCAGCCCATCGACAGGTCATGGAAACCAGGGCGGCTGTCCCGCAGATGCGGCAGGGGGTCGACGGTGCGGGCGGCGCCCGTGCGGCGGAACGGGTCCAGCGCGGCGCGGGTCACGACCCAGGGGCTGATCGTGGTGGCAAAGGCCTTGCCCTGAAACGGCCCAAGCGGCTGGTACTCCCACGCCTGGATGTCGCGCGCCGACCAGTCGTTCAGCAGGACATGGCCAAAGATCATGTCCTCGGCCTGATCGACGGTGATGCGGGTGCCAAGCGCGGTCGCGGCGCCCACGATGGCGCCCAGTTCCAGTTCCAGGTCCAGGCGGCGGCTGGCGGTCCATTCCGGACCGGTCGGACCCGCGACCTGACCCATCGGGCGATGCACCGGTGTGCCGGACACGATGACCGACGAGGCCCGCCCGTTATAGCCGATGGGCATGTGATCCCATTGCGGCGGCAGGGCGTTGTCAGGCCCCCGGAACAGGCAGCCCACGTTGAACGCATGGTGGCGCGAGGCATAGAAATCGGTGAACCCCTCGACCCGGATCGGCAGATGCATCCGCGCGTCCGACACCGCCACCAAGGGCATATCGCGGGGGCCGTCCTGGGACAACAGCGCGGTCAGCCGGGCGCGAACCGCCACCCATGCATCACGTCCACGGGCGATGAAATCGTTCAGCCGCGGCGCGGCAAAGCTGCCGCCCGCGTCCAGAAGACCCTGCGCCTCGCAGGCGGCAAGGTCCAGGATGCGGTCGCCGATCGCCACCCCGCAGCGTGGCCCGCGATCATCCGAAAACACGCCATAGGGCAGGTTGTTCAGCGGGAAATCGCAGTCGGGCCGGTTGGCGGACGCCACCTGCGACGGCATCAGGCCCGGTGCGGCGCCGGTCATTTCACGCCCGGCGTGCCGTCGAACTTCTTCTCCAACCGGTTCCAGACCTCGATGTATTCGGGCTGCATCGGCGCCTCATGGGCGGCGTATTCGGTCAGGTGCTGGGGGAACCGCGTCTCGAACATGAAGGACATCGTCTCGGCCAGCTTGTGGGGCACCAGATCGCCGGTCGTGGCCTTGTCGAAGGCATCGCGGTCGGGACCGTGCGGCAGCATGCAGTTGTGCAGGCTGATCCCGCCGGGCGCGAACCCCTGGGGTTTGGCGTCATAGATGCCGTGAATGTTGCCCATCAGTTCGGACATGATGTTCTTGTGATACCAGGGCGGGCGGAATGAATGTTCGGCCACCAACCAGCGGTCGCGGAACAGCACGAAATCGATGTTCGCCGTCCCGTCCTGCCCCGACGGCGCGGTCAGCACGGTGAAGATCGACGGGTCGGGATGGTCGAACAGGATCGCGCCGACCGGAGAATAGGTCCGCAGATCATACTTGTAGGCGCAATAGTTGCCGTGCCACGCGACCACGTCCAGCGGGCTGTGGTCGATCCAGGTCTCATGGAACTGGCCGCACCACTTGATGACCACGCGGGAGCGGGCATCCCGATCCTCGAAGGCCGCGACGGGGGTCTTGAAGTCGCGCGGATTGGCCAGGCAGTTCGCGCCTATGGGGCCGCGGTCGGGCAAGTCGAACTTCTGGCCATAATTCTCGCAGACGAACCCGCGGGCGGGGCCCTCCAGCACCTCGACCCGATAGACCAGGCCACGGGGCAGGATCGCGATCTCTTGCGGCTGGACGTCGATGATGCCCAGTTCGGTGCAGAACCGCAGGCGACCCTGCTGCGGCACGACCAGCAGCTCGCTGTCGGCGGAAAAGAAGTATTCGTCCTGCATGGATGCGGTGACCAGATAGACATGGGTCGCCATGCCGACTTGGATGTTCACGTCGCCCGCCGTGGTCATGGTGCGCATGCCGGTCAGCCAGGTCAGGTCGCCGTCGGGCACCGGGATCGGGTCCCACCGGTACTGGCCCAGGCTGGTCACCCCCGGCAGGACATGCGGCGCGGTCTTCCAATAGGGCAGGTCGATCGCCGCGAACCGCCCCGTGTGATGCACCGACGGACGGATGCGATAGCACCAGGTCCGCTCGTTCTGGCCGCGCGGCGCGGTGAAGGCGGTTCCCGACAGCTGTTCCGCGTACAGGCCATAATTGCATCGTTGCGGGCTGTTCTGACCTTGGGGCAGGGCGTCGGGCAGGGCCTCGGTCTCGAAGTCGTTGCCGAAGCCGGGCAGGTATCCGGGGTGCGCACCCGGCCCGCCGGCGCGCGGGTCATCCCCGAGGTCTGATCGCTGTCGGTCATCACGGCACCCATTTCATTGCATCTGCAACGAATATATCCGCCCGCCCGGCAATGCGTCAAGCGACGCAACCTTGCGCAGGCCACGCGGTCCGTGAATGCTGACACTCTGACGGAACGGAGGCGGTCATGACCGACATGCGTATCGCGAAACTGGGGCCGGGCGATCTGCCCGCGTTCAAGGCCATCCGGCTGGAGGCGTTGCGCCTGGCGCCCACGGCGTTTGCGAACACCGAGGCCGACTGGTCAAGCCTGTCGGATGACGAATGGGCCAGCCGGATGGCGCATCCCGTCTTCGTCGCTTTCCGGGGGCAGGACCCGGTCGGGATCATGGGCCTGTTTCCGCAGCGGGGCATAAAGCGATCACACCGGGCGACGCTGATCATGGTCTATCTGCGCGACGACCTGCGCGGGACCGGGGTGGCGGACGATCTGCTGAACGCGGTCACCGCTTTCGCCGCCGGTGCCGGCATCAATCAGATCGAGCTGGCGGTGAACGACCACAATGCCGCCGCCATCCGGTTCTATCAGCGCCATGGCTTTATCCAGACCGGCCGGATCCCCGCCGCGCTGATCGATGCAGGGCGCGAGGTGGACGAATTGCTGATGGTTCGACGGCTGCGCCAGTCGAACAGCTTTCTGGGATAATCCGAGTTATGCAACGATCCAGTCAGGCCCGTTCGTCCTTGGACGTGCCGACGATCACATGGGTGACGATCGTGGTCAGGTCGGGAAAGCCGCCCAGGACCTCGTGGTGGAACTGCTTGTAGCTGGCAAGATCGCGGCATTCGACGCGCAGCAGGTATTCCACGGTGCCGGTGATGTTGTGGCATTCGACGACCTGCGGTGCGGCGGTGCAGCGCGCCTCGAACGCCAGCTGGACCTGTGCGGTATGCCGTCCCAGCCCGACCAGCACAAAGGCCGCAAAGCCGGTCTGGCGCGCCGCGTCGCCCAGCACGGCACGATAGCCGGAAATGATGCCCTGACGCTCCATCGCCTCGACACGGCGCTGGCAGGTCGAGGCGGACATGCCCACCCGTTCGGCCAGCGCCTGATGGGTGATGCGCCCATCCGTTCGCAGGATGCGCAGGATCTTTTCGTCAATAGCGTCCATGGCGGGGCTTTCCTGCATTTGGGACGCCAATATCGCGCGGATCGGGGACATCCACCAGCCGCCATGTGGCACCATCCCCCGCAATCAAGCAGGAGGCAGGAAATGGATGCGCTGATCGGGCTGGTGGGGTTTGCGGCGGTGACGACGATCACGCCGGGGCCGAACAACGCGATGCTGATGGCGTCGGGGGCGACGGTCGGGCTGCACGGCAGCTGGCGGCATATGGCCGGGATCGTGCTGGGCTTCGCGGCGATGGTGCTGGTGCTGGGCACGGGGCTGGCCCCGGCGCTGCAGTCGGACCCCGACCTGCGGTGCGTGATGCAGGCGGCCGGGCTGGCCTATGTCTTCTGGCTGGCATGGAAGATCGCCCGCGCGCGACCGATGCAGGCCGGATCGTCGGGCCGTCCGGTCGGCCTGTGGCAGGCGGCGGCGTTCCAATGGGTGAACCCCAAGGCCTGGGCGATGGTGCTGGCGGCGCTGGCGACCTATGGCGCGGCCCTTGGCGGCCCGCTGCCGGTCGCTGCAATCTTTGCGGTGGTGGGTCTGCCCTGCCATGTGCTGTGGGTCGTGGCAGGCGCGCGGATCGCACGGCTGATCGACGCGCCGGAGCGGCTGCGCCTGTTCAACATCGCGATGGCGGGGGTGATGGTCCTGTCGATGCTGCCGGTGCTGCTGGCATAGCGGCGGACAAGGGGTGCACCGGGCCGCAAGGGCCCGGCGCAAGGTCGTCACATCGCGGGCAGAACCGTCAGGTCGCGGATCTGGCCTTCGGCGGCGATTTCGCCCGCCGCGGTGGCCGCTCCGGTTTCCAGATCGACCGAGTGGATGGTGTTGTTCGTCACCAGCCACGCCATGTTGGCGCCTTCGGCATCGGTCTGGACGTCGAACGCCATCATGTCGCCCGGGTTTTCGACGTTCAGCATGCCGATCGTGGCCAGCGTGCCGTCATTCGGTGCGGTCTGCTGCAGCAGCGCGCCCAGGCCGGCATCGATGTTGTACATCGCGGTCGCTTCGGGGGTGCCATAGCTGTTGATATAGGCCGCGGCGGCGACCGTGGGGCTGGCTTCGGCGTTCTCGTCCTCGGCCACCCAGTTCAGGCTGCCGTCGACGGTGACTTCGCCGGTATCCACGTTCACGCGGTGGTTCGTGGTGCCGGTCATGAAGCGCAGGCGGTCGGCCATCGGGTTGAAATCGACGATGACCGGCATGTCGATCACTTCCAGCGGCGTGTCCATGGTGGACAGGTCGGTGGCCGCGCCGGTCGCGGTGTCGATGGTGACGATGCGCATGTCGTCGGTCACGCCGACCAGCGTGTTGTTCGACGGGCGCAGGTCGATGCCCAGCAGGCGGTCGACGCCTTCGACATCCATCGTGCCGGTGACTTCCAGCGTCTCGGTGTCGAACATGACCAGGGTGCGGTCGTCGGTCAGGCCGACGCCGGTCGCGGCAGCCGCCGCCGAAATGGACAGCGCAAGAGCAGAGGTCGAGAATGCAGCAATGCGAAACATGGGGATGTTCCTTTCGGTTCAGCTTCTGTCACAGGCGGCGGTCCTCGCCGTCCTTGCCCGGATGACGCGGCATTCCGGAAACCGGATGCAAAATTATTTTGTCGCCGCGCATAATCTGCGGTTGCATGAAAAGTGACCCTGCAGGCGGTTGCAACCGCCCCCCCGATCGCGGCAGGATGTTCGCGCGATCAGGGGAGGTTTCGTGACCGACGACACAAGACAGCGCAGCCGCCAGCTTGACTGGGCCCTGACCGCCTGTGCCGAAGGCCGCCCCGACGGCATCGACGCGATCCTGGACATCGAGGGGCCGCAGCTGCTGGGCGTCGCCCGCCGCATCCTGATCCGCCACGACCTGGCCGAGGAGGCGCTGCAGGACGCGATGGTGCTGATCTGGCGCAAGGCCGCCCAGCAGCGCCAGGGAGAGGGATCGGCCCGCGGCTGGATCTATGCCGTGCTGCGCAACCGCTGCCTGACGATCCTGCGCGACGGCAAGCGCCTGTCCAGCCTGTCGCCGGACGAGCTGACGCGCATGCAGGACGCCCGCCAGGACCTGTGCCAGGACGACGACTGGAAGTTGCTGGCCGGGACCGGACGGCTTGGCGAATGCCTGGACACGCTGGATGATCCGGCGCGGCGCGCGATCCTGCTTGCGCATGTCGCGGGCTACAGTCACGGAGAGATCTCTGCCCGCCAGGGGGTTCCGCTTGGCACCGCGAAATCGTGGATCCGGCGGGGCCTGGCCTCGCTGCGGGAGTGTTTGTCATGAGTTCAGTGTTTCAGGATGACGTGACCGCCTTTGCCGACGACTATGTCATGGGGCTGATGTCGCCCACCGAGGCGGAGATGTTCGAGGCGCTGATCGCCGCCGACCCGGCCCTGTCTGCGCATGTCGCGCAGCTGCGCAACCAGTTGCTGCCGCTGGACCTGTCGGCCGAGGCGCTGGCCCTGCCCGCGGGCTTTGCCGCCAGGTTGCAGGCGATCATCGCGCAGACCCCGCAGGACGCGGCCCCCGTGACGGTACCCCTGTCGTCCGACCCGACCGTGGCCCCGGTCGCCGCCAACCTGCCCCGCGCGCCGATGCGATGGCTGGCGGGGCTGGCCGCGTCGCTGGTCCTGGGCCTGGCCCTGGGTTTCGGCGGCGCGATGCAGCGTCCGGCGCCCGCGCCGCAGGTGGTGGCCGTGCTGCTGGATGATCAGGGCCAACCCCGCGCCATCATCGAGGATTACGGCGACGACACCGCCCAGATCCGCTTCGTGTCGGATGTCGACGTGCCGCAGGGCTTCTCGATCCAGGCCTGGACGCTGCCTTCGGCAGAGATGGGGCCGCGGTCCCTGGGGGTGCTGGACGGTGCGCGCGCCGCGGCGCTGGCGGGTCCCGACCTGCCGACCCGACCGACGCCCAGCTGTACGAGATCACCCTGGAACCCGAGGCGGATCGCCCACCGGACGCCCGACCGGGCCGATCATCGCCAAGGGTCTGGCCGCCGCGCAGAACATCTGACGCGGACAAGGGAACGCGCGGGCGTCTGGTCGGTTAAGGGGGACAGCAACCCTTCAAGGTGTCCATGTCCCCCACCACCGATCGCCGCGAACCGGCCGAATCCGACCTGACCTGCGACGTGGCCGTGATCGGCGCGGGCACCGCGGGCATCGCCGCCGAACGTGCCGCGCGCAAGGCGGGGGCGCGCACCCTGCTGATCGACCCAGAGTTTCGCGGAACGCTGTGCGCCAACACCGGGTGCATGCCGTCCAAGCTGCTGATCGCGGCGTCCCACGCGGCGCATGCGGCGCGGCGCGCGCCGGTTTTTGGCGTCCATCCGGGCGATCCGGTGATCGACGGCCCCGCCGTGATGACGCGTGTCCGGGCGGAACGCGACCGGTTCGTGGAATTCACCCGCGAAAGCTTCGACGACCTGCCCGAAGGCACCGCGGTCCGCGCCCGTGCGCGGTTCGTCCGGCCGACCGAACTGGCGCTGGACGACGGCCGCCGCGTCCGGGCGCGGGCCGTGGTGATCGCCACCGGATCCTTTGCGCTGGTCCCCGAACCCTTTCGCGACCTTGGCCCCCGCATCCTGACGAACGAGACCGTGTTCGAACTGCCCGACCTGCCCGACAGCCTGGCGGTGATCGGCGGCGGTCCCATCGGCTTGGAACTGGCGCAGGCGATGGGGCGCCTTGGCGTGCCGGTCACTCTGTTCGATCAGGGCACCCGCCTTGGCAAGGCGCGATGCGACGTGGTCCATGACACGCTGCAGACGGCCATCGCGCGCGACGTGACCCTGTGCCTGGGGGTCGAGACGACGCCCACCGCCGATGCCGACGGCATCCGGCTGGCATGGACGGGCGATATGCAGGGCGAACAGGTGTTCAGCCATGTGCTGGTCGCTGTCGGTCGCCCGCCGAACCTCAAGGGCCTGGGTCTGGACGCGTCGGGGCTGGACCTGGACGACCACGGCACGCCAAAGTTCGACCGCACCACGATGCAATGCGGCAGCGCCCCCGTCTTCATGGCGGGCGATGCGAATGCCGACGCGACCCTGCTGCACGAGGCCTCGACCGAAGGAGCCATCGCGGGGACCAACGCTGCAACCTTTCCGGACGTGACCCCCGGCGAACGCAGCCCGACCTTCGCGCTGACCTTTACCGATCCGCCGCTGGCCTCGGTCGGGACGGGCCCCGGCGACGGCGTCATCTGCGGGCGCAGCGATTATTCCGACCAAGGCCGCGCCCGGGCCGAGGCGCGTGCCGAAGGGGTCGTGACCCTGTATGCCGACGCGCAGGGGCGGCTCAGCGGGGCGGACCTGTGCTGCCCCGGCGCCGATCATCTGGGGCATCTGCTGGCATGGTCGGTCCAGTCGGGCGCCACCGCGACCGGCCTGCTATCGATGCCCTTCTATCACCCCACGCTGGAGGAGGGGCTGAAGACTGCCCTGCGCCAGATCTGCCGCGACACCCGTCAGCCCGAACCCGCCGGGCGCGATTTCGGGACGCCTCCCGGTGCATAGGGCGCAATCATGACGGAATCGATCCACGATCTGGGACAGGGCTTCTGGTCGATCCGGGGTGACCTGCGCATCGGCGGCGTCGTGAATGTCGGCACGCAGGCGTCGCTGGTGCGGCTGCGGTCGGGGCGCTTTGTCATGCTGGACAGCTATCCGCTGTCGGGCGCGGTGCGCGACACCGTCATGGCGCTGACCGACCAGGGGCGCGCAGTTCAGGCGGTCCTGAACCTGCACCCGTTCCACACCCTGCACTGCGCGGCCATCGCGCACGATTTCCCTGACGCGGCCCTGTTCGGCGCGCATCGGCATCGCCTGCGCCACCCCGATCTGAACTGGCGCCCCGAACCCGTCGAATCGCCCGAGGTGCAGGACATGTTCGCGGACGATCTGATGTTCTCGCTGCCGCGGGGCATCGACTATGTCAGTCGCAATGAACGCGTCCACGCCGGATCGCTGCTGGCATGGCACCCGGCCAGCAGGACGCTGCATGTCGATGACACGATCAACCTGATGCCCGTGCCCGGCCTGCTGTGGGGGCTGTTCCCCAAGCCGCGCGTCTTCCTGCACCCGACCTTGTCGCAGGCGCTGCTGCCGCAGGCCGGGGCGGTTCGGGATTTCCGCGACTGGCTGCACGGGTTGGCAACGCTGACGCGCGATCTGCGCTGGCTGTGCGCCGCCCATTCCGGCCTGCGCGAATTCGAACCCGGCCAGTTCAAGGGCGAACTGCTGGCCGCCTTCCGTCGGGTCGAGGACAAGCTCGCAAAGACCGAGGCGCGTCGCGGCTGATCTTGCCTTCCGCAGCGTGACACGGTCTGATCGCCCCGACAGGGGGGATACGATGATCGACATGGGACAATTGCCAGACGGGCGCAGGGTGCAGGCCGTGGACCTGCAGGCAGGGCGTCTGCGCGCCCGCGTGCTGACGCTTGGCGCGATCGTCCAGGACCTGCGCCTGGACGGGATCGATCATCCGCTTGTCCTGGGGTATCCCGATCCGGCCGCCTATCTGTCGGACCCATTCATCCATGTCGGCGCGTTGGTCGGGCGGTTCGCCAACCGCATCGCCGGGGCGCGCATCCGCCTGTCGGGACGCGTGCATGATCTGGACGCGAACGAAGGGCCGAACTGCCTGCATGGCGGCAGCGCCGGGGCTTCCGTCCGGTTGTGGCGCGTCACGCAGGCCGCGCCCGATGCGGTGACCATGGCACTGGATTTCGCGGATGGAGAGATGGGCTTTCCCGGCGCGATGCAGGCGGTGGCCACCCTGTCGCTGATGGATCAGGACGGCACAGCCGCGCTGACGGTCGCGCTGCAGGCGACGGCCACGCGCCCGACGCCCTGCAACCTGACGCATCACGGGTACTGGACGCTGTCCCCCGACGCGGCCACGGATCAGGTCCTGCAGATCGATGCCGACCGCTATCTGCCCGTGGATCAGGCGCTGATCCCCCTGCCCGACGCCCCCGCACCGGTCGCGGGCACGCGGTTCGACTTTCGCCAGCCCCGGCCGCTTGGGGATGCGGGGCTGGATCATTGCTGGTGCCTGTCGGACAGCCACGGCCCGCTGCGCCCGGTGGCCAGCCTGACCGCGCCGGACCTGCGCCTGCGGGTGCTGACGACCGCGCCCGGACTGCAGGTCTATGACGGCGGCCATTTCCCGCACGGGGGCCTGCCGGGCCATCCCGGTCAGATCGCCCGCCCCCAAGGCGCCGTCGCGTTCGAGGCGCAGGAATGGCCAGACGCCCCGAACCGCCCCGACTTTCCGCCCGCGATCCTGCGTCCCGGCACCGTCTGGCGGACCGAGACGCGATACCTGCTGGACCGCCCCTAGCCGACGGTGACCGTGGCCACCGCCTCCGGAAACTGCGGATGGCGGGCGGTGATGCGGATGGTCCCGGCATCGCCCGTAAGGCGCAGCAGCATTCCCGTCGTTCCCCCCTGCAGCATGCGCAGATCGGGCCCGATCAGGCGCGCGGGGCCGTCCACCGTCACCGCAATGCCCGCGTCCAGGAAGGGCAGCCGGTTGCCGACCTGGTCCAGCGCGCGCAGCATCACCCGCAGGTCGATATCCGCATCTGCAGGCAGCGTGTCGCGGTCGGGCGCGATCTGCAACGTGGTGGGCAGCGGGTCGGCGACATAGTCGCGCAGCGCGACCTGCTCGCCGTTCAGCCAGCCGGTGATGCGGCCCGGATGCCAGCTCATCCCCCACTGGCCCAGCTGCTCGGCGCTGATGTGGCGGTGGTCGATGATGACGGGCGGGTGCGGCAGATGGGGGAACCGCTCTCGGTCGGGACCCACGCGGCGGGTGACGCCCCCGCATTCGAACTCGACCTCGTCGCAGTTCGTCAGCACGATCAGCGGCAGGACACCGCCGATATTGCGTTCGCCCCGCGCCCAGAAGGTCACCGGCTCCATCACGATGCCCTCGGACGGCGGCTTCTGGCTGCCATAGGCATGGGCCGCAAACTTCGGCTCTCGCCAGATGTCCATGACGCCGTGATGGCAGATGCGGTCGCCCGCACCGAAATCCTTGTGCGTGTTGTAATCAAACATGCACCAGCCGATGCACCCCGAAATTGCCGGGTCGCCATGGGCGGCGTTCAGCACTTCAAGGTGGCGGATCACATGCTCCATCTGTCGCAGTTCCGGGTCCTGCGCCTTGGTCGGGAACATGTGGCCGTTATATTCGGTGACCAGATAGGGCACCGGTTTCTTGATCCCCGTGACCTCCTCGGTCGGACGCAGCGCGGTGCGCGGCCGGTTGATCAGCGGCAGCTCGGATTCGTCCAGGATGAAATCGTTCATCGTATAGACATCCTCCAGCAGCTCGCTGTCGGTGATGCAGCGCACGCCGCCCGTGGCCCGCGTCGGGTCCAGCTCGCGCGCAAGCGCGTTGGTGCGGACATAGAAATCGTGGTTGTCCGGGCTCTCGTTGATGCGCACGCCCCAGATGACGATGCTGGGATGGTTCCAGTCGCGGGTGATCATGGCGCGGACATTGTCCACGCTGCGGTCCTGCCAGGCGGCGTCGCCGATATGCTGCCAGCCGGGGATCTCCTCGAAAACCAGGAGGCCGATCTCGTCGCAGCGGTCCAGGAACCACTTGCTCTGCGGGTAATGCGAGGTGCGCACGATGTTGCAGCCCAGATCATGGCGGACAATCTCGGCATCGCGCTCCTGCGCGTGACGGCCCGCGGCATAGCCTGATGCGCCCAGCTTTGATGCCGGTTCAACCCACGCAGCTTCATCGGCTGGCCGTTCAGCAGGAAGCCCTGCGGCGTCCATTCCGCGGTGCGGAAACCAAAGCGGTGCGTGGTCACATCGCCGCTGTCGGGCAGGGTCAGCTCGACCGTGTAAAGCTGCGGGTTTTCGGGCGACCACAGCAAAAGGCCGGTCAGGCCCGCCAGGGTCAGTTCACCCTCTCCTTCGGTCGCGGCAATCTCGCGGTCGCCATCCAGCAGCCGGGCGCGGACCGGGCCGGGGGCGGTGACCTCGGGGCGGATCACGACGGTTTTGGCGTCCGACAGCGCATCAGGCGTCGTGATGCGGGCATTGGTCAAGTGCCGTTCGGGCAGCACCATCAGCCAGACATCGCGATAGATGCCCGCATAGGTCAGATAGTCGATCTGCGCGCCAAAGGGCGGGATGGCGGGGTTTTCCGACCCGTCGATCCGCACCGTCACCAGATTGTCGCCGGGGCGCAGATGGTCGGTCAGGTCGGCCACGAAGGGGGTATAGCCGTCGGGATGCGCCACGACCTGGACGCCATTCACCCAGACCACATTGTCGGCCATCGCCCCGTCAAAGCGCAGCTGCACCCGGCGGCCATGCCACGCGTCATCCCACGCGATCACGCGCTGATAGGTGAAGGCGTGCTGATAACAGGTCTCATTGAAATAGCTCAGCGGCAGATCGACCGCGTTATGCGGCAGGGTGACCGACGTGCCCGATAGCGGCGCGGCGGGGTCGGCGGCCCCTTCGGCAAAGATCCAACCATGGTTCAGTTTCTGGGTCATCCGCATGTTCACCACTCCGCAAAGCTGCCGTCGGCATGGCGCCAGACGGGGTTGCGCCAGCGGTGCCCTTGGGCGGCCATCTGGCGGACCTTGTCCTCGTTCACCTCGATGCCCAGACCCGGCCCCTGCGGGATCGCGACGAAACCGTCGTCATAGGCAAAGACCGACGGGTCGGTCAGATAGTCCAACAGGTCGCTGCCCTGGTTGTAGTGAATCCCAAGCGACTGTTCCTGAATGAAGGCGTTGTAGCAGACCGCGTCCAGTTGCAGGTTCGCGGCCAGCGCGATGGGGCCAAGTGGACAGTGCAGCGCGAGGGCCACGTCATGCGCCTCGGCCATCGCGGCGATGCGATAGGTCTCGGTGATGCCGCCGGCATGGCTGGGATCGGGCTGGATGATGTCGACATAGCCGCCCTGCAGGATCGCCTTGAAATCCCACCGGGAATAGAGGCGCTCGCCAAGCGCGATGGGGGTCGAACAGTGGTTGGCGATCTCGCGCAGCGCCTCGGCATGTTCGGACAGGACCGGCTCCTCGATGAACATCAGGCGGAAGGGTTCCAGTTCCTTGGCCAGCACCTTAGCCATCGGGCGATGCACCCGGCCGTGGAAATCGATGCCGATGCCGAAATCGGGACCCATCTCCTCGCGGATGGCCTGGACGCGCTCCAGGACCTGATCGACCTTGGCGTGGCTGTCGACGAACTGCATCTCCTCGGTGCCGTTCATCTTGACGGCGGTGAATCCCCGGTCGCCGCAATCGCGCGCCATCCGCGCCGTGTCGCCCGGACGGTCGCCGCCGATCCAGGAATAGACGCGGATGCGGTCGCGCTGCTGCCCGCCCAGCAGGGCATGGACCGGCACACCCAGATCCTTGCCCTTGATGTCCCACAGCGCCTGATCGATCCCCGCGATTGCCGACATGTGGATGCCGCCGCCGCGATAGAAGCCGGCGCGATACATCACCGTCCAATGGTCCTGGATCAGGCGCGGGTCGCGGCCGATCAGATAGTCGGACAGTTCCTCGACGCAGGTGGCGACGGATGCGGCGCGACCCTCCAGCACGGGTTCGCCCCAACCGCTGATGCCCGCGTCGGTGCTGATCTTGACGAAGCACCAGCGGGGCGGAACGATAAAGGTCTCGACGGCGGTGATTTTCATGGACGGTCCTCAGAATTGGGGGCCTCAAAGGCGGGGGCCGCGTGCTGGCGGCCCGTCAGGAAGGCATCGGCGACTAGACGCAGCGGCGCCAGGTCCAGGTCGCTGTCGCCCGCCGCGACCAGATCGCGGAACCGGGCGTAAAGGCGGGCATATTCGCGGTTCTCTCCGGCGGTCTGGATGCCTGGCGCGGTAAAGCGCGCACCACCCTCCGAAAGGGTGGCGGGGCCGGCATCGGTGTCAAAGGCGATCTGCCAG
>NZ_BBPH01000073.1 GCF_000787695.1 Paracoccus sp. PAMC 22219 | reverse complement strand
AAGTGAATTGGATCTCGTATCATGGCCATTTTCAAAATGGACCCCGATCGCATTTCGGCATTCCCTGTCGCCGGCAAGACCTCGCGCGGAATTCTGCAGGGGCTGGTGGCCGGTGTCACGGCCTTCGGCAGCACCGCCGCAGCCTATGCGGGCGGCTATGTTGCGCCGATCGTCGAGTTCTCGCCAGCGGCCGCCCCCGTCGCATCGGTCGGCACTGCGCCCAACTACTGGCTGGCGCTGATCCCGCTGGCGCTGCTGTATTTCGGCACGCGCGGCGGCAACGACTCCGGGTCCAACCCGCCCCAGGACCTTGGCGGTCCGTGCTTTTGCGAGGGCACGTTGATCCTGGCGGATGGAGACTGGGTCGCGGTCGAAACCATCAAGGCCGGGGATATCGTCACCACCTCCAAGGGTGCGCAGCGGGTCCTGTCGGTCGGATCGTGGCAGCCGACGCAGTTCCGGGACCGCCCCATCACCGTGGACGGGGTCCGCATCTCTGCCAATCATGGCGTGCATGTCGACGGCTTCAACGTCGAGGCCCAAGCGGTCAGCGCCAAGCGCGGCCTGATCGACGGGCGCAGCTATTTCCATATCCTGGTCGAGGATCACAGCTGGCTGTCGGCCAAGGGCGATCCTTCGGGTCCGGTTCTGGTGGCGGAAAGCCTGCTGATGACCAAGGACCTGAAGCTGGCCAATGATTTCCCGCATCTGGTACAGCATCACGCGGCGAACCCCGTCGCACCGCGCCTGTCGCACCTGGACGACCGCCTGCCCGCAGCCGCGTAAGCAGGGATATGGTCGTCACCACCGTAGCCGGCCCTGTATTCCCTTCATGACCATGCCCCGCACGATGGCGGGGCATGTTTGTTGGCATGGCAGCCCTTGGGCCGCGCTTACGGCATCGTGGGCAGGGCAAAGCCGTGGATGGTCATCCGGCTTTCCCGTGCATGGTCGTCGACACCCCATCCGGCCCAGGCTGCGTGCCGCTCGATCGTGGCAAGGGCCGCCATTCCGGTCGTGGTGTCCCAGATGAAGCCGGCCGCCATGTCCGCGTGGCGGATCGTCTCGAAGACCCTGCCGTCGATCGAAAAGACGCAGCGATCGGCGAACAGCTCGAACTCCAGTCGCTGCGGGACGCCCGGCTTGAACTCGCCAAGGGCCAGCGTGCGGCGGTCGGACGATGCGCGTCCGCCGCCCGTCCGCGGCATGTGGACGGCAGGGGCCCAACCGATCACGCCATTGCGCCTGATCAGTTCAAAGTCCAGCTCCTTGCCGTTGTCGGCATGGGTGAAGAACGCGTTGACGGCGCTTGCGGTGTGGCTGGTGACCACCGCGCCCCACTTGCCGATCGCGCTGGCCGGACGGTTCATCTGCAGCGCACCATTTCGCCACTGGCCCGCCACCATCGCCGCGGTGATCGCGACGGACTTGTCTCCGTTGTAGAGGACGCGGGCGGGCGTTCCCAAGCTGCCGCCAACGCCGTTGCCGCGGTCACCACCGGCCCAGTTCGGCAGGAAGATGTTGATGCCCGCCGCGGCGCTCCAGTCATAGGACAAGGTCCGATCGATCCTGAAGTCCTGCGTGGCGCGATAGCCCGTGGGCAACAGCGGCGCGACAGGAGGCTGGACAGGCGCGGGCTGGACCGGAGCGGGCTGGACAGGAGCGGGCTGGACCGGGGCAGGCGTCACGGCCGTTTGCGCCGCCAGATAGGCTTGCAGGTCTGCCGCCGTCGACTGCAGGACGGCCAGGACATCGGTCAGCTTCTTGCGGTCGCTCATGGAAGGCTCCTGTGGGGTGGGAACGACCGGCACGGGGGTCGGCGTCGGCGTGGGGTCGGGGTCGGAACGGGCGTCGGCGTGGGCGTCGGCACCGGGGTAGGGGTTGGCACAGGGGTAGGCGTAGGCGTCGGGGTAGGAGTGGGATTGGGAGTGGGAGTAGGCGTTGGCGTCGGCACCGGATTGGGCGTGGGTGTGGGGACCGGCGTGGTGTCCATCAATGCATTCACGGCGGACCAGGCCGGGTTGCGGTCGCCCAGCCAACGCTGCAGGCCGTGGCAGACATTCGCGTCCGGCAACCTGCACTCGACCGACATCGCCATCGGGCCGTCGAACCCCTCTGCCCGCAATGCCGCGATGGTGGCGGCATAGACCGCGCCCATCTGCGGGCTGACCGAAAACGCGTGCAGGAACGTCCGCGTCGCCGTGCTGCCACCGACGCCGTTGAGATGGTTGCCGACCTCATAGGCGCCCAGTTCCATGCCGTACTTCGTGGCCTCGGTGCGATAGTGCCTCCACTTGGGGGTCAGCGCCCTGACGGTGCGATCGGCCGCCCAGTTCGTGCCGGTCAGCATCTGGTCGCGCATCCGGTCAAAGGCCGCGCTTTGGGACAGGGTGGTGCGCCACCCGTCGATCTGGGCCACGCGCGCGCCGTAGGCCATGCCGCCGTCGATCTGTGCGTGAACCGTCAGCATGTCGATCACCGAATGCGGCGCGACATAGGCGGGCAGGCCGCGCGTACCGCTGCGGTCCCGCCACAGTGGCGCGATCAGGATGTCGGCCTCGCCGCCGACCCAATCGGCCTGGTGCTGGACCACGGTGTGCAGCCGGGCATCGTTGCCCCAGACCGCGCGCCAGGCCTGCGCCATCTGCGTCGCGCGCATCCCGTACCAGTTGCGGAACTCGGACCCCGTCGCCGTTCCAAACGCCGCACGGCCCTGTTCGGCACAGTAATGCGCCTGCGGGGTGCCCGAAAAGTCCCAGGTCTTGGTGCTGTATTCGACATAGACATGCCGGGGCGCGGGCATCAGCGAACGGATCAGCGTGGCGCACTGGCGGATGTGATCGTCGTTCGCCGCAGTGGGCAGGCACAGCCACATGTCGGCGCCCACCTGGTTGCACAGGGCGGCCATCCACTCGTACGGCACGAAACGGTAAAAGATCTCGTCGGTCGGCAGGGCGCGGCTGGCCCAGGTGGTGATGCGCAGCCCGCCCTGGTCGGTACCGGTCAGGATGCCGATCCACTCGTCAAAGCGCAGCGCGCCATAGCCGCGCACCGTGTCCAGGTACTGGCGGCGAAAGATCGCGCCCTGGTCGGCATCGGCCCAGTCGTCGCGATGGTTCAGGCGGATGTTGCGGATCTGCCCGCCGGCCGGGTTGATGGTGCGGACGATGATGTCGACCCAACTGGAGCCGTTGGCGGTAAAGTCGAACTGGATCTCGTTCGGCACCGACCGATTGATGTTCGTGCCGCCATTGACGTCGATGGTGCAAGTCCCCTCCCACCGCAGGCGCCAGCGGCCGGTGCCACCGGCGGCGGCGGGCATGTTGTGGAACAGGCGGGTGCGGAACCCGCCTGAGTTCGGCGGGATCGAGATCAGGCGTCCCCCGGCGGTCATGTGCCCCCCGGCCACCAGCGCATCCCACTGCGCGCCGCCGCGGTCGGCCTGCCATGACCACGCCTGCTTGAAGGCGTTGACGAAGGGGCGGGAACTCTCGTTATTGATGACCCCGAGGCGGGCAGCGATCTTTCCGGTCGGCATGGTGGCGTCTCCGATCTGCGATGGTTGCAGCGCCCCTTACACAGCCTTCACGGTAACGTTCCGTTAACCATGCGCGCGTTGCGTGCGTCGGATTGGCCTGCTGCTTGGCGGCGTTTACGTCGGAATCGCGGTCCAAGGCCCAGATGGCCGTGCCAAGGGCTATGGAATATGATCGGCGGGCCGCAGCGACCGATGGCTGCTGGTCGACGTCGCGGCTGCCGCAAGGGAAGTCGTGGACCTATTCCCGCAATTGCGCGTTCGAATGGGCGCTGCAACGGAGCAGCCGATCGAGGAGTGGATGATGACCGATGCGACCCTGACCCTGGAAGATGGCCCCGAACTGCTGGGTGAAGTCGTCGATACGGGCGGTGACTACATCCGGATCAAGACCAGGACAGAGATGACCCAGGACCAGTTGGCGCAGTACGCCGAGGGCATGATCGAGATCGACGGCAAGGCCCAGAAGGTGATGCTGGAAAGCGCGATGCCCCTGCCGGACGACGAAGAGGTCATGGAACTGACCATGCGCCGCTTCACGCCGTCGGCCTGAATATCCGCTGTCGGCAAATGCTATTCAGGCCGTGCGAGAAACTTCGCCCGGCTCTAAGGGGTCACATATACCTTACTTGCTCGGCCATACCGATCTGTGCTGAATGCATGCAGTGCAAATTGTAAAAGATCGACTTTTTAAGTTTCGCTAGATTATCTGAGGCAGCAATCGGAGAAATTTCGTTGGCCCGACTTTTTACCGAGGACGAATTGCGCCTGATCGATGATGCATTATCATCGTATCAACATAACGGCGCCTACAGCACCGTCCGTGCAAAAGTTGCCGCACTGGTCGCCGAAGACCAGCGTGATCGTGTCGTCGTGATCCCATTACCCAAGATCCGGCATCCTTGAATTTCCAAGCACCTGCATGGAAGCAGCCTTCGCAGGTCAATTTGGACCTATCTGCGAGCTTGCTCATGCATTGAAAGGACATATGTGGTCACCTTTGGCATGTGACGTATTACATAGGGCTGGCTCGAGTGCGAACGTGTCTTGGCTCCTGCCAGTAGCCTCAGGGCTTATCATGTTTCACAACCAGAACGGGACAGTCGCAGCCAAAGCGATGGCGGAAAAGTCTGTCTTTGGGCATCGGTGTTGATCCGGGTTACGACGCGCCGCCAGTTTTTAGGGCACCCGATCATGATCTCGATGTGATTATGCCGTCTGTAGCGGCGCGTGTCGTGTTTCACGACCGTCTGGTCAGACTTCTGGCCGAGGATGCGGACCTATATTCCCTGTCTGCCAACGCCTTTCTCAGCCAGTCAGCCTCATGTCCCCGGTCCGCCAACAGCCATTCGGCCTTTGGCAGATCACCCGGCAGCACCGCCGCCGGTGTGGTCGCTGACTTGTCCGGCCAACATATGGACCCTCATCTAGCGGCCCTCCGCATCAGTAACGGCGTGCAGTTTGCTGTTCATGCCGTCACCGATGCCGATGGCCGCCCGATCCGGTTCTCGGAGCATTGGTCCTCGAACTCATGACGGCAGGCCAAGTCAGCGACGACACGGGTGCAGCAGCCCTGCCGAACAGCTTGCCAAAGGCGGAGTGCGCTGGCCCACCGGGGCCGTGATGCCGATTGGTTCAGGGAAGCGTTGAAAGACAAGGGGATAGAACCATGATCCCGGGCCGGACGTCGCGCGGCAAGCCAATCAGGCATGACAAGCGCCGCGACAGGATCGAGATCATGTTCGGCAGGCTCAAGGACTGGCGCCGGGTCGCAACATGCTACGACAGATGCCCGAAGTTCTTCCTCTCCGCCGTCAACGCATGCGTCGACCCCGCGTCACAACTGTCATGGTCAGGCTATGAAACAAGAACGAGGCCTGACCCTAGCCCCATCTTACGTGGATCTTCTGAAGAAGCTTCCCAAGTTGATAGGGATCGGCCGGGTGGCGTAAGGGATAGGGGCGACATCTGTCGAACTGGCGTCTCTTTCGCAGACCGGCGTTCTCCGGACTCGCAAACGGGTCACCACCACACGGGCAAGGTGGCTTCCTGATGATTGCTTCACCCTGTTGTCCGAACTTCTCATGGAGGCGACGCGCGCCACTGCAGATCACGATGTCGGGGGAGAGCACCCAGCGTGCCATGCTGAGACATAGAGTTTCGGTAGGTCTCAGGATTGCGGCCACCTTTTCCGGCAACGTTCGCCTTGGGGGTCGCGGCGTGATGGAGGCGTATCGCACGCTGGTCGTGGCAAAAGGGGATATGCAAACGCAAAATGCGTGCAAAGCTGCGCCGGAACACCTGTTTTCTGTCTCGACCTTCGGTCGGTACCGAGACTGACATGCTGTCTCTGTCTCTGTCTCTGTCTCTGTCTCTGTCCATGGCTGAGGCGGGCCGCACACCTTGCCGCGCCTAACGAAATGCGCGGGACGCACAATTGCAGCCTTGTCATGACCTTGGATGACGGGCCTCGTTCCATCGAAACCACGAAACCACGAAACCACGAAACCACGAAACCACGAAACCACGAAACCACGAAACCACGAAACCACGAAACCACGAAACCACCTGACCACGCGAACAATCGCTACGGCTTTCGACCTCCGCTGCAACGTGGTTCGGACGATCCTCACCGCACACGGTACGCTTCCCCTTGACGGTGGACGGTGTTCAATGGGGGATGATCGTCGCGCGCGCGGAAAGGGATAACTTTTCCGTTGAACCCTGTGGAACGCAGGCGGCCCACCACTCCAGCGTTCGTGAGAGGGAGATAGCAAAATATCAGAGGTCTGGCCCCAACGGGGCAGGGCATTTCGACCGGGGGACATGAGAGTGCACAGCGGGTGCACCTTTATGCCTCATCACCAATGAAATGCGCTGGTGACCCCGACAGGACTCGAACCTGTAACCTGCCCCTTAGGAGGGGGCTGCTCTATCCAGTTGAGCCACGGGGCCAGCAGGGGCATCCATACCGAAACCGGGGGGCGGTTGGCAAGCGGCGGCAGGGGGGCGGTTGTGGGCGGGTCTGTCCTTCGCTAACATCGGGTATCCACAGATCGGAACGCCCCATGCTGCCCATTCGACCGCGCCGCCCGCTGACCCTCAGAGACGTGTCCGAGGCGTCGGGCGTCTCGGAAATGACCGTCAGCCGGGTCCTGCGCAACCGGGGCGATGTGTCCGCCGCCACGCGCGAAAAGGTGCTGACCGCGGCCAAGACGCTTGGCTATGTGCCCAACAAGATCGCGGGCGGGCTGGCCAGCCAGCGCGTCAACCTGGTTGCCGTGGTCATTCCGTCGCTGTCGAACCTTGTCTTTCCCGACGTGCTGGGCGGCATTTCGGCGGAACTGGACGATACCGGCCTGCAACCCGTGATCGGCGTCACCAACTATTCCCCCGCGCGCGAGGAGATGGTGCTGTACGACATGCTGTCCTGGCGGCCTTCGGGCGTGATCCTGGCGGGGTTGGAGCACAGCAAGGCGGCGCGCGCGATGCTGCAGAATTCCGGCCTGCCGGTGGTCGAGATCATGGATGTCGACGGAGAGGGGATCGACACGCTGGTCGGCATCTCTCATATCCGCGCGGGGCGCGAGATGGCCGACCGCATCCTGGCCGCGGGCTATCGTCGGATCGGCTTTGTCGGCACGCACATGCCCGAGGATCACCGCGCCCGCAAACGCCTGCTGGGCTTCGAGGAGGGGCTTGCCGCCGCCGGCGTCCAGCTGGAGGCGCGGGAATATTATCAGGGCGGTTCCAGCCTGCTGAAGGGGCGCGAGCTGACCGAACGCATCCTGACCCGCGCGCCGGACCTTGATTTCCTGTATTTCTCGAACGACATGATCGGGGCAGGGGGGCTGCTGCACTGCATCGACCGGGGCTATGACGTGCCGGGCAAGCTGGGGCTGGCGGGGTTCAACGGGGTCGACCTGCTGGACGGGCTGCCGATGCGGCTGGCCACCACGGATGCGCGGCGCGTCGATGTCGGGCGACGGGCGGCGCGGCTGGTGTCGGGCAAGGACGCGGCGCCCGAAAACCGCATCATCGCGCTGACCCCGACCTTTCTGCCCGGCGACACGATCCGCGACGTTCCCGCCTGACGTCCCGCCTTGTGAGCGGCCCGCGCTAAGCCTATCTGTGGGCGATGCGTATTCCCGTCGTCTCCCGACTTCTGTCCCGCAAGCCCCGCGTCGCGGTCATCCGCCTGTCCGGCACCATCGGCGGTGCGGGACGCGGCGGCGGCCTGAACGACGCGGCCCTTGCCCCCGTGATCGAACGCGCGTTCCGCCGGGGCAAGCCCCTGGCCGTGGCGCTGGTCATCAATTCGCCCGGCGGATCGCCGGTGCAGTCGTCGCTGATCGCGGCGCGCATCCGCAGGCTGGCGGATGAGACCGACATTCCCGTCCACGCCTTTGTCGAGGATGTGGCCGCATCGGGCGGCTATTGGCTGGCCTGCGCCGCCGACGACATCTGGGCGGACGAAAGCTCGATCCTGGGGTCGATCGGGGTGATCTCGGCCGGGTTCGGGTTCGACCAGCTGATCCAGCGGTGGGGCATCGAACGCCGCGTCCACACCGCCGGGACGTCGAAATCGACGCTGGACCCGTTCCGCCCGCAGGACCCCGACGACGTCGCCCGCCTGCACACGATCCTGGAACCGATCCACCAGGCCTTCAAGGACCATGTCCGCGCCCGCCGCGGCACGCGTCTGGCGCCCGACCGCGACCTGTTCACCGGAGAGTTCTGGGCGGGCCTGGAATCGGTGCGCCTCGGCCTGGCCGACGGCATCGGCCATCCGGTCCCGCGGCTCAAGGCGCTCTACGGCGACAAGATCCGCTTCGAGGTGCATGGCATGCGCCGGCCGCTGCTGCGCCGTCTTGGGCTGTCCGCCGACCTGCTGATGGACGCGGCCGAGGATCGCGCCGCGTTCCAGCGTTTCGGCACCCGCGGATGATGCTGCGCATCGCCCTTCTGTTCCTGCTGGTCATGGTCGTCGTCGCGCTGCTGCGCGGCCCGGCCCTGCGCCGTTTTCTGAAGAAATTTCTGGGGATCGACCATCGTGATCGTTGAACTGCTGCTGGTGCTGGGCGGACTGGCCCTGTTGGTTCTGGGGGGCGACCTGCTGGTCAAGGGCGCCGTCGGACTGTCGCTGAAACTGGGCATGACGCCCCTGGTCGTGGGCCTGACGGTCGTGGCCTTCGGGACGTCGGCGCCCGAACTGCTGGTGTCGCTGTCGGCGGCGCTGAAGGGGTCCAGCGGCATCGCCATGGGCAATGTCGTGGGCTCCAACATCGCCAACGTGCTGGTGATCCTGGGCATCACCGCGCTGGTGTCGGTGATCGTCACCAAGGGGCACGACCTGCGCGAAAGCTGGGGGATGATGATTTTCGCCTCGCTGCTGCTGATCGCCGTCGCCTGGACCGGAGAGATCGGCCGCATCGAGGGCGCGATCCTGCTGCTGGCGTTGGGCGCGGTCCTGTGGCGGCAGCTGTCCACCGGACGCGCCGACGAGGCCGAGGTGGACGGCACGACCCTGGGCGCGGGCTGGGGCCGCATCGCGCTGTGGCTGGGCCTGGGACTGGTGCTGTTGCCGGTGGGGGCGAACCTGCTGGTCAACGGCGCGACCGAGATCGCCCGCGCTTCGGCATCAGCGAGACGGTGATCGGCCTGACGCTGGTCGCGATCGGCACGTCGCTGCCGGAACTGGCGGCCTCGGTCGCATCCGCGCTCAAGGGTCGGGCGGACATGGCCCTGGGCAACGTGGTCGGGTCGAACATTTTCAACATCCTGGGCATTCTGGGCATCACCGCGATCATCGCCCCCCTGCCCATCCCGCCCGAGATGATGCGCCTGGACCTGTGGGTCATGCTGGGGGCGTCGCTGCTGCTGTTCCCGTTCCTGTTCCGCGGCATCAGCCTGACGCGGCCGGTGGGGGCGGTGTTCCTGGCGGGTTATGCCGCCTATGCCTGGGTGCTGCTGTGACCGGCGTCGCGCTGGTCACGGGGGCGGCACGCCGCCTTGGCCGCGCGATGGCGCTGGAACTGGCGCGGCGCGGCCATGACGTGGCGATCCACTATGCGGGGTCGGCCGAGGAGGCCGAGCAGACCGTCGCCGATGCGCGCGCCCTGGGCGTGCGGGCACAGGCCTTCCAGGTCGACCTGCTGGACGCCGACGCCACGGCCGCGCTGGTCCCGGACGTGGCGCAGGCGATGGGGCCGCTGACCGTGCTGGTCAACAACGCCTCGATATTTGAATACGACACCATCCGCAGCGCGACGATGGAGGGCTGGGACCGGCATGTGGGGTCGAACCTGCGCGCGCCGTTCCAGCTGATCCAGGCCTTTGCCGCGCAATGCCCCGAGGCCCGGCCCGACGAGAACGGCGAACCGCAGGCATCGGGCCTGGTGGTCAACATGGTCGATCAGCGGGTGCTGAAGCCCACGCCCGAATTCATGACCTATTCCATCGCCAAGGCCGCGCTGTGGTCGCTGACGCGCACCGCGGCGCAGGCGCTGGCGCCCGATATCCGCGTGAACGCCATCGGCCCCGGCCCGACCCTGCAGGGCGCCCGCCAGAGCGACCGTCATTTCGCCGCGCAGAGGGCCGCGACGGTGCTGGGCAGGGGGGCGGATGCCCAAGGCATCGCCGACGCCCTGGGGTACTTCCTGGACGCCCGTGCGGTCACCGGACAACTGATCTGCGTCGATGGCGGACAGCATCTGGGATGGCGCACGCCCGATGTCCTGGGGCCGGAATAGGCCCGATCCGGAACGATCTTGTCATTTTGTCCACGGCACTGTGGAAGACGGTCGCAAGATGCGGATTCTGCAAGATTTTTCTGTCCACAACCGGCCTGAATAATAATTATCCAACAATAACAAAGCCATTCCGTTCTGCCTAAAATAAGGGCAACTTCACGAAACTGTAACGATTGCTGGCCCTGCAGGGTCATCCTCACAGCCCACCCACAGATTTATCCACAGATTCCGTGGAAAGCTTCCTTCTTGCCTTCGGTCCCCGGAACTTGCAGCGGGGGTCAGAATCACCAAGTTCATGTCATGACCCAGAAAACCGGCCACGCCCTCATCCAGGATTACCTTCGCACGCTGGACGGCAGTCCCGGCGTCTACCGCATGCTGGATGCCAGCCAGGCGGTCCTCTATGTCGGCAAGGCGCGCGATCTGCGCGCGCGGGTGTCGAACTATGCCCGGCCGTCGGGGCATTCGGGGCGCATCGCGCGGATGATCCGCGAGACGGCGTCGATGATGTTCCTGACCACCAACACCGAAACCGAGGCGCTGCTCCTGGAGCAGAACCTGATCAAGCAGCTAAAGCCGCGCTACAATGTGCTGCTGCGCGACGACAAGTCGTTCCCGAACATCCTGGTGGCCAAGTCCCACGACTATCCCCAGATCAAGAAGCACCGCGGCGCGAAGTCGGAAAAGGGCGACTATTACGGCCCCTTTGCCAGCGCGGGCGCGGTGAACCGCACCCTGACCCAGCTGCAGCGGGTGTTCCTGCTGAGGAACTGCACCGACAGCGTGTTCGAGTCCCGCACCCGTCCCTGCCTGCTGTTCCAGATCAAGCGGTGCAGCGCGCCTTGCGTGGGCCGCATCAGCGCGCCGGACTACAATGCCCTGGTCAATGACGCCGAACGGTTCCTGCAAGGCAAGACCACGACCATCCAGTCGGATCTGGCGACCGAGATGGCCCGGGCGGCCGAGAACATGGAATACGAACGCGCCGCCGCCCTTCGCGACCGCATCAAGGCGCTGACTGCCGTGCAGTCGGTGCAGGCGATCAACCCAAAGGGCGTGGCCGAGGCCGACATCGTGGCGCTGCACATGGAGGGAGGGCAGGCCTGCGTGCAGGTCTTCTTCATCCGCGGCAATCAAAGCTGGGGGAACCGCGATTTCTATCCGCGCCTTGGCGGGGCCGAGAGCCCGGACGAGGTGATGCAGGCGTTCCTGATGCAGTTCTATGACAACACCCCGCCGCCGCGCCAGATCCTGCTGTCCCACCCGCCCGAGGACCCCGATCTGACCGCCGAGGTCCTGTCCGAACGCGCCCGCCGCAAGGTCGACGTGGCCGTGCCCCTGCGCGGCGAAAAATCCGACCTGGTCACCAACGCCCTGCGCAACGCGCGCGAAAGCCTGGCCCGGCGCATGTCCGAAAGCGCCACCCAGTTGCGCCTGCTGGAGGGTCTGGCCGACGCGTTCGAACTGCCCAGCCCCCCGCGCCGGATCGAGGTCTATGACAACAGCCACATCATGGGCACCAACGCCGTCGGCGGCATGATCGTGGCGGGGCCGGACGGCTGGATCAAGAACCAGTACCGCAAGTTCAACATCAAGGGCACAGAGATCACCCCCGGCGACGATTTCGGCATGATGAAGGAGGTGCTGACCCGCCGCTTCACCCGCCTGCTCAAGGACGATCCCGACCGCCAGACAGAGGCGTGGCCGGACCTGCTGCTGATCGACGGCGGCGCGGGGCAGGTGTCGGTCGTCCACGAGATCATGGCCGAGATGGGGGTCGAGGACATCCCGATGATCGGCGTGGCCAAGGGCCAGGACCGCGACCACGGCAAGGAGGAGTTCCACCGTCACGGCCAGCGCCCGTTCGCGCTGCGGATGAACGACCCGGTCCTGTACTTCGTCCAGCGCCTGCGCGACGAGGCGCACCGATGGGCCATCGGCACCCACCGCGCCAAGCGCGCCAAATCGCAGATGGCCAACCCCCTGGACGAGATCGCGGGCATCGGCGCGTCCCGCAAGCGCGCCCTGCTGCAGCATTTCGGCAGCGCCAAGGCCGTGGGACGCGCCGGCCTGACCGACCTGCAGGCCGCGCCGGGCATTTCCGCGGCGATGGCGCAGAAGGTCTATGACCATTTCAACGCCAAGGGCTGAAGGCCGTCCGGATCACAGATCCGCCAGCGGCGCGTTGGCCCTTTCCAACCGCCGCGGCACCGACTAGCGTGCGGCCATGCGCTGGAACATTCCCAATATCCTGACCCTTCTGCGTCTGCTGGCGGCCCCCGGGGTCCCGCTGATGTTTCTGTATTTCCACCGGCCCTGGGCCGATTGGGCGGCGCTGGCGCTGTTCATGGGGGCGGCGATCACCGACTGGATCGACGGCTATCTGGCCCGCGCTTGGAAGCAGGAAAGCCGCTTCGGCGCCGCGATGGACCCGATCGCGGACAAGGCGATGGTGGTGATCGCGCTGGTCGTCATCACCGGCTATTCCGGGATGAATCCCTGGCTGATCCTGCCGGTGACGATCATCCTGTTCCGCGAGGTCTTCGTGTCCGGCCTGCGCGAATACCTGGGCGACAAGTCGCGCCTGCTGGCGGTGACCAATCTGGCCAAGTGGAAGACCACTCTGCAGATGGTCGCCATCTCGGTCCTGTTCCTGGGCACGGGGTTGACCTATGTCGAACACGGCCTGGCCCCCCGCGTGGGCGAGGTCGGGCTGGCATGGTCGGGCAGCTGGGCCGCGCTTGCGACCTATGCCGGGCTGACGCTGATCTGGATCGCGGCCGCGCTGACCGCCTGGACGGGCTGGGACTATTTCGTCAAGGCGCTGCCCTATCTCAGGGAGCCGCGCCATGACGGTTGAGGTGCTGTATTTCGCCTGGCTGCGCGAACGCGTCGGCCACCCGCGCGAAACGGTACAGACCGACGCCGCGACCCCGCGCGCGCTGATCGCCGAACTGGCCGCCCGGTCCGACGGCCACGCCGCGGCGTTCGGCGACATCGCGGCGCTGCGCTGCGCCGTGGATCAGCAGCTGACCGACCTGGATGCGCCCCTGTCGGCGCCGAGAGGTTGCGTTCTTTCCGCCGATGACGGGGGGCTGATGGCCGCCCGCGTCCAGTCGGACCCCTTCGATCTGGCGACCGAGCTTGCGGGCTTTGGCGCGGGGGCCGGCGCGGTCGTCACCTTCACCGGCATCGTCCGCGACGACGGCGGCATGCTGGACGCGCTGGAGATCGAACACTACCCCGGCATGACCGAACGCGCCCTGACCGATCACGGTCTGGCTGCGGCATCGCGGTTCGGGCTGTCCGACTGGCGGATCATCCACCGGCACGGCCGCATCCCGGTGGGGGGACAGATCATGATGGTCGCGACCGCCGCCCGCCATCGCCGCGCGGCCTTTGACGGGGCCGATTTCCTGATGGACTGGCTGAAATCCCGCGCCCCGTTCTGGAAACGCGAAATCGCGCGCGACGGCACCACCAGCTGGGTCGCCGCCCGCCCCGAGGACGAGGACGCGCTGACCCGGTGGTGAACGTCTCCGTTGTCCAAATACCCATGCCCGGCCGCCGTCCGTGACCCGGCCCGACCTGCGCAGCCTGCTGCGCACCCATGCCGAACTGCTGATCTTCTCCGCGCTGGCGCTGGCCGCGCTGTGGGTGGCGTTTTGGGGCGGCTGGTTCTTTGCGGTCCTGGGCGGGGCAGGGGCGCTGGTCGCGGGCAGCCTGGCCCTTGGGGCGCTGCGCCGCACGCCCTTTCGCCGTGATGTCGCGGCCCCCGGCGTGGTCGAGATCGTCGAGGGGGCGATCCGCTATTATGGCGCCACCGACATGGGCGGGGAAATCCCCCTGCGCGACCTGATCGAGATCCGCCTGCTGCGGCTGGACGGGCATGCCCATTGGCGCCTGCGCAGCCAGACGGGCGAGGCACTGCTGATCCCCGCCGACGCGGCGGGGGCGGGGGCGCTGGCCGATGCCTTCACCGCGCTGCCCGGTCTGGACATGGGCGCGGTGTCGGCGGCACTGGCGCATGTGGCCCGCCAGAAGGACGCGATGCGCACCGTTTGGCGGAGGCCGGGCTGAGGCGGCTTGACTTGGCCCGCCCGCGTTGCCACCTGTGACCGACCGGAAACCCTTGAAAGGCCTCATCGTCCATGTCCATTCCCCAGCAGGGCGGAGGCCCCATCGAACATCGCGACCAGCTGGCCGCCTATATCGCCAGTGGCGAAAAGCCCAAGGATGCCTGGCGCATCGGCGTCGAGCACGAAAAGTTCGGCTATGACGATGCGCGCAAGATGCCGCTGCCCTACGAAGGCCCCGTGTCGATCACGGCCATGCTGGAGGGGTTGCGCGACCGCTTCAACTGGACCCCGGTGCTGGAGGCGGGCAAGCTGATCGGGCTGGAACGCGACGGCGCGAATGTCAGCCTGGAGCCCGGCGGCCAGCTGGAACTGTCCGGCGCGCCGCTGGAGACGATCCACCAGACCTGCGACGAGGTGAACGGCCACCTGGCCGAGGTCGAGGCTGTTGCCGCAGACATCGGCGCGGGCTTCATCGGGCTGGGCGCCGCGCCCATCTGGGCCGCGGGCGACATGCCGATGATGCCCAAGGGGCGCTATCGCCTGATGACCGATTACATGGGTCGCGTGGGCACGCTTGGCACGCAGATGATGTACCGGACCTGCACCGTGCAGGTGAACCTGGATTTCGCGTCCGAGGCCGACATGGTCCAGAAGATGCGCGTCGCGCTGGCGCTGCAGCCGGTGGCCACCGCGCTGTTTGCCAATTCGCCGTTCCTGGACAACAAGCCCAACGGCATGAAGTCCTGGCGCGCGCATATCTGGCAGAACCTGGATGCGGCGCGGACCGGCATGCTGCCCTTCGTCTTCGAGGACGGCTTCGGATACGAGGCATGGGTCGATTACGTTTTGGACGTGCCGATGTACTTCGTCTATCGCGACGGGAAATACATCGACGCCCTGGGCCAAAGCTTCCGCGATTTCCTCAAGGGGCAGCTGCCGGCCCTGCCGGGCGAGGTGCCGACCCTGTCGGACTGGGCCGATCACATGACCACCGTGTTCCCCGAGGCCCGCGTCAAGAAATACATCGAGATGCGCGGTGCCGATGGCGGCCCGTGGCGCAGGCTGTGCGCGCTGCCGGCGCTGTGGGTCGGGTTGACCTATGACCAGGGCGCGCTGGATGCCGCGACCGATCTGATCAAGGATTGGGACGCCGAGACCCGCGAGGCGCTGCGCGTGGCTGCGGGCCGCGACGGGCTGCAGGCGCAGGTCGGTGGCGTGAAGATGCACGATCTGGCTCGCGAGGTTCTGGCCATCGCCGAGGGCGGGTTGAGGGCCCGCGCCCGGTCCGGCAATGACGGGCTCGTCCCAGACGAGACGCATTTCCTGAACGCGCTGAAGGAAAGCGTAGACAGCGGCAAGGTCCCCGCCGACGAGCTGCTGGAGAAGTACCATGGCGCGTGGGACGGCGATCTGACGCGGATCTACGACGAATATTCCTACTGATCGCCGGGTTGCGTCCCGCGACGCGCCGGGGGGACGTCCCGTCCCCCCGGACCCCCCTTGGGCGTCCCACGGGATAGCGGACGCACGCGAGTGTGAGGCGTGGTTGCCCGCCAAGCCTTGAACTGGGCCGTCAGTGGTGGCACCCCGGCGCAAAAGATGCGGGGGCATGCGATGCGTGGTGATGTGATGCAGTGGATGGGCCGTCTGGTGGCCGTGGTCTTTGGACTGGGGGTGCTGGCGCTGCTTGGGGCGGTCGTGGTGCTGGTCCGGCAGGCCGAGGGCATACCGCCCTGGCCGATCTTTCTGGGACTGCTGGGACTGGTCGCCCTGATCCTGCTGGCGGGGGCGTGTCTTGCGCTGATCTCGATCGCTGTGTCGGCGCGGCGCGGGGCCGAGGCGTTGCAGCGGCTTGGTGGCACGCTGCCCGCAGCGGTTGCCGAGCCTGAGCCTGCCGCGCACATGCAGGGGCCGTTCACGCCCACCGGGCTGGCGGACGCGCCCGGTCGCCCCGTGCGTCCGGGACGTGGTCTGGTCGCCACGCGCTGAGCGTTACTTGCGGCCGATCCGGGGTTCGGTTCCGGCCATCAAGCGGCTGATGTTGGCGTGGTGCCGGATGAAGATCAGCACCGCCATGAAGGCCGCAACCGCCGCGATGTCGGGCCGGCCGAGCACCCAGGCAAAGACCGGGGCCAGGGCCGCGGCCAGCAGCGCGCTGAGGCTGCTGATGCGGGTGACCGCGGCGGTCAGCGCCCAGGTGGCGCAGGCGATCAGCCCCAGAGGCCAGTTCAGCGCGATCACCGTGCCCAGGAACGTGGCCACCCCCTTGCCGCCTTTGAAGCGCAGCCAGACCGGGAAGCAGTGGCCCAGAAACGCCGCGCCGCCCGCCAGGATCGCGGCGGTTTCGCCGCCGAAATGGCGGGCCAGCAGGACGGCGATGGCGCCCTTGCCCGAATCCAGCAGCAGCGTGGCCAGCGCGGCGCCCTTGTTGCCGGTCCGCAGCACGTTTGTCGCGCCGATATTGCCGGACCCGATCTGGCGCAGATCGCCCAGGCCCAGGGCGCGGGTGATGACCAGGCCGAAGGGGACGGAGCCCAGAAGATAGCCGAAGATCGCCCAGAGGATCATGCGTGGTCTCCGAAAACGGGGGTGCCCGCGACCCAGGTGCCAAGAACGCGCCCCTGCATCCGGGCCCCGTCAAAGGGTGTGTTCTTCGACTTCGACAGCAGCGCAAAGCGGTCCAGCACGAAGGGCGCGTCGGGGTCGAACAGCACCAGATCGGCGGGCGCGCCGTCGGACAGGCGTCCGGCGGACAGGTCCAGCCGCCGGGCGGGGTTCAGCGCCATGGCGCGGAACAGCTGCGGCAGGGTCAGGCCGCCCTGATGGTACAGGCGCAGGGCCGCGGGCAGCAGGGTCTGCAGGCCGACGGCGCCGGGGGCTGCGGCTTCGAAAGGCAGGCGTTTCGATTCCTCGTCCTGCGGGGTGTGAAAGCTGGCGATGGTGTCGATCAAGCCCTGGGCCACGGCATCGACCATGGACAGGCGGTCATCCTCGGACCGCAGGGGCGGGGTGAACCGAAAGAAGGTCCGGTAATCGCCCACGTCGAATTCGTTCAGCGTCAGGTGGTGGATCGAGATCCCCGCCGTCACGTCCAGCCCCGCATCGCGCGCCCGCGCCAGGGCGGGCAGGCTGGCGGCCACGGTGATCTGGTCGGCGTGGTACCGCCCCCGCGTCATCGCGACCAGCGCCAGGTCGCGGTCCAGGCCCATCACCTCGGCCATGGGGGACACGGCGGGGATGCCGTAAAGGGACGCGAACTTGCCGCTGGTCGCCGCCGCCCCGTGGGACAGCGACGGGTCCTGCGGATGGCCCACGATCAGCGCGTCCAGGCCGCGCGCATAGGTCATGCAGCGGCCCAGCAGCTTGGTGTCGCGCACCACGCGCACGCCATCGGTAAAGGCCACTGCGCCCAGATCGGTCAGGAACCCGATCTCGGTCATCTCGCGGCCTTCGCGGGCCTTGGTCAGGGCGGCCATGTGGCGGATGTGGACGGGCGCGTCGCTGGCGCGGCGGGCGACGAATTCCAGCGCCTCGGGGGTGTCGATGGGGGGCGTGGTGTCGGGGCGCGCGATGATCGTGGTGACGCCGCCCGCCGCGGCCGCGCGGCCCGCGCTGCGAAAGCTCTCCTTGTGACGTTCGCCCGGTTCGCCGATCTTGACGCCCCAGTCGATCAGGCCGGGCGCAGCGCGCGGCCGCGACAGTCGATGACGGTGGCACCTTCGGGGGCCGGTTCCTCGGGCGCGCCGCGTCCGGCGATCAGGCCGTCGGTGACGCGCAGGCTGCCCATGTCTTCGGTCTGGGCCTCGGGGTCGATCAGGCGGGCGTTGCGGAAGATCAGGTCCATCACGGCTCTCCGACGGCGGTGCGGCCACGGCTGGCGCGCAGGTTGCGGGCCAGCAGGTCCAAGGCCGCCATGCGGACGGCGACGCCCATCTCGACCTGGTCCTGGATGACGCTGCGGTTGATGTCGTCGGCGATGGTGCCGTCGATCTCGACCCCGCGGTTCATCGGGCCGGGATGCATGACGATCGCGTCGGGCGCGGCCAGCGCCAGCTTTTCCGCGTCCAACCCAAAGCGGTGGAAATATTCGCGTTCGGACGGGATGAAGCCGCCGTCCATCCGCTCCTTCTGCAGGCGCAGCATCATCACGACGTCGACGCCCTTCAGACCCTCGCGCATGTCCTCGAACAGCTCGACGCCCATGTCGGCGACGCCCGCGGGCATCAGGGTGGCGGGACCGATCAGGCGGATGCGGTTCTCCATCTTGCCCAGCAGGATCAGGTTCGACCGGGCCACGCGGCTGTGGGCGATGTCGCCGCAGATGGCGATGGTCAGGCGCTGCAGCCGCCCCTTGGCGCGGCGGATCGTCAGCGCGTCCAGCAGGGCCTGGGTCGGATGTTCGTGCCGCCCGTCGCCCGCATTGATGACCGCGCAGTTCACCTTTTCCGCCAGCAGGTTGACCGCCCCGGAATGCGGATGGCGCACCACCAGCAGGTCGGGCTGCATCGCGTTCAGCGTCAGCGCGGTGTCGATCAGCGTCTCGCCCTTCTTCACCGACGACTGCGCGACGGCCATGTTCATCACGTCGGCCCCCAACCGCTTGCCCGCCAGCTCGAAGCTGGCCTGAGTGCGGGTCGAGTTCTCGAAGAACATGTTGATCTGGGTCATGCCGGCCAGCGCGTCGGAATGTTTCACCGTGCGGCGGTTCAGGGTGACGTAATCCTCAGACAGGTCCAGCAGCGACACGATCTCGTCGGGCTTGAGATGGTCGATGCCCAGAAGATGGCGGGCGCGAAAGCTCATCGGGGGCCTCCTGGGGGACGGTGTTCGCGCGATCTATCGCAGATGGGGGCAGGGGCGGCAAGCCGCGCGGGCGGGTGGCCGGGTCGCCTTTCCGCCGATGCGGGGCGCGAAATGTTGCAGGGCGTGCAATGCCGCCCCTTGCCGCATTTTGCGGCTGCGGATATGGCAGGACGATGCACAGCCGATACCGCCCCCACGTTCTTGCGACCCTGTCGTTGGGCCTGCCGTTGATCGGCAGCCATCTGGCGCGCATGGCCATCGGCGTGGGCGACACGGTCATGATCGGCTGGTACGGGGTCGAGCCGCTGGCCGCCCTGGTCATCGCGACCAGCTTCTTTCACATCCTGTTCTTCCTGGGCATGGGCTTCGGTATCGGCGTTCTGGGCCTGATCGCGACCCATGTCGCCGCCGGCCGCGAGACCGAGGTTCGCCGCGGGGCCCGCATGGCGCTGTGGCTGTCGGCGGGCTATGGCCTGGCGGTGATGCCGCTGATGTGGTGGTCCGAACCGATCCTGCAGGCCCTGGGCCAGACCGACATGGTCAGCGCGCTGGCGCAGGATTACCTGCGCATCGCGGGCTGGGGCCTGGCGGTGGTGCTGGGTCAGCTGACCCTGTCGTCCTATCTGGCCGCGCTGGAGCGGACGCAGGTCGTCATGTGGGTCACCCTAGCCGGGCTGCCGCTGAACCTGGCGCTGAACTGGGTGCTGATCTTCGGAAACCTGGGCGCGCCTGAACTGGGCGTGCGCGGCGCGGCCATCGCCAGCGTCACCGTCCAGGTGGTCCAGCTGCTGGCCCTGATCGCCTATGCGGCCTGGGTACCCATCGCGCGCAAGTACAACCTGTTCCAGCGCTTCTGGCGCCCCGACTGGCAGGCGATGCGCCAGATCGCGCGGATCGGCTGGCCCATCGGCCTGACCATGGTGGCCGAGGGCGGGCTGTTCGTCGCCTCGAACATCATGATGGGCTGGATCGGCACGCCCCAGTTGGCCGCCCATGGCATCGCGCTGCAGATCACCTCGATCACCTTCATGGCGCATCTGGGGCTGTCCAACGCGGCGACCGTCCGCGTGGGGCAGGCCAAGGGCCGCGGCGATCGCGCCTGGATGCGCGACGCGGCGGTGACCGTGGTGTGGATGTCGCTGGCCTTCGCCGTCGTGGCGATCATCCTGTACCTGCTGTTTTCCGAACAGCTGATCCGGCTGTACCTGGACCCGACGGACCCGCAGGCCCCCCAGATCGTGGCGCTTGGCGCGATGCTGCTGATGTATGCGGCGCTGTTCCAGCTGACCGACGCGTTCCAGGTGATCGCTCTGGGCTTCCTGCGCGGGGTGCAGGACACGCAGGTGCCGATGTGGATCGCGGGCTTCAGCTATTGGGTCGTGGGCATGCCGGTGGCCTGGGCGCTGGCCTTTCCCCTGGGGTTCGGCCCCGCGGGGCTGTGGCTGGGCCTGTGCGTCGGGCTGACCTTTGCCGCAGTCCTGCTGATGCGGCGGTTCTGGCGCGGCCACGCGCGCGGGGACTGGACCCGCGCCACGGCCACGGTCTAACCTGCCCCCAAACAGGAGCTTTCCCATGCGCGCCGTCTTCGTCCAGTTCCGCTGCGAGCCCGGCAAGACCTATCAGGTCGCCGAGGCCATCTACGACCGCGAGGTCGTCAGCGAGCTGTATTCCACCTCCGGCGATTTCGACCTGATCGCCAAGGTCTACATCCCCGAGGATCAGGATGTCGGCCGCTTCCTGTCGGACCGGCTGTTCGACATCCCGCATATCAGCCGCACCCTGACCACCATGACCTTTCGCGCGTTCTGATGCCGCCCTTTGCGCCCCTGGTGGCGGGCCTGCCCGCGACCGTGCCCTTTGTCGGCCCCGAAACGCTGGAACGCCGCCGCGGCGCGCCCTTTGCCGCCCGCCTTGGCGCGAACGAAAGCGCGTTCGGGCCCAGCCCGCTGGCCGCCCGCGCCATGCGCGAGGCCGTGGGGCAGGTCTGGAAATACGGCGACGCGCCCAGCCTTGATCTGTCCCACGCGCTGGCGGCCCATCACCGCACGACCCCGGACAGCATCATGGTCGGAGAGGGCATCGACGGCCTGCTGGGCAACCTGGTGCGGATGGTGATCGCGCCGGGCGATGCGGTGGTCACCTCTGACGGGGCCTATCCCACCTTCAACTATCACGTCGCGGGCTTTGGCGGTGTCCTGCACAAGGTCCCCTATCGCAACGACGCCGAAGATCCCAACGCGCTGCTGGACCGCGCCCACGCGACGGGCGCGCGGCTGATCTATTTGGCCAACCCCGACAACCCGATGGGCAGCTGGCACGACGGCGCGGTGATCGCGGCGATGCTGGACCGCCTGCCGCCCGACTGCCTGCTGGTGCTGGATCAGGCCTATGCCGAATTCGCGCCGTCTTCGGCCATCCCCGACATCGCGGCGGACGATCCGCGGGTGATCCGCATGCGGACCTTCTCCAAGGCCTACGGGCTGGCCGGGGCGCGCATCGGCTATGCGATCGGCGCGCCGGACCTGATCGCGGGCTTTGACCGGGTGCGAAACCATTTCGGGGTGAACCGCATCGCCCAGGCAGGTGCGCTGGCAGCGCTGGCCGACCAGGGCTGGCTGGCCCATGTCGTGGCCGAGGTTCAGGCCGCCCGCCTGCGCATCGCCGATATCGGCGCCGCAAGCGGCCTGACCGCGCTGCCCTCGGCCACGAATTTCGTGGCGCTGGACACCCATCGCGATGGCGCCTTCGCCCGCACCCTGATCGCCGCGCTGGAGGGGCAGGGCGTGTTCGCCCGCATGCCGGGTGTCGCCCCCCTGGACCGCTGCATCCGCATCAGCGCCGCGCCGATCCACGAACTCGACGTGTTCGAGGACGCGTTGCCCCGCGCGATGGCCGCCCTCAATCCCGCATGAAGCGGCGACGGGCCTCCTCGGCGATGGCCTGACGCATCTGCAACCGCGCGATCTCGGCCAGCAGGGCCGCGCGCTCGGGGCCTTCGGGCAGGTCGGTCAGGCGGGCCTGCGCGGCGATCACCTGCTTCTTCAGCACGATCTCCTGCGGCAGCACCCCGGCCTGCGCCATGATCCGGAACCCCGCCGCCGTCGCGTCCGTCTTGATGGGCCGGTCGGGCAGGGGCTTGCCCTCGCCCTCCAGCCCCGCCAGATTGCCTTCGGCGCGGGCCTTCAGCATCATCCGTTCGGCGATCCGCTCTAGCCAGCCCACTCGCGCCCCCTCACGGTTCTCCGTTGCCAAAATACCCATGGCCCGGCCGCCCCACCGGCGCGCCGGGCCGCAGGCTCACATCGCCGCCAGCTGCGCCAGCGCGGCCTGCAGGCGGGCGATGTCGTCCTCCAGCGCGGCCAGCTTGCCGGTGGTCTCCTCGATCACCTCGGCATCGGCATTCTCGACGAACTTCGGGTTCGACAGGCGCTTGGACAGGCCCTCGGCATCCTTGCGGACCTTGCCCTCGGCCTTCTGCAGGCGCGCCGTTTCCGCCGCCACGTCGATCACGTCGCCGATCGGCAGCGCGAAACTGGCCCCCTGCACCGACACGGCGATCATCCCCTTGCCGGCAACCCCGTCCGCGGCAGGGTTCACCCGCGCCAGCCGTTCGATCAAGGGACCGTTGTCGGCCAGCGCCGCGCGCGCCGCGTCGTCCGCCTCGGTCACGACGAGGTCCAGCTTGGCCCCCGCCGGCACGCCCATCTGCGCGCGGGCCGACCGCACGCCCTCGATCAGCGCGATGACCCAGTTCATCTGGCGATCCGCATCCGCGTCGATCAGGTCGGCGCCCAGTTCCGGCCAGTCGCCATGCACCAGCATGCGGTCGCGATCCCCGGTCAGCGCCCACAGCTCCTCGGTGACGAAGGGCATGATCGGGTGCAGCATGGCAAAGCACTGATCCAGCACCCAGCCCATCGTGGCGCGCGTCTCCTCGGCGTGATCGCCGTCGAACAGCGGCTTTGCGAATTCCACGTACCAGTCGCAGACCTTGCCCCAGACAAAGGCGTAAAGCCCCGTCGCCGCGTCGTTGAAGCGATAGCCGGCCAGCGCCTCGTCCGTCGCCATCAGGATGCGCGCGGTCTCTCCGATGATCCAGCGGTTCACGGTATGGGTGGGCTGGGGCCGCGCCCCGCCGCCGCGCACGCCGTTCATCTCGGCAAAGCGGGTGGCGTTCCAGATCTTGGTGACGAAGTTGCGGTTCACCTCGACATGCTTGGGCCCCAGCTTGGGGTCGCGCCCCATTGCCGCCATGCTGGTCAGCGTGAACCGCAGCGCGTCCGCGCCATAGGCATCGACCAGCGTCAGCGGGTCGATCACGTTGCCCTTGGACTTGGACATCTTGGCGCCCTTTTCGTCGCGCACCAGCCCGTGGACATAGACGGTCTTGAACGGCACGTCGCCCACGACCTCCAGCTGCATCATCATCATCCGGGCGACCCAGAAGAAGATGATGTCAAAGCCCGTGACCAGCACATCGGTCGGGAAATACCGCTTCAGCTCTTCGGTCGGCTCCGGCCAGCCCAGCGTCCCGATGGGCCACAGCCCCGAGCTGAACCAGGTGTCCAGCACGTCCGGGTCGCGCGTCAGGGTCTTGCCCGGCGCCATTGCCTGCGCCTCGGCCTCGGTGGGCGCGCAATACTGGTTGCCCTCCGAATCGTACCACACCGGGATCTGGTGGCCCCACCACAGCTGGCGGCTGATGGTCCAGGGCTCGATGTTCTCCAGCCAGTTGAAATAGACCTTCTTGTGCTGTTCGGGCAGAATCTCCGTGCGGCCGGACCGGACGGCCTCCAGCGCGGGTTCGACGATGCGCTTGGTGTCCACGAACCACTGGTCGGTCAGCATCGGCTCGATCACCACGCCAGAGCGGTCGCCGAAGGGTTGCATGATCGGCTTGGCGTCGATCACGGGGCGGCGCTCCAGATGCTCGGCCCCGGTCTCGGGCTCGATCTCGCGGTGCAGATAGGTGACGGCCAGGCCCTCGGCGGTGATCGCATCGACGACCCGCTTGCGGGCCTCGAACCGGTCCAGGCCGCGCAGATCGTCCGGGACCAGGTTGACGGCCGTGACGTCGCCCACATCCTCGCCCGCCGCGGCGCGGGACGCGATGGCGGCGCTGTCGGCATAGGACAGCCCGTCGGCGCGCATCGCGCCCTTTGTGTCCAGCAGCGCGTACAAGGGAATGCTGTTCCGCATCGCCACGCCATAGTCGTTGAAATCATGCGCGCCGGTGATCTTGACCGCGCCGGACCCAAAGGTCGGGTCGGGGTATTCGTCGGTGATGATCGGGATCAGGCGGCGGTGCTCCTTGGGGCCGACCGGGATCTCGACCATTTGGCCCACGATGGGGGCATAGCGTTCGTCGGACGGATGGACCGCCACCGCGCCGTCGCCCAGCATCGTTTCGGGCCGCGTGGTCGCGATACTGATATAGTTGCGCGTCTCGCGCAGGGTCACGCGGCCGTCTTCGTCGCGTTCGACGTATTCATAGGTCGCGCCCCCGGCCAGCGGGTACTTGAAGTGCCACATATGGCCCGGAACCTCGCGGTTCTCGACCTCCAGGTCGCTGATCGCGGTCTCGAAATGGGGGTCCCAGTTCACCAGCCGCTTGCCGCGATAGATGATGCCCTTGTTGTACAGGTCGACGAAGACCCGGATCACCGCGTCGTGGAAATTGCCCTCCTCGCCCGCGGGGGCACCGGGGGCGCCGGACATGGTGAAGGCATTGCGCGACCAGTCAGCACTGGCGCCAAGGCGCTTCAGCTGGTTGATGATCGTGTCGCCGGATTCGCGCTTCCAGTCCCAGATCTTGGCGGTGAAGGCATCGCGCCCGATCTCGCGGCGGTTCGGTTCACCCCGTTCGGCCATGCGGCGTTCGACGACCATCTGCGTGGCGATGCCCGCATGGTCCTGACCCGGCTGCCACAGCGTGTCGAACCCGCGCATCCGGTGCCAGCGGACCAGGATGTCCTGCAGCGTGTTGTTCAGCGCGTGGCCGATATGCAGGCTGCCGGTGACGTTGGGGGGCGGGATCATCACGGTGAAGGTTTCAGACCGCCGGGCATTGGCCCCGGCGGCAAAGGCGTTCGTCGCCTCCCATTCGGCCGCGATCCGGGCCTCGGCATCCGCCGCGTCAAAGCTTTTGTCCATCGTCATCGCATCACCCCATCTGTTGCAGCGGGATTAGCGAATGCAGGGCCAAAGGCCAAGCCCGTCAGGACACGTCCACGATGGGGGCGAAACCGCCCCAGAACATCCGTGCCCCGTCAAAGGGCATCTCTGCCATGTCGGAATGGTCCTCGGTCATCATCGCGGCCCATGCGGCATCGGCGGTCGCGCGGTCGGGCCATTCTATCCAGGAGAACACCGGCACCTCGTCTCCGGTGGCCTGCGTGGCGCGATAGAAGTCGGTTTGCTTGCCGTGGGGCACGTCCTCGCCCCAGCATTCGACCATGCGCAGCGCGCCGTGGCGCTTGAACATCGGCCAGGCCTTGACGGCGTGATCGGCATAATCGTCGCGCTTGTCCGCAGGCACGGCCAGCACGAACCCGGAATAATAGGTCATCGCATCCTCCCTTGCGTCAACGGCCACAGTGTCCGCCGGCAGGGGATTCGAGGCAACAGCCGATACGCCTAGACGGCACGATCCAGCTTGGTCGCCAGGTGGATCAGGCTTTCCGACGACCGCACCCCCTCGATCGCGCCGATGCGGTCCAGCGTCTCGTCCAGTTCGGTGGTGGATGCCGTCGCCAGTTGCAGCAGCAGGTCGACCCGGCCGCTGGTGGTGTGGACGCGTTCGACCTGGGGCAGGGTCTTGAGCCGCGACAGCACGCCGGGCTGGGCACGGGGTTCGATCCCCAGCAGCACGGTGGCACGGATGCGGGCGCCGCGCGCGGCCTCGCCAAGGCGCAGGGTGTATCCGGCGATGGCGCCGGTGCTTTCCAGCCGTTCCAGGCGGGCCTGCACGGTGGACCGCGCGACGCGCAGCCGGCGGGCCAGAACGGCCACCGACATGCGCGCATCGCCCGACAGCTGCGCCAGAATGTTGCGATCCAGATCGTCCAAAGCCGCCCTTGCCTGCCTGTTTCGTCAAAATGACATGAACTGCGTCATAATAACCGGGACGGGGCGCGATTCTACCCTTTTCATCGGTGAAATCGGAACCCAAAAGCGCCATTCTGGGTTGACGCAGTTCAGCCCATCACCACCACCAGCCTCCTGCGAAAGGAACCGCAATGGGACAACAGAAGACCGTCTGGGACAATCCGGCCGAGGTCATCCGACATCTGGCCCCGGAACATCCGGTCATGGTCTTCGCGCCGACAGTCCTGCAGGACCGTGCGCGGCAATTCATCGACGGCTTTCCGGGGCTGGTGACCTATGCGGTCAAGTCCAACCCCGACGAGGCCGTGATCCAGAATCTCGTCGCCGCCGGCATTCGCGGATTCGACGTGGCGTCCCCGTTCGAGATCGACCTGATCGGCCGCATGGCGCCGCATGCCGCGCGCCATTACCACAACCCCGTCCGCGCCCGGTCCGAGATCGCGCATGGCGTGGCCCAGAACATCCGCGCCTGGTCCGTGGACAGCCGGTCCGAACTGGACAAGCTGTTCGACCAGGTGCCGACCCATGTCGACGGCAAGGGGGTCGAGATATCGCCCCGCTTCAAGCTGCCGGTTCTGGGGGCGGCCTATGATTTCGGGTCCAAGTTCGGTGCATCGCCCGAACTGGCGGCCGAGTTGCTGGCAGAGGTCGCGCGCCGCGGCTATGTCCCGTCGCTGACCTTCCATCCGGGCACGCAATGCACCGACCCGATCGCGTGGGAAAGCTACATCCGGGTGTCCAAGGACATCTGCGACATGGCGGGCGTGCGCGCGGTGCGGCTGAACGTGGGCGGGGGCTTCCCTTCGCATCGCGTCATCGGGGTCGAGCCCGACCTGACCTCGATCTTCCAGGAGATCGCGGACACCGTGACCGAGATGTTCGGGACCGACGCGCCCGACCTGGTCTGCGAACCGGGCCGCGGCATCGTGGCCGACGCCTATGCGCTGATCACCCGGGTCAAGGGCGTGCGCGACGGCGGCCACGTGTTCCTGAACGACGGCGTCTATGGCGGTCTGGCCGAATTGCCGATCATCGGCAACATCGACCGCATCGAGGTGCTGACCCCCAAGGGCACCCCGCGCGAGGGCGAGGCCGGCGGCCGCGTCATCTTTGGCCCGACCTGCGATTCGGTCGACCGCCTGCCGGGCGAACTGGCCCTGCCGGACACGATCCAGGAAGGCGACTTTGTCATCTTCCACGGGGCCGGCGCCTATTCGACGGTCACGAACACGCGGTTCAACGGCTTTGGCGCGGTGACCAACGCGACCGTGATGCGCCTGTCGTAACGGTTTCCTCATGCCCCCATGCTAGCCTTGGGGGCATGATACCTGTTCGACCACCCACCACCCATGTCGTGCTGATGGACGGCACCTTCGCGTCGCTGGCCGACGGGCGGCGCAGTTCCATCGGTCGCATCCACCGCCTGCTGACGGGGCAGCTGAGCGCCATGCCCCCCGGCCGCGTCCGCATCCATTACGGCATGGGCCAGCAATGGACGCGCTGGCGCACGCTGCCCGACCTGATGATGGGCCGCATCCTGGAAGCCCGAATCACCGACGCCTATGGCTGGCTGGCCAGCGGCTATCGCCCCGGCGACCTGATCTTCATGCTGGGCTATTCCCGCGGGGCCTTTGCGATCCGCAGCCTGGCGGGGATGATCAGCCGCGTGGGCCTGTTGCAGGCGCAGGCGGCGACCGATCGCCATATCCGGCTGGCTTGGCGCTATTACCATCAGGGGGGCACGCCGCAGGCGATGGCCGCGTTCCGGCGCAGGCGCTGTCACGCGCAGGCGCCGATCCGCATGGTCGGCTGTTTCGACACGGTGATGGCCTTGGGCCTGCGCCTGCCGGTGCTGTGGATGCTGACCGAACCGCGGTTCCGGTTCCACGACGCGCATCTGGGGCAGGGGATCGAGCATGGGTTCCAGGCCTTGGCCCTGGACGAGACCCGCGCGGCCTTTGCGCCGCTGCTGTGGGACGATGCCCATGCGGCGGGCCGGATCGAGCAGATGTGGTTCCGCGGCGCGCATCCCGATATCGGCGGACAGCTGTCGGGGTTCGAGTTTTCGCGGCCCCTGGCGAACATCCCGCTGGTCTGGATGCTGGATCGGGCCGAACAGGTCGGGCTTCCCCTGCCGCCCGGCTGGCGCGGCCTGTTTCCCTGCGATGCGACGGCCCCGTCGATCGGGACATGGCGCAACTGGGGCAAGGCCTTCTTGGCGCGCGCGCCCCGCATTGCAGGCCGCTACACGACCGAGACGTTGCATCCGACCGTGCCAAACCCCGTCCCCGGCCAGGCCCGCCTGACCGGCCACCTGGCTGTGCACCGACCGCCGCGCAGGGCATCGCCTGTGGGAATCGTCGCGCGCTGGCGCCGCCCGCCCGTCGATCCGGCCTAGGCTGTCGTCAGGCCACGGCCTCCAGCCCGGCCTTGGGGCGCACGCCCAGGGCGGCACAGACGTCGCGGGTCAGTTCCGGGCGGTTCAGTGTATAGAAATGCAGCTTGTCCACACCGCCCGCGATCAGCTTTTCGCACAGATCCACCGACAGGTCGGTCGCCAGCACGCGCTGTGCGTCGGGGCCGTCCAGGGCGGCCAGCTGGAACGCCTCTTCGGCCCAGTCCGGTACGGTGGTGTTGCAGGTCGCGGCGAAACGCTTGGTCCCGGCCCAGCTTTGCACCGGCAGCAGGCCGGGGATGATGGGCGCGTCGATACCCGCCGCCACGCATTTGTCGCGGAACCGGAAAAAGGTTTCGGGTTCAAAGAAGAACTGCGTGATCGCGCTGGTCGCGCCCGCCTCGACCTTGCGTTTCAGCCAGGTCACGTCGGCATCGCCATCGGCGCTGTCCGGGTGCGGTTCGGGATAGGCGCCACAGCGGATGGTCATGTCGCCGCGGGCGGCGATCGCCTCGATCAGCTCGACCGAATTGGCAAAGCCGTCGGCATGCGGGGTGAAACGGTCGGCGCCCTTGGGCGCGTCGCCGCGCAGGGCCACGATCTCGGTGATCCCGGCATCGGCATAGGACTGCACGATCTCCATCGTCTCGGCGCGGGTCGCCTCGACGCAGGTCAGGTGGGCGGCGACCGCCAGCCCGAACTGGCGGTTGATCGTGGTCACGGCCTCATGGGTCAGCTTGCGGGTCGTGCCGCCGGCGCCATAGGTGACCGACACGAAATCGGGGGCCAGCGGCGCCAGCACCTTGGCGGTTTCCCACAGCTTGAACGAGGCTTCCAGCGTCTTGGGCGGGAAGAACTCAAAGCTGACATGCGGCGTGGTCATGGCGAATCCCTTCGTGTTGGCAGCTCTTGTGCCATGCGTCGCGGCGTGAGACAAATTCATAATCTTCAACATCAACGTGAGGGCGTTTCATCATGCATCTGGAACTGCGCCATCTGCGCACCGTGCATGCCATCCACGAACAGGGCGGCCTGGCCCGCGCCGCCGAGGTGCTGAACATCACCCAAAGCGCGCTGTCCCATCAGGTCAAGGCACTGGAGGAACAGTCCGGCGCCCAGCTGTTCGTGCGCAGCACCAAGCCGATGCGCCTGTCCGCCGCGGGCATGCGCCTGCTGCGCCTGGCCGAACAGGTCCTGCCCCTGGTCGCCGCGACCGAGGCCGAGTTCAAGGGCGTCGAGGCCGGGCGCATCGGGCGGCTGCACATCGCGATGGAATGCCACGCCTGCTTTGACTGGCTGCTGCCGGTGCTGGACATCTTTCGCCGCGCCTGGCCCGACGTGGATGTGGACATCCGCCAGCGTCTTGCCTTTGGCGCGCTGCCCGCGCTGGTGCGCGAGGAGGTGGACCTGGTGATCTCCTCGGATCCCGAGGATCTGGCGGGCGTCACCTTCCAGCCGCTGTTCGATTACGCGCCGACGCTGGTGGTGCCCGCGGGCCATCCGCTGGTCGCCAAGGGTCATGCCGATCCCGCCGATCTGGCGGATCAGACGCTGATCACCTATCCGATGGACCGCGCGCGGCTGGATGTCTTCAGCCAGTTCCTGACCCCCGCGAACATCGAACCCCTGCGCCAGCGGACGGTCGAGCTGACCGCGGTGGCGCTGATGCTGGTGGCCTCCGGGCGGGGTGTCGCGGTCATGCCGGACTGGGTCCTGCGGCGCGAGGCCGCGAACCCGGAACTGGTGCTGCTGCCCCTGGGGCCGCAGGGGATCCGCCGCCGCCTGTACGCAGCGGTGCGGTCGGGCGACCTGTCGCAGCCCTACATGGCGCATGTGCTGCGGTTGTCGCGCACCGAACCCCTGCGGATGCTGCGCGGCCCGTCCAGCTGAACGGGCGCGTCATGCTTGGCTTTCCGCCGCGTCTGCCCTATGACGCGCCAACCCCAATTCCCGGAGCACCCGATGGCAAGCGCCAATCTGAACGTGATGATCAAGGCCGCCCGCAAGGCGGGTCGCGCCCTCGTCAAGGACTTCCGCGAGGTCGAGAACCTTCAGGTCAGCGTCAAGGGCGCCGGCGATTTCGTCACCCGCGCCGACCGCGAGGCCGAACGCCTGATCAAGGAAGAGCTGATGACCGCCCGCCCCAGCTATGGCTGGCTGGGCGAGGAGACCGGCAGGACCGAGGGCGACGACCCCACCCGCCGCTGGATCGTCGACCCGCTGGACGGGACCACGAACTTCCTGCACGGCCTGCCGCACTGGGCCGTCTCCATCGCGCTGGAGCACAAGAAGGAGATCGTCGCGGCGGTCATCTTCGACGCCGCCAAGGACGAGATGTTCGTGGCCGAAAAGGGCACCGGCGCCTATATGAACGACCAGCGCCTGCGCGTGTCGGGCCGCACCAAGCTGTCCGAATCGGTGTTCTCGACCGGGATCCCGCATGCGGGCACCGGGCCGCTGCCCGCGATGATCCAGGATCTGGCGCAGCTGATGCCCGTCTGCGCGGGCGTGCGCGGGTTCGGGTCGGCGGCGCTGAACCTGGCCTATGTCGCCGGCGGCCGGTTCGACGGCTATTGGGAACGCGGCACGAAATCCTGGGACGTGGCCGCGGGCATCCTGATGGTGCGCGAGGCCGGCGGTTTCGTCCACGGCATCCGCGAGGGCGACGACCCGCTGGAATCGGGCCGCATCGTGGCCGCAAACCCGACGCTGCTGGAACCCTTTGCCAAGATCATCCGCGCCCGCGACTAGGGCGCAACAGGTCAGGGTTGCAGGTCGTGCAACCCTGACCCTCGCTTGACCTTGCGGAATGGCGGGCGCAACAGGGGGCAACCCTGAAAGCGTGCGCCCATGTCCGACGACCGACCCGCCCCGCCCTATGCCGCATCCGCCGCCGTCGCGGCGCCGCCCCCGGTTCCGCCAGAGGGGCAGGCCCCCGTCCGCGACCGCACCGGCCTTGCCATCGCGATGATGTGCGCGGTCAGCCTGATCTTTGCGTTCCAGGACGTGTTTTCGCGGATTCTGGGCGGGGGCTATCCGCCGGTGCTGATCGTGATGATCCGCTACTGGGTCTTTGCGCTGTTCGTGATCGCGCTGGTCGCGCGCCAGCCGGGCGGGTTGAAACGCGCCATCCGCACGAAACGCCCCCTGACCCAGATCGCCCGCGGCGTGATCCTGGCTCTGGAGGTGCTGATCATGGTCGAGGCCTTCGTCCGCCTGGGCCTGATCGAGACGCATGCGGTCTTTTCCGTCTATCCGCTGCTGGTCGCGGCCCTGTCGGGGCCGGTCCTGGGCGAAAAGGTCGGCTGGCGGCGCTGGACCGCCATCGCCGTGGGATTCGCCGGTATCATCGTGATCCTGAACCCCGGCGGCGGGGTCATCAGCGTGACCGCGCTGCTGCCCTTTGCGGCCGCGCTGATGTTCGCGCTGTACGGTCTGCTGACGCGGCACGTGTCGCGCGACGATCCGGCGATGGTCAGCTTTTTCTGGACCGGCGTGTCGGGGGCGGTGGCGATGACGCTGGTGGGCATCTGGGACTGGCAGTGGCTGGCGCCGATGGACTGGGTCTGGATGGCCTGCCTGTGCGTCTGCGGCATGACCTCGCACTATCTGATGATCCGCAGCTATGAGATGGCCGAGGCGTCGGCCCTGCAGCCCTTCGGCTATACCCAGCTGGTCTGGGTCAGCATCCTGGGCGTGTTCCTGTTCGACGAGACGCTGCGCACCAACGTGGTGGCGGGCGCCTGCATCGTGGTCGCGGCCAGCCTGTTCACTCTGTGGCGACAGCGGGCCCGGTCGCAGTGAACCAGTCCGCGGGCAGGCGCGGACCGATGAAGGGCTTGGGCCGCGGCTTGGCCGACAGGGCCAGCGTCAGGCGCGCCGGCGGGGGCGGCACCGCGCCGCCGCCCGACAGGTCCCACCGGGTGACGACCGGCGCGGGCGTGCCGTGGATGCGGGCCCGATAGATCGGCAGCGCCTCGGCCACGCGCATGACATAGTTGCGGGTCTCGTCGAAGGGGATCAGCTCGACCCAGTCCACCGGGTCCATGTCGCGGCGCAGGTCGCCGAAATCGCCCAGCCAGCGGGCCGGACGTCCCGGCCCCGCATTATAGCCCGCCGCGATCAGCGCCACCGACGGGCCGAACCGGTCGGCCAGGTCGATCAGGTATTGCGACCCGATCCGCGCGTTGTAGGCCGCATCGCTGGACAGGCGGCCCAGGTCATAGGGCATGCCGATCTGGCGGGTGACCTGTTCGGCGGTGCCGGGCATGACCTGCATCAGCCCCTGCGCGCCAACCGGGCTGCTGGCGGTGTAGTTGAACTCCGATTCCTGGCGCGCGATGGCCATGACCAGCTCCGCGGGCGGGCCCAGATCCTCGCGCTCCAGCCCCGTCAGGGGGAAATGCGCGACGGGCCAGATCACGCCCTGGTTGGCCGACTGCTTGGCCAGGCGCAGGCCGTGCCAGGGGGTCCCGGCCTCGTACATCAGGCGCGACATGCGGGCGATGTCATCGGGCGTCGCGGTTTCGGCAAGGTGCAGCAGGAAACGTTGCGCATCGTCGCGGCGGCCACTGGCGACCAGCCACAATCCGGCGCGAAAGATCGCGTTCTCGCGCAGCGCGCTGCCGCGCCAGTCGGGCAGGCTGTCGATGGCCGCATCAGCCACGGCGTAATCGGCGGGCAGGGTGCGGCCCACCTTTTCCATCGCCAGTTGGCCGTAATAGGTGCCGGGCAGGTCGGCCGCGGCATCAAAGGCGGTGCGGGCGGCGGCGGCGTCGCTCAGGGCCTCGTGCGCGCGGCCCTGCCAGTACAGGGCGCGGGACGTGCTGATCGCGGCGCCCACGACGGTTTCCAGGTGGTCGAAATGGGTCAGCGCGCGGGCCGGATCGCCGGTCTTCAGCGCGGCAAAGCCCGCCAGCCATTCCAGGTCGGCATAATGGCGGTTGTCGGGCGTCAGGAAATGCGGCGTGGCGAGCCGCAGCGCGCGGTCCCAATCGCCATTGCGCATCGCCAGACGGGTGTAATCCACCCGCATCGACGCCCACCGCGCCGGAACGCGCAGCGCATCCGCGCTGGTCGAGGATTCGAGCAGCAGGGTCTGGGCGCCATCATGCTGGCGGGCGCCCACGCGCCAGTCGAAGCGGTCCATCGCCAGGCCCGGATCGGCGCGCTGACCCTCTGGCAGCGCCAGGATCAGGTCGTCGACGCCCGCGCGCCCCGCCTGCACGGCGATCCGGGCGCGGGGCAGGGGGCGGTCGGCCTCGGGCAGGCGCGCCAGCAGGCGTTCGGCCTGCGCCCATTCGCCCGTGTCCAGCATCGCGGTGACGCGGGCAGGGACCAGGGGCAGCAGTTCGGGAAAGGCTGCCAGCAGGGCGGTCTCATCCTCGGCCGGCAGGGGCTGGGCGGTGAAGAAGGCCGCGCGCGTGCGGGCGCGTCGGCATCGGGCAGGATCGCGGTCAGCGCGTTCAGCCCGGCCCGCGTGGTGGGGCTGCGGCCGTCGAACCACAGGCGGATGTCGTCGGGATCGGCGCCGGGGCGCAACCGCGCCTCTCCGCGCTGGATCAGCAGGTCGAGGCCCGGCCAGTCGGGATGGTTGCGCAGGAAGGCCGCGTAATCGGCGAAATCGCCGTGGCCTGCGCGCAGGGCGTGCCAGCCGACCAGCGCCTCGCCCAGGGGGCCCGCGGCGCGGGCGGCGTCGCGGGCGGTCACCCAGTCCTGGACCTGGGTCGCGGCCAGGGCCAGCGCCATCGCGCCCGGATCCTCGGCCCGTGCGGGCAGGGCCAGGGTCAGGGCCAGAAGGCCCGCCATCATCATGTCACGCAGAAGTCGCATCACCACCCTGTGTCACCGTCAAACGCCCCGCGTGCAATTCACAACCTTGGCAAGTTCGCGGCCCTTGGTTAGGGATGGCCGCGCAATTGCCTGCTTTCACCAAGGATCATCATGGAGCGTGTCATGTTCAAAGGGTCGATGCCAGCCCTCGTCACGCCGTTCACCCCGGACGGCGAGCTGGATCTGGACACGCTGAAGAAGCTGGTCGACTGGCATATCGACCAGGGCAGCCACGCCCTGGTTCCCGTGGGCACCACCGGCGAAAGCCCCACCCTGACCCATGACGAGCATCGCACCGTCATCGAGGAGGTCGTGCGTGCGGTGAATGGCCGCGTGCCGGTGATCGCGGGCGCGGGGTCCAATTCGACGCGCGAGGGGATCGGCCTTTTGCAGCACGCGGCCAGCGTGGGCGCGGATGCGGGGCTGGTCGTCACGCCCTATTACAACAAGCCGACGCAGGCGGGGCTGATCGCGCATTACACGGCGCTGACGGATGCCTGCGACCTGCCGATCATCATCTACAACATTCCGGGGCGGTCGGTCGTCGACATGATGCCGGAGACGATGGGGGTGTTGGCGCGGATTCCGTCGATCATCGGCGTCAAGGACGCGACCGGCAAGCTGGAACGGGTGAGCTGTCAGCGCATGACTTGCGGGGCGGATTTCATCCAGCTGTCGGGCGAGGACGCGACCGCCCTTGGCTTCAACGCGCATGGCGGCGTGGGCTGCATCAGCGTGACCGCGAACGTGGCGCCGCGCCTGTGCGCGCAGTTCCAGGAGGCCACGCTGCGCGGTGATTACGCCGCGGCGCTGGAGATCCAGGACCGGCTGATGCCGCTGCATCTGGCGATCTTTGTCGAGCCGGGTCTGGTGGGCGCGAAATACGCGATGTCGCGCCTTGGCCTGTGCAACGAGCGGGTGCGCCTGCCGCTGACGCCGCTGACCGAGCCGACGCGCCACCTGATCGACGCGGCGCTGGAGCATGCGGGCCTGACCTGACCTGCGTCCCGCGACGGCGGG
>NZ_BBPH01000074.1 GCF_000787695.1 Paracoccus sp. PAMC 22219 | reverse complement strand
CACCGCCTGGCAGGGCACCGTGTCGCTGGCGACCGAAGCCCGCCGCCCCCAGGACGGCCTGGCCCTGGCGACCGAGGAGGCGGATGCCGACGGCCTGCGCCAGGACCGCCTGTCCGGCCTGCTGGGCAACCGAGAGGTGCATTCCCGCGACAGCTTCATCGCGGCGCAGCTGGACGTGGTCAGCCCGGCGGCCCGCGCGCTGCTGCCGCTGGTGGGGGCCAACCTGTGGTTCACCGGGGATCCGGCGGCACCCGGCACCCCGGAGCGCCAACGTCAGGACGCCCTGACCCTGCTGGCCGAATGGGACGGCGCCATGAACGAGCATCTGCCGGAACCGCTGATCTATGCCGCCTGGATGGGCGCGCTGCAGGATCGTCTGGTCCGGGACGAGCTGGGACCGGTGGCCGACGACCTGATCCGCCTGCAGCCGCATTTCATCGACGCGGTGTTCCGCGACCGCGACGGCGCCGCCGCCTGGTGCGACGTGGTCCAAAGTGCCGCGACCGAGGATTGCGCGACCATCGCCCGCCAGTCGCTGGACCGCGCCATCCTGGACCTGACCGCCAAATACGGTCCCGACGTGACCAGCTGGCGGTGGGGCGACGCGCATCAGGCACAGCACATGCATCCGGGCCTGGGCGCGCTGCCCGCGCTTGGCTGGATCATGAACATCACGCAGTCGATCTCGGGCGGAGAGTTCACCGTGGCCCGAACCGGCATGATCGGCACCGGCAACGACCCGTTCCAGGCCGTCGGCGGAGCGGGCTATCGCAGCGTGATCGACCTGGCGGACCCGGACAGTTCGGTGTTCATCACCTCGACCGGGCAGTCGGGCCACCCGCTGTCGCGGCATTACGACGATCTGGCGGGGCTGTGGCGTCGTGGGGAATATATCGGCATGTCGCTGGACCCCGGCCTGGCCCGTGCCGCCGCTGCGGGTGTCACCACGCTGACCCCTGCCGACTGACGCGAAAGGGGGGCGAAACCGCCCCCCTGTGTCACCGTGATCGCGTCGCGATCAGAAGTGGATGGCACGCCCGTATGCGTCCAGCACGGATTCGTGCATCATCTCGGACAGGGTGGGATGCGGGAACACCGTCTCCATCAGGTCCTGTTCGGTCGTCTCCAGTTGGCGGCCGATGACGTAACCCTGGATTAGCTCGGTCACCTCGGCGCCGACCATGTGCGCGCCCAGCAGCTCGCCCGTCTTGGCGTCGAAGATCGTCTTGATCATGCCCTCGGGCTCGCCCAGGGCGATGGCCTTGCCGTTGCCCATGAAGGGGAAGCGGCCGACCTTGATGTCCAGCCCCTGTTCCTTGGCCTTGGCCTCGGTCAGGCCGACCGATGCGATCTGGGGGTGGCAATAGGTGCAGCCCGCGATGGATCCCGGCTTGATCGCGTGCGGATGACCGCCGGCGATCAGTTCGGCCACCATGACGCCCTCGTGGCTGGCCTTGTGCGCCAGCCAGGGCGCGCCGGCCAGGTCGCCGATGGCATAGACGCCCTCGACCCCGGTGCGGCAGTATTCGTCGGTGATGACATGGGTGCGGTCGACCTTGATCCCCGCCTCCTCCAGGCCCAGCCCTTCGGTGTTGCCGACGATGCCAACGGCAGAGATCACCGTGTCGAAATCATGCGTCTCGGTCTTGCCGCCGACCTCGATATGGGCCGTGACGATGTCGCCCTTGCGGTCCAGCTTCTTGACCGCGGCCTTTTCCATGATCGTCATGCCCTGCTTGACGAACTGCTTCTTGGCGAATGCGCTGATCTCGGCATCCTCGACGGGCAGGACGCGGTCCATGACCTCGACGACGGTCGTCTTGGCGCCAAGCGTGTTGAAGAAGCTGGCGAATTCGATGCCGATGGCGCCCGATCCGATGACCAGCAGCTTTTTCGGCATGTGCGGCGGCACCAGCGCATGCTTGTAGTTCCAGACCAGCTTGCCGTCCGGCTCCAGCCCCGGCAGCTCGCGCGCCCGCGCGCCGGTGGCCAGAACGATGGATTTCGCGGTGATCTCCTCGGTCCCCTTGTCGGTCTTGACGGTCACGCGGCCTTTGCCGGCCAGCTTGGCCTCGCCCATGATGACCGTCACCTTGTTCTTCTTGAACAGGTGGCCGATGCCGCCGGACAGCTGCTTGGCGACGCCGCGCGACCGCTTCACGACCGCGTCCAGGTCATAGCCGATGCTGTCGGCCTTCAGCCCGAATTCCTTGGCGCGATGCATCAGGTGGTACACCTCGGCGGACCGCAGCATGGCCTTGGTCGGGATGCAGCCCCAGTTCAGGCAGATGCCGCCCAGATGCTCGCGTTCGATACAGGCCACCTTGAGGCCCAGCTGCGCGCCCCGGATCGCGGCCACATAGCCGCCCGGCCCTGCGCCGATCACCACCAAGTCGAAATTCTGGGCCATCGGGTCCCCCGCTGATGAATTATAGTTCAGCGTTAAACCATTTGCCCCAAGGCAGCAAGCCGCCGGTCAGGCGCTGGCCTGCTGCTGCTGAGGGTCGTCGGACTGGGCCTCCTCCAGCACCGCATCGACGGCCAGGGGGGTGGCGTTGGGGGTGATGACGGCAAAGCTGCCCTGTTCGTCCGGGGTCAGCGCGCGGCGCTGCGTGGTGCGCCAGCCGGCATAGGCCGTCAGCAGCGCCAGCAGGACGCCCATATACACCCAGTACCCGTCCGGCCCGATGACGCCCATCAACCAGCCGGTGATGATCGGACCGCCCATGCTGCCGATGCCATAGATGAACAGCAGGCCCGCCGACGCGACGCCATGTCGGACTGGTCCAGATAGTCGTTGGTATAAGCTAGCAGCAGCGCATAGACCGGGTTCGCGACCCCGCCCATGATCGCCCCCGCGATGACCAGGCCAAGGGTGCCAGGCTGCGCCGCGACGGTGATCAGCCCGCAAAGGCCCCCGATCGCCGACATGCCCAGCACCAGCTTGCGCCGGTCATAGCGGTCGGAAATCCACCCGATCGGATATTGCAGGACCAGGCCCCCGGCATAGATCGCGGCCACGAACAGGCTGATCTGCGCCACCGACAGCCCGATCTGCGCGCCCCAGACCGACGACATCCCCGACAGGACCGAGAATACCCCCCCGATCAGGAAGATCCCCACGCAGCCCAAGGGCGAGGCGCGGTACAGTTTCGCGAACGACATCCGCTTGATCGTCTGGAACTGCGGCGCGGGCTGGGCCGACAGCAGGATCGGCGTGAAGGCCAGCGACACCAGCACCGACGGAATGATGAACAGCAGATAGCCTGCGGGGCTGCTGACGTTCAGCAGGGCTTGGGCGATAACGATCCCCAGCAGCTGCACGATCATGTAGAGCGACAGCGCCTGCCCCCGGTTCTCGTTCGTCGAGCCCGCGTTCAGCCAGCTTTCCGCCGTGACATAGACCCCGCAGAAGCAGAACCCGATCAGGAACCGCAGGACCGTCCAGCTGATCCAGTGTGGCTCGACCGCGAACAGGACCAGCACGGCGCTGATCAGCGACCCCAAGGCTGCAAAGACCCGCACATGGCCCACGTTCTTGATCAGGTCCGGGACGGTCAGGCTGCCCAGCAGGAACCCGCCGTAATAGCTGGCCATGACGATGGACATCTGGAAGGTCGGGATGCCCTCGATCCCGCCGCGGATACCCAGCAGGGTGCCTTGCATGCCGTTGCCGACCATCAGCAGAAGGATGCCAAGCAGCAGCGGCCAAGTGGTGCGCAACACCGAAATCATCGCGGGTCTCGTCTTGTTCAGGGGCGTGGGGGCGGAATGTCCGACCTATGCCCGACAGGGCCCCGTTGCCAGCCGGAATGCGACGTCAGGGGATCAGCAGCGACGCGTCGCCATAGCTGAAGAAACGATAGCCCCCTTGGACCGCATGTCCATAGATTTCCCTGATCTTTTCCGGCCCCATCAGCGCCGAGACCAGCATCAGCAGCGTGGATTTGGGCAGGTGAAAGTTCGTCATCAGCCCGTCGGTCACCCGGAATTGATAGCCGGGATAGATGAAGATGTCGGTCGTGCCCTGGAACGGCGCGATGCGTCCGGCCTGGGGGGCGGCCGATTCGATCAGGCGCAGGGCGGTGGTGCCGACCGGGATCACCCGGCGGCCTTCGGCCTTGGCGCGATTGATCGCCGCGGCGGCCTCGGGCGAGACCTCTCCCCATTCGGCATGCATGCGGTGGGTGGTGACGTCGTCGACCTTGACCGGCAGGAACGTCCCCGCCCCCACATGCAGCGTCACGTGCACGAACTGAACGCCCTGCGCGGACAGCGCCTGCAGCAGGGGGGCATTGAAATGCAGGCTGGCGGTGGGGGCGGCCACGGCACCCTGCCGCGCGGCCCAGACCGTCTGATAGTCGTCGCGGTCCTGATCGTCGGGCGCCCGCAGCGCGGCGATATAGGGCGGCAGCGGCATGGCGCCCACCTGCTGCAGCGCCGCGTCGAAGGCATCGCCCGTGGCGTCGAAGACCAGCCGCAGGCCGGTTGCCGTCATCTCGACCACGGTGGCGGACAGGGCGTCGCCGAACCGGATCACCTCGCCCACGCGCAGCTTGCGCAGGGGCTTGGCCAGCGCCTGCCAGCCGTCGGCGGCGGGCTCCAGCAGCGTGATCTCGATCCGGGCCACGGCCTCGCCCTGCGGGGTCTGGCGGGCGCGGGTGCCGGTCAGGCGGGCGGGAATGACCTTGGTGTCGTTCAGAACCAGCAGGTCGCCGGGGCGCAGGATCTGCGGCAGATCGCCCACGTGGCGATCAGCGATCGTGCCACCCTCTGCCAGCAGCAGGCGTGCGGAACTGCGCGGCTTGGCGGGCCGCGTGGCGATCAGATGGGCGGGCAGGTCGAAATCGAAATCGGACAGCTTCATGGCCGGGGTTTTGCGGCCCGCCCGCGTCCGCGTCAAGCAGGCGTGATGCCAAAGCGAAAACGTCGGACTTTACAAGTCCGAGCGATTTGGTAAGTCTCCGCCCGACAGGAGCCCGCCATGATCGTCTGCCACTGCACCATGATCTCGGATCACGACATCCGCGCCGCCATCGACTGGATGCGGGCGGCGGACGCCCAGACCATCATCACGCCGGGCAAGATCTATCACGCGTTGGGAAAGCGGGCTGATTGCGGGGGCTGCATGCCGCTGTTTCTGGACACCATGCGCGCGTGCGATAAGCTGGGCGTCGCGCCGCCGATTTTGCGCGCCAGAACAGACAGCAAGAAGGATGCCACCCATGAAGGGCGACGCCAAGGTCATCGAGTATCTCAACGCCGCACTGCGCTCTGAGCTGACGGCGGTCAGCCAATACTGGCTGCACTATCGCCTGCAGGAGGATTGGGGCTTCGGCAAGATCGCGGCCAAGTCGCGCGCCGAATCCATCGAGGAGATGAACCACGCCGACAAGCTGATCCAGCGGATCATCTTTCTGGAAGGTCATCCCAACCTGCAGCGGCTGGACCCGCTGCGAATCGGCCAGAACCTGCGCGAGACGCTGGACAGCGATCTGGCCGCGGAACATGACGCCCGCACGCTGTACATCGAGGCGCGCGACCATTGCGAAAGCGTCGGCGATTATCCCAGCAAGATGCTGTTCGAGGAGCTGATCCAGGATGAGGAAGGTCATATCGACTTCCTGGAGACGCAGATCCACCTGTTCGAAACGATCGGCGCCCAGAACTATGGCCAGCTGAACGCGAAATCCGCCGACGAGGCCGAGTAGGCCCTCAGCTCAGCCAGTCGCGGGCAATCGCCGGCAGCTGGTCGAAATGGGCCAGCAGAACCTCGGGCGCCAGGCGAGAGATCGCCTCGCCCTCGGGGCCGAAGCTGACCAGCGCCACGCGCACCCCCGCCGCCGCCGCCGTCTTGCGGTCCGTTTCGGTATCGCCCACCAGGAACGACCGCGCGACGGTCCCGCCGGCGCCCTCGACCGCGGCCTGATAGGGCCGCGGATCGGGCTTGCGCACCGGCAGCGTGTCGGCACCGATCATCGCGCCGAAACGATCGCGGATGCCCAGTTCGCGCAGCAATGTCTCGGCAAGCGCTTCGGGCTTGTTGGTGCACACGGCCAGGCGGTGCCCGTCGGCGGCAAGCCGGTCCAGCGCCGTCTCCACCCCCGGATACAGCCGCGTGTAAACCGCGATGGCCGCCCCATAGTGGCCCAGCAGGCTGTCGAAATCCTCATCCTCGGCGCCGGGCGGCAGCAGCGTGTCGCCCGACATCCGGCCGTAACCCGCCCGCAGCATCGCCCGCCCGCCGTGGAATGCGATCAGCGCATCCGCGACCGGGTCCAGCAGGTCGCCCAGGCCCCGTGCGCGAAAGCACGCATTCGCCGCCGCGACCAGATCGCCGGACGTGTCCGCCAGCGTTCCGTCCAGATCGAAGACCACCGTACCCGCCATGCGCCATCCCCTGTGGAAACGTTTGGAAAACAAAGGTGACCGCGCCGGGCCTTTCCAGCGCGTCCCGCCCCGATTAGAACGCCGGATAGAAAAAGCAAACAGGCGATGGGGTCGGGCATGTCGGAAAGCGCAGTGGCGGTGGTGGTTCTGGCGGCAGGACAGGGCAGCCGGATGCAGTCGGACCTGCCCAAGGTCCTGCACCGGCTTGGCGGGGTGCCGCTGGTCGGCCACGCGCTGCGTTCGGCGCGCAACCTGCAGCCGGAACAGATCGTCGTCGTGACCGGCCACGGATCAGAGGCCGTTGCCCGCGCGGTGGCAAAGCTGGACCCGGAGGCCGCGACCGTCCTGCAGGCCGAACAGCTGGGCACCGGCCACGCCGTGCGCCAGGCCCTGCCCAGCCTTGAGGGGTTCGAGGGTCGGGTGATCATCCTTTACGGCGACACCCCCTTCATCGCCCAGGATACGCTGGACGAACTGGCCGCCCACCCCGCCGACCTGGTCGTGCTGGGCTTTGAGGCCGATGATCCGGGCCGCTATGGCCGGCTGGTCGTGACCGACCGCGGGCTGGAACGCATCGTCGAGTTCAAGGACGCCGACGCCGCGACCCGCGACATCGCGCTGTGCAATTCCGGCGTCATGGCGCTGCAGGCCGACCTGCTGCGCCGTCTGATCGCGGGCCTGGGCAACGACAATGCCGCTGGCGAGTACTATCTGACCGACCTGGTGGCCCTGGCCCGTGCCGAGGGACGCCGCGCCGACGTGGTGATCTGCGACGAGGCCGAGACGCTTGGCATCAACACCCGCGCCGAACTGGCCGCCGCCGAAGCCGCCTTTCAGGCCCGCGCCCGCGCAAGCCTGATGGAGGACGGGGTGACCCTGACCGATCCCGGCAGCGTCTTTCTGGCGTTGGACACGGTCATCGGGCGCGATGCGGTGATCGGGCCGAACGTGGTCTTCGGTCCCGGCGTGACGGTGGAATCGGGGGCCGAGATCCTGCCCTTCTGCCACCTCGAGGGTTGTCATGTCAGCGAGGGCGCGACCGTCGGACCCTTTGCCCGCCTGCGCCCCGGCGCCGAATTGGGCGCGGATGTGCATGTCGGCAACTTCGTCGAGATCAAGAACGCTGTCCTGGACGAAGGCGTCAAGGTCGGCCACCTGACCTATCTGGGCGACGCCCATGTGGGCGAGCACACGAACATCGGCGCAGGGACGATCACCTGCAACTATGACGGCGTGTCCAAGCATCGCACCACCATCGGCCCGCGCGCCTTCATCGGCAGCGACACCATGCTGGTGGCGCCCGTCCATGTCGGCGCGGATGCGATGACCGGGTCGGGCAGCACCATCACCGAGGACATCCCCGACGGCGCGCTGGCCATCGGCCGGGCGCGTCAGGTCACGAAACCGGGTCTGGCGGCCCGCCTGATGGCGGCGCTGCGGCTGAAGAAGGAGGCGCGCTGATGTGCGGCATCATCGGAATCCTGGGCAACCACGAGGTCTCTCCGCAGTTGGTCGATGCGCTCAAGCGCCTGGAATATCGCGGCTATGACAGCGCCGGTGTGGCGACCGTCGACAGCGCGGGGCGGCTGGACCGCAGGCGCGCGGTCGGCAAGCTGGTGAACCTGTCGGACCGGCTGGTCCACCAGCCGCTGACCGGACACGCGGGCATCGGCCACACCCGGTGGGCCACCCATGGCGCCGCGACCGAGGTCAACGCCCATCCCCACCAGTCCGGCCCCGTCGCCGTCGTCCATAACGGCATCATCGAGAATTTCCGCGAACTGCGCGCCGAACTGGCCGACCTGGGCATCACGCCCGAATCGCAGACCGACACGGAAACCGTGGCGCTGTGGACCGCGCATCACCTGGACCAGGGCCTGTCGCCGCTGGAGGCCGCGCGCGCCACGCTGGCCTGCCTGCACGGTGCCTTTGCGCTGGCCTTCCTGTTCCAGGATCAACCCGACCTGCTGATCGCGGCCCGCAAGGGCAGCCCGCTGGCCATCGGCCATGGCGATGGAGAGATGTTCCTGGGTTCCGACGCGGTCGCGCTGGCGCCCTTCACCGACCGCATCACCTATCTGGAGGATGGCGATCACGCCGTCCTGACCCGCGCGGGCGTGCAGATTTGGGACGCCGAAGGCCACCAGGCGCACCGCCCCACCGCCCGCATTGATGTCGGCGCAACGGTGATCGACCGCGCCGGCCACCGCCATTTCATGGCCAAGGAGATCGCCGAACAGCCCGTGGTGATCGGCGACGTGCTGACCCATTACATCAAGGGTGACCGGATCGTGCTGTCCGACGGGCTGGATTTTGCCGCCATCGACCGGGTGACCCTGGTCGGCTGCGGTACCGCGCATCTGGCGGGCCATGTCGCGAAATACTGGTTCGAACAGCTGGCGGGCCTGCCCTGCGACATCGATGTCGCGTCCGAGTTCCGCTATCGCGAGCCGCCTTTGTCGGATCGCAGCCTGTTCGTCGCCGTCAGCCAGTCCGGTGAAACCGCGGACACGCTGGCCGCCCTGCACTATGCCCGCGGCAAGGTTGCGCGGACCGTGGGGCTGGTGAACGTGGGCACGTCCGCCATCGCGCGGGACGCCGACATGGCCCTGCCCACGCTGGCCGGGATCGAGGTCAGCGTGGCGTCCTCCAAGGCCTTCACCTGTCAGTTGGCCGTACTGGCCGTGCTGGCGCTCAAGGCGGCGCATGATCGCGGCCGGATCGACGATGCGGGGCTGGACGCCCATCTGCGCGATCTGCGCGCCATTCCGGGCCTGCTGGCGCAGGCGCTGGCCCTGTCGGATGCCTGCCGCGACCAGGCCGACTGGCTGGCCCAGGCCCGCGACGTGCTGTATCTGGGCCGCGGCGCGCTGTACCCGGTCGCGCTGGAAGGTGCGCTCAAGCTCAAGGAACTGAGCTATATCCACGCCGAGGGCTATGCGTCCGGAGAGCTGAAGCACGGCCCCATCGCGCTGATCGACGGCGACGTGCCGGTGGTGGTACTGGCGCCGCATGACGCGCTGTTCGACAAGACCATCTCGAACATGCAGGAGGTGATGGCGCGCCATGGCCAGGTGCTGCTGATCTCGGACGCGGCGGGGATCGCTGCTGCGGGCGACGGCATCACTGCAAGCCTGGCCCTGCCCACGGGCGGCGGGGTGTTCCAGCCGATCCTCTATGCGGTGCCGATGCAGTACCTTGCCTACCACACGGCCGTCGCCAAGGGCACTGATGTCGACCAGCCCCGGAACCTGGCAAAATCCGTCACCGTGGAATAAGAAAGGCCCGCTTCGGCGGGCCTTCTGCTACAGGCGGCGAAAGGTGACGTAATGGGGCGGGCGCCCCTCGCGCAGGGCCTTTTTCTCATACCGGGTGCTGATCCAGTCGTCCCAGGCCTGGTTCGTGTCGTCGACCGTCTCGAACCCTGCGGGCGGCACCTCCTCGCGGGTCTGGCGGATATAGTCGGGGATGTCGCTGGCCACGCGAAAGATCCCGCCCGGCTGCATCACCCGTGCCAACGGCCGCAGATGTTCGGGCGTGACGAACCGTCGCCGGTGGTGCCGGGCCTTGGGCCAGGGGTCGGGATACATCAGGAAGGCGCGCTGGATACTGGCATCGGGCAGCACATCCATCAGGTCGCGCGCATCGCCCGGATGGACGCTGACATTCGTGACGCCGGCCGCACGGATCTTGCCCAACAGCATCGCGACGCCGTTGATGAACGGCTCGCAGCCGATGATGTTGATGTCGGGATAGGTGGCGGCCATGTGGACCATGTGTTCGCCGCCGCCAAAGCCGACCTCCAGCCAGACCGGGCGGTCATTGCCGAAGATCGTCGCCGGATCGACCTGTGCGCGGTCCGGATTGTCCTGCAGGGTGATGCCGCGGGGACGCAACTCGCCCAGGTCCTCGGACAGATAGCCCTTCTGGCTTTGCCGCAGGGTCTTACCGTGCCGCCGACCATAGAAGTTGCGGCGGGGCGGGTTCGGATCAAAGCCGGATTCGGATGTGTCGTTCATGATGCTGGGCATTGCCGCAAGCGCGCCGCGGTTTCAAGCCCCCTGCGCCGCTTTGCGTCCCGCGGTGCCCGGGTGGCTTCGCACCCCCCGGACCCCCTGCGATATGGCCAAGCCTGCGCTGCGGTCCCTTGGGACGACGGGGGGTCCGGGGGGCTGGCCCCCCGGCCCGTCGCGGGACGCAAGCCGGGTCGTGGTCAGTCGGCCATCAGGCGGCTGATGCTGACGGTGACCTCGGGCTTCTTGCCGATCTCCTCCATCGCGACCTGGCGGGTGATCTTGCGGATCGCCTCATCCATCTTGCCGTCGTCGCGCACGGTGCGGGCATCGGCACGCTCCAGGAACTCGGACAGCTCGGCCTCGATCTGACGGGCCAACTCGCCGCCCGAGCGAGTGCGCTCGGACAGGCCCATCAGCTCGACCCAAGCATCGGGCAGGACATTGTCGTCCTCGTCCACGATCACGCTGACCATCGCGTGGCCGTTCAGCGCCATGCGGATGCGGTCGCGCACGACCCCGTCCATCGCGCCGATCAGCTGGTTGCCGTCCAAGTACAGACGACCCGTCTCGACCTGGTCGCAAACCTTGGGACGATCGCCCGTCAAGTCCAGCATCGTGCCGTTGGTCACGATCTCTGCCGTCATGCCCTTGGCACGGGCCAGCATCACGTGCTCGCGCAGGTGCAGGTGCTCGCCATGCATCGGGATCACGACCTTGGGCTTCAGCAGATCGTGCATCGCCTCGATGTCGGGACGGTTCGCATGGCCCGACACGTGGTACAGACCGTCATCGGCGTCCCAAACGTCCACGCCCGCCTCGCTAAAGGCGTTCATGATCCGGCCGACCGACTTCTCGTTGCCGGGAATGGTCTTGGAGCTGAACAGGAAGCTGTCGCCTTCCTTCAGCGACAGACCCAGATACCGGCCGCGCGACAGCTGCGCGCTGGCGGCACGGCGTTCGCCTTGGCTGCCGGTGACCAGCAGCAGGACCTTGTTGCGGGGCAGCTTGGCGGCTTCCTCGGGACCGATCGTGTCGGGGAAATCCTTCAGGATGCCCGAATCAAAGCCTACACTGACCATCCGCCGCATCGCGCGGCCCAGCAGGCAGACCTTGCGTCCCGACGCGCGGGCCGCATCGGCCAGCGTCTTCAGACGCGCGATGTTGCTGGCGAATGTCGTGGCCACGACCATGTTCTGCTGCGCCATGACCCATTCCAGGATCGGGGTCGCCAGAACCGCCTCGGACCGACCGGGATGGGTCGAGAAGATGTTGGTGCTGTCACAGGCCAGGACCTTGACGCCCTTGCCCTCGGCCGCGATCTGGGACAGGCCGACCGGGTCGAAGGCGTCGCCCACCACCGGGGTCACGTCCATCTTGAAGTCGCCCGTATGCACGACACGGCCCGCGGGCGTGTCGATGATCAGCGCGCTGCTTTCCGGGATCGAGTGGCTGATCGGCACGAACTGCACGCTGAACGGGCCGATATTGGTCACGGCGGGGCGCGGCTCGGTGATGTTGACCACCTCAGTCGGCAGGCCGTGCTCCTCCATCTTCAGGCGCACCAACGTCCCGGTAAAGCGGCGGGCATAGATCGGCACGTCCAACCGTTTCCACAGATGCGCGATGGCACCGATGTGGTCCTCGTGCCCGTGGGTGACGAAGATCGCCTCCAGACGGTGGCGGTTCTTTTCCAGCCAGGTCAGGTCGGGCATGATCAGGTCGATCCCCGGGCTGCCCTCCATGTCGCCAAAGGTGACACCCAGGTCCACCAGGATCAACCGCTCCTTGCCGGGCAGGCCGTATCCGTAGACATAGGCGTTCATACCAATTTCGCCCGCTCCGCCGAGCGGCAGATAGATCAGGCGTTCAGCCATTTCCCATCTCCTTGTTAAAGTCGTGAATGAGCCGAAGCCCGTGCATCGTCAAATCGTCTTCAATCGCATCGAACAGGTCGAACCCCTGATCGAACAGTGGCGCAAGCCCGCCAGTGGCTATGACTTTCATCGGGCGGTCGCGCTCGGCGCGGATCTTTCCCACGATACCGTCGACCAACCCCACATATCCCCAGAACACGCCTGACTGGATACATGCAACCGTATTCGTGCCGATCACCGTCGCGGGCATGGTCACATCGACATGCGGCAGGGACGCGGCCCCCATGTGCAGCGCCTCCAGCGACAGGTTCACGCCCGGCGCGATGACGCCGCCGATATAGGCGCCGTCCACGGCCACCACGTCGAAGGTGGTGGCGGTGCCGAAATCGACCACGATCAGGTCCGGCCCGTGCCGGTCATAGGCGCCGACCGTGTTCACCAGCCGGTCCGGCCCGACCGTCGTGCCCGCGTCGACGCGCGGCGCCACCGGCAGCAGGCAGTCGGGCTTGCCCACCACCAGCGGCCGCGTATCGAAATAGCGGTTGCACAGCACCCGCAGGTTGAAGACCACACGCGGCGCCGTGGCGCTGATGATGCAGGCATCGATCTGCAACTCGAATTTCTGCACCGCGATCAGCGTGGACAGCCAGACATAGTATTCATCCGCCGTGCGACGGTGATCGGTGCGGATGCGCCAATGGGCCAGGAACCGCGTGCCTTCCCAGATCGAAAAGACGGTGTTCGTGTTGCCGGTATCGATGCACAGCAGCATGGGTCTAGCCCCCGAAATGGATGTCTGCGGCGGAGATCGCCTGACGGCCGCGCGGGCCGGTCAGGATCAGGGCGCCGGTCTCGTCGATGCCGTCGAACCGTCCGGTGATCTCGGCGGTGCCGGTGCGGGCGGTGATCGTCTCTCCCAGCTTTGCGGCGCGGGTCAGCCAAGCGGCCCGGATGGGCGCAAAGCCATAGGCCGCCATCTGCCGCACGCCCTCGTCGAACCGCACGGCCAGCGCGTCCAGCAGGTCGTCAGGGGTGACGGTCAGGCCGGTCTCCCCGGCCAGACTAACCGGACGCAGCGCGCCGGGTTCGACCTGCGCCGCCTCTGGCGCCTGCGCCAGATTGACGCCGATGCCGATGGCCAAGACCGCGACCTGGCCGCCTGCCCCACTGCTTTCCAGCAGGATGCCCGACAGCTTGCCTCCGTTCAGCAGCACGTCGTTGGGCCATTTCAGCGACAGGTTCAGTGCCGGCCCGCACAGATCGCGCAGCGCATCATGCACCGCCAACGCCGCGACAAAGGACAACCGCGCTGCATCGGCCGCCGCCCCCTGCGGGCGCATGACCAGCGTTGCGGCAAAGTTTCCCGGAGGGTCGGTCCAGGCGCGGCCACGACGGCCGCGACCGGCCTGCTGTTCGCGGGCCATGATCCAGGCCGGCCCGGTCAGGGCCGGGGCCAGCCGAAAGGCTTCGGCGTTGGTGCTGTCCACGCGGTCCAGAACGTGGCGCGCCACGCCCTGGGGCCATGTGGCCGGCGGGTTATTCACCCGCAACCGTGGCTTCACCGACCAGCGACTGCGCGGCCAGCGCCGCGGCGTCGTCGATGCCCAGCAGCGTGATCGACCCCAGCAGCAGGGCAAAGGCCGGCACCAGCAGGGCGGCGTATTGCACGCCACCCATGCGGCTGGTCACGCCCTCGGTCTCGGCGCCGAAATACATGTAGAAGACGATGCGCAGGTAATAGAACGCGCCGATCACCGACGCGATCACCCCGGCGATCGCCAGCCACGCCATGCCACCGTCGACGGCCGCCGTCAGCACGCCGTACTTGGCCCAGAAGCCGACCAGCGGCGGCACGCCCGCAAGGCTGAACATCAGCAGCAGGACGGCCATCGCCTTCAGCGGCTCGGCGCTGGCAAAGCGGTTCAGGCTTTCCAGATCGGTAATCGGGCGGCCGTCACGCTCCAGCGACAGGATGAAGGCAAAGCTGCCGACATTCATGACCGCATAGATCGCCATGTAGATCAGCATCGCCTGCACGCCATAGGCGGTGCCCGCGGCCAAGCCGACCAATGCGAAACCCATATGCGCGATGGACGAATAGGCCATGAGACGCTTGATGTTGCGCTGACCGATGCCCGCGATCGAACCCAGGAACATCGACATCACCGCCAAGGCCGCAATGATCTGGCCCCAATCGCCCGGCACGTTGCCGAAGGCGTCGAACATAAGCCGCGCGATCAGCGCCATCGCCGCGACCTTGGGCGCGGTCGCGAGGAACGCGGTCACCGGCGACGGAGAGCCTTCATAGACGTCGGGCGTCCACATGTGGAACGGCACGGCCGATACCTTGAACGCCAGACCGACCAGCAGGAAGACCAGACCGAACAGCAGGCCCAAGGGCAGGCTGCCCGCCTGAACGGCCTGCAGGATGCCCGCGAACTGCGTCGTGCCGGCAAAGCCGTAGACCAGCGACGCGCCATAGAGCAGCAGACCCGAGCTGAGCGCGCCCAGCACGAAATACTTCAACCCGGCCTCGGACGACTTGACGCTTTCGCGGCGCATGGCGGCCACGACATAAAGCGCCAGCGACTGCAGCTCCAGCCCCATGTACAGCGACAGCAGGTCGCCCGCCGACACCATCACCATCATGCCGATCGTCGCCAGCACGATCAGGATCGGGTATTCGAAACGCATCAGGCGATGGCGTTCCATATACTCGGCGCTCATCGCCAGGACGGCGGCGCCGGACAGCAGGATCGTGACCTTGGCAAAGCGGCCGAAGGCGTCGTCCATGAACATCCCGAAGAACGCGCTCTGCTGCGGGCGGTCGGCCATGCCGACGACCATCGCCGCGACCAGCAGGGCCGCGACGCTGGCCCACAGGATCTGCCGCGCGATCCGGTCCTTGCCCAGATAGGCCCCCGCCAGCAGCGCCGCCAGCGCATAGATCGCCAGCAGCAGCTCGGGCAGAATGGTGGAGATATCCAAACCGGTCATCGTGCGTTCCTCAATGGCTGGCGGTGGCCGAGGCCAGGTCGCCCGTCGCCGCATCAGCAGGCAGCGCGTCGTTGTAATTCACCAGCAGCGCCTGGACCGAGGGGCCGGTGATGTCGGTGACCAGGCGCGGATAGACGCCCAGGATCAGGGTCATGGCGATCAGCGGCGCAAAGATCCAGCGCTCGCGCGGGGTCATGTCGGTGATCGTGCGCAGGCTTTCCTTGATCAGCGCGCCCATGGTGACGCGGCGGTACAGCCACAGCGCATAGGCCGCAGACAGAATCACGCCGGTCGCCGCGACGAAGGCCACCCAGGTGTTGGCGTGGAACGCGCCCATCAGGGTCAGGAATTCGCCCACGAACCCGGAGGTTCCCGGCAGGCCGACGTTCGCCATGGTGAAGAACATGAACACCAGCGCATAGACCGGCATCCGATTCACCAACCCGCCATAGGCATCGATTTCCCGCGTGTGCATGCGGTCATAGATGACGCCCACGCACAGGAACAACGCGCCCGAGATGAAGCCGTGCGACAGCATCTGGAAGATCGCCCCGTCCAGCCCCTGCTGGTTCGCGGCAAAGATGCCCATCGTCACATAGCCCATGTGGGCCACCGACGAATAGGCGATCAGCTTTTTCATGTCCGACTGCGCCAGCGCCACCAACGAGGTATAGACGATGGCGATGGCCGACATCCACAGCACCAGCGGCTGCAGCAGGTCCGACGCGACCGGGAACATCGGCAGGCTGAAGCGCAGGAAGCCATAGCCGCCCATCTTCAGCAGCACCGCCGCCAGCACCACGGACCCCGCGGTCGGCGCCTGCACGTGCGCGTCGGGCAGCCAGGTGTGGACCGGCCACATCGGCATCTTGACCGCGAAGCTGGCAAAGAAGGCCAGGAACAGCAGCGTCTGCATGCCGCCGACGACGCTGAAGCCCATCACCGCCATGGTCTGCGACGGGAAGTCGAAGGCCAGCAGCTCGGTGATGTCGGTCGTGCCCGCGGTGCGTGCCATCGCGATCATCGCGACCAGCATCAGAACCGATCCGATGAAGGTATACAGGAAGAACTTGAACGACGCATAGATGCGGTTCTTGCCGCCCCAGATACCGATGATCAGGAACATCGGGATCAGGCCGGCCTCGAAGAACAGGTAGAACAGGATCAGGTCCAGCGCCGCAAAGACGCCGATCATCAGCCCTTCCAGCACCAGGAAGGCGATCATGTATTCCTTGACCCGCACCTTGACGTCCCACGCAGACAGGATGGTCAGCGGCATCAGGAAGGTGGTCAGCATGATGAACAGGACCGAGATCCCGTCCACGCCCATCTTGTAGCGCAGGCCCATGATCCAGGCGTGATCCTCGACGAACTGGAAGCCCGTGTTCGCCGGGTCGAACCCCGACAGCAGGAACAGCGACACCAGGAACGTCGCGCTGGTCGCGATCAGGGCCAGCCACTTGGCGTTCTTCTGCGATGCGGCGTCGTCGCCGCGCAGGAACAGGGCCAGAATGCCCGCCGCCACGATGGGCAGGAAGGTGATGATCGAAAGAAGGTTCGTCATGTTATTGCGCGCCCCGCATCATCACCCAGATCAGCAAGCCCACGATGCCCAGAACCATCGCGAAGGCGTAGTGGAACAGATAGCCCGACTGCACCCGTCCAGCGAACCGGGTCAGGCGCGGGATGATTCCCAGGGCCAGTCCGTTGATGGCGCCGTCGATAACGGCTCCGTCACCGGCCGTCCACAGCTTGCGGCCGATCCAGCGGGCCGGACGCACGAAGATCGCGTCATATGCCTGATCGAAATACCACTTGTTCAGCAGGAACTGGTACAGGCCCCGCTGCTGGGCGGCCAATTGGCCGGGCAGCTCGGGACGGCGGATGTACATAAGCCAGGCCAGCCCGAACCCGATCAGCATCGCGACGAACGGCGACACCTTGACCCAGGCCGGGACATAGTGGGCATCGTGCATCACGTGGTTGTCGGGGTGCATGTAGATCGCGCCCTGCCCCACGACGACACCTTCGGTGCGGATGCCCTCGCCGGGCTCTGCCGCGGCATGGCCGGCCTCCGCCGGGGCGGCCTCGGCCGTCGCCGTGCCAGCAGCATCGGGCTCGGCTGCCTCATGGCTGGCCTCGACGACGGGCATGCCGAAGAACTGCTGGACGCCCTCTTCCTCGAAGAAGCTGTTGTACCAGATCATGCCCGCGAAGATCGAACCAAAGGCCAGCACGACCAGCGGCGCGGTCATCACGCGGGGGCTTTCATGCGCGTGGTCATGCGCATGATGATCGCCCCGCGGCGTGCCGAAGAAGGTCATGAACATCAGCCGCCAGGAATAGAAGCTGGTCATCAGCGCCGCGATCACCAGCATCCAGAAGGCATAGGTGCTGCCGACAAAGGCGCTTTCGATCACGGCATCCTTGGACAGGAAGCCCGCAAAGCCGATATGGGTCAGCGGGATGCCGACGCCCGTGATGGCCAGCGTGCCGATCAGCATCGCGGCGAAGGTCAGCGGGATCTTCTTCCGCAACCCGCCATAGTTCCGCATGTCCTGTTCATGGTGCATCGCGTGGATCACCGAACCGGCCCCCAGGAACAGCATCGCCTTGAAGAAGGCATGCGTGAACAGGTGGAACATGGCGACCGAATAGACGCCGACGCCCGCCGCCACGAACATGTAGCCCAGCTGCGAACAGGTCGAATAGGCGATCACGCGCTTGATGTCGTTCTGGACCAGACCGACGGTCGCCGCGAAGAATGCGGTGGTCGCGCCGATATAGACGATGAACATCTTGGCTTCGGGCGCGAATTCGAACAGCGGCGACATCCGGCAGACCAGAAAGACGCCTGCCGTGACCATCGTCGCGGCGTGGATCAGCGCCGACACAGGGGTCGGGCCTTCCATCGCGTCAGGCAGCCAGGTGTGCAGGAACAGCTGGGCCGACTTGCCCATCGCGCCGATGAACAGCAGGATCGCCAGCACGTTGGCCGCGTTCCAGTCGCGCCACAGGAAGGTCATCTCGGTCTGGGCCAGCATCGGGACCTGGGCGAAGATCTCGTCGAACTGGATCGATCCGGTCAGCCACCAGATGCCGAAGATGCCCAGCAGGAAACCGAAGTCGCCGACGCGGTTGACGATGAACGCCTTCATTGCGGCCGCGCCCGCCGACTGTTTCTTGAAGTAGAAACCAATCAGCAGATAGGACGCGACGCCCACGCCTTCCCAGCCAAAGAACATCTGCAGCAGATTGTCGGACGTCACCAGCATCAGCATCGAGAAGGTGAAGAACGACAGATAGGCGAAGAAGCGCGCCCGATAGGGCTCGTCGTCGCCGAAATTCTCGTCATGGGCCATGTAGCCGAAGCTGTAGAGGTGGACCAGCGCCGAGACCGAGTTGATCACGATCAGCATGATCGCGGTCAGGCGGTCCAGCCGGATCGCCCATTCGCTGGTGAAGTCGCCCGAGACGATCCAGTCCATGACCGGGATGCTCTGCGGCTCGCCCAGGGTCAGGAAGACGACCCAGGACAGGGCCGCTGCGGCGAACAGGATGGCGGTCGTCAGGATCTGCGCGCCGCGCTCTCCGATCAGGCGCCAGCCGAAGCCCGCGATCAGCGCACCCAGCAGGGGCGCGAAAAGAATGAACTGAGCCATGACCCTACCCCTTCATCACGTTGACATCTTCCACCGCGATCGTGCCACGGTTGCGGAAGAAGACGACCAGGATGGCCAGGCCGATGGCCGCCTCGGCGGCGGCGACGGTCAGGATGAACATGGTGAAGATCTGGCCGCCCAGATCGCCCAGATGGGCCGAAAAGGCGACGAAGTTGATGTTGACCGCCAGCAGCATCAGCTCGATCGACATCAGGATGACGATGACGTTCTTGCGGTTCACGAAGATGCCGAAGATCCCGGCGACGAACAATATCGCGCCCACGACCAGGTAATGTGTCAATCCGATCATCAGTTCAGTCCCTCCGGGCTCTCTCACCCGTTGATATTCCGTTGGCTGGGGCGGAGGCTTACAGCCCCTGCCCCGGCTTGACGTCGCGCAGCTGCATGGCCTTGGCCGGGTCGCGGTGCATCTGCGCGATCACGTCCTGGCGCTTGACGTTGGTGCGGTGCCGCATGGTCAGCGTGATCGCCCCGATCATCGCGACCAGCAGGATCAGTCCCGACAGCTGGAACGGCAGGATGTAGCGGTCATACAGCAGCAGGCCGATGGCGTTGGTGTTCTGGACCTCTGCCGACATCGGCACGGACCGCAGGGTCGCCGACTGGTCGCTGCTTTCCCATGCGCCATAGGCGATGGCCAGCTGCGCCAGCAGGACGATGGCGATCAGACCCGCCAGCGGCAGATAGCGCGCGAATTCGCCCTTCAGCTGGGCAAAGTCCACGTCCAGCATCATGACGACGAACAGGAACAGCACCGCGACCGCGCCGACATAGACGATGATCAACAGCATCGCCACGAATTCCGCGCCCAGCAGGACGAACAGGCCCGCCGCCGACAGGAAGGCCAAGATCAGCCACAGCACCGAATGCACCGGGTTGCGCGCCAGCACCACCATGAAGCCCGCCGTGCAGACAGAGATGGCGAACAGGTAGAATGCGAATGTCATCATGGCTGGGGGCTCCCCTCGGATTCGGTAAAGACGCCCTGGGCGATCTCAAGCGCCTTCTGCATCGCGGGCAGGCCGCCGAACATGCCCATCTGATAGATCACCTCGGCTATCTCACGCGGGGTGGCGCCGGCTTCGATCGCGTGGCGGATGGTCATGCGCATCTGCGGTTCGGCCAGGGCGCCCTGAACGGTCATCGCGGCGATCGTCACCAGCAGGCGGGTGCGCGCATCCAGACCGTCGCGGTTGAAGGTCTTGCCAAACCACATTTCCAGCATGTCGGCGGGCATGGTCGGGAACATCTTCTCGACCGCCTTGAGGTCGAAATGCTCCAGCGCGGGATTGAAGGTCCGCGCCATCTCCTGTCCCTGGGCCAGCATCTGCTGGAACATCTTGGTGAAGGGATCGGTCATCTGTAGGGCGCGTCCATCGCGAGGTTGCGCGCGATTTCCGATTCCCACCGGGCGCCGTTGTCCAGCAGCTTTTCCTTGTCGTAGAACAGCTCCTCGCGGGTTTCGGTGGCGAACTCGAAATTCGGCCCCTCGACGATGGCGTCGACCGGGCAGGCCTCCTGGCAGAAGCCGCAATAGATGCACTTGGTCATGTCGATGTCATAGCGCGTGGTGCGGCGCGAACCGTCGTCGCGCGGTTCGGCATCGATCGTGATCGCCTGTGCGGGGCAGATCGCCTCGCACAGCTTGCAGGCGATGCAGCGTTCCTCGCCGTTGGGATAGCGGCGCAGCGCATGCTCGCCGCGGAAACGCGGCGACAGCGGACCCTTTTCATGCGGATAGTTGATGGTCGCCTTGGGCGCGAAGAAATAGCGCATGCCCAAGCCGAAGCCTTTGATGAAATCCACCATCAGGAAGTACTTGGTGGCGCGGACGACGTCGAAAGCCATCTTTTACACTCCTGCCCAACGGGCCCAGAAGGTCCCGAAGACTTCGAATTTCGCAAGGAAAGCCACGATCACGACCCAGCCCAGGGACAGCGGCAGGAACACCTTCCAACCGATGCGCATCAGCTGATCATAGCGGTACCGTGGCACGATGGCCTTCACCATGGCGAACATGAAGAACCAGAAGACCATCTTCAGGAACATCCAGATCGCCCCGTCCGGCAGGCCCGGGATGGGCGACAGCCAGCCACCGAAGAACAGCAGGCTGATCAGCGCGCACATCAGCCACATGGCGATGTATTCGCCGGCCATGAACAGCAGATAGGGGGTCGAGGAATATTCGGTCATGAAACCTGCGACCAGTTCCGATTCCGCCTCGGGCAGATCGAACGGCGGGCGGTTGGTTTCCGCCAGCGCGCTGATGAAGAACAGCACCAGCATCGGGAAATGCGGCAGCCAGAACCACGACAAAAGGCCCGCGCCCGCTTGCGCGTTGACGATATCGGTCAGGTTCATCGATCCGGCCGAGATGATGATGCCGATGATGATCAGACCCAAGCTGACCTCATAGCTGATCATCTGCGCGGCCGAACGCAGCGAACCCAGGAACGGGAATTTCGAGTTGGACGCCCATCCGCCCATGATCACGCCGTACACCTCCAGCGAGGAGACCGCAAAGATGAACAGGACGCCCACGTTGATGTCGGCCATCACCCAGCCCGGCGCGAAGGGAATCGCCACGAAGGCCAGCAGGGCCAGCATCATCGACAGGAACGGCGCCAGGAAGAACACGAACTTGTCCGCGCCCGCCGGAACGACGATCTCCTTGACGACGAATTTCAGCGCGTCGGCAAAGGTCTGCAGGATGCCCCAGGGACCGACCACGTTCGGGCCGCGGCGCATCTGCACCGCCGCCCAGATCTTGCGGTCGCCATAGACCATGTAGACCAGCGACAGCATCACGAAGACGATCAGCGCCAGGCCCTGCGCCAGCAGGATCAGCGCGATGCCCCAGGAGGATGCCCAAAAATCAGCCATGATGCCAGTCCCTTTGCCTTACGCCGTTGGAATGCCGCGTGCGTCGCATTCGCGCAAGGTCTCTTCCGTTTCCATCACCCGCAATCCCATCGGCTTGCTGTCCGACAGCAGGAAGGCCGATCCGATCAGCAGCTTGCCGTTCCGTTCGGCCTGCAGCGTGCGGACGTGCCGACCGTAGGGGTTGCCGTTGTCGCGGGCCCAACCGGCCAATGCGCAGGTGGCATACGAGAACGCGATATCGGCGTCCACCCCTTGCTGAAGATTGGCGGTCACCTCGACCAGATCGGCGCCCGCGCCCTGGTTCAGCGGCACGACCTGAACGGCGATGAAGGACTCGGGCGCGATCTCTGTGCCTGCGGCCAGCACCGGCAGTGCGGGCTGGGTCCGGGCGGCGAATTCCTCCAGCGCCTTCTGCTGGGCGGTCTTTTCGCGCGGGCGGTTCGGGGCGACAAGGCCCGCGAAATCCAGGTCCAGGTTCTGGTTCAGCGCCGCCAGATCGGCCTCGGTCACGGCGAAGGCGTCGCGGCCACCCTGGCTGTCCAGATCCATCGTGGTGATGGTCCCGTCCTCCTCCAGGATGAGGATCTCTCCCGATTGGGTCGAGATCCGGGCGCGGCCCAGCCTGTCGCCGCCCGCAACGGACGCCGCCTTCGGAGAGCGTGCCTCCGTGCCCCCACCGGTCGAGGTCTGCATGCAGCCCGACAGGGCCAGGGTAGCCCCGATCAGGGCCGCCATCGAAACGCTTGTCCGAACAGTGGGGGTCATCCGTTTACTCCGCAGCCAACGCGGGCATATGGCGCGCCGCAGCCATGCGCGACAGCTCTCCCATCAGCGGAGAGCTACGTGCGATCGGGTTCGTCAGGTAGAAATCGCGGACCGGGTTCACGAAGGCCGCCTGGCCCAGGTCGCGCATCGGCAAGGGCTGCCAGTCGCTTTCGACGACCTGATCGACCTGGCCCAGATGCGGCACCGCCTCGACCAGCGCGCGACGCAGCTGCGCCAGGCTGTCCCAAGGCAGGGTCTGGCCCAGTTCCGCCGACAGGGCGCGCAGGATCGCCCAGTTCTCCTTGGCCTCGCCCGGCGCGAAATTCGCGCGCATGGCCAGCTGGGGACGGCCTTCGGTGTTCACGAACAGGCCCATCTCCTCGGTATAGCAGGCGGCGGGCAGGATGATGTCGGCGCGGTGCGCGCCCCGGTCGCCATGGCTGCCCTGATAGATGACCACCGGACCCGCGGCGATCTCGACCTCGTCGGCGCCCAGGTTGAAGACGACCTGCGCCCCGTCGATCGCGGCGGACAGTCCGCCCTCGGTCACGGCACCCACATCCATCGCGCCCACGCGGGCGGCGGCGGTGTGCAGGACCAGCAGACGGGCCCCGGTCGCCTGTGCCAGCGCTTGCGCGGTGGCCAGCACGGCCTCTCCGTCGGCCTCGCGCAGGGCGCCCTGGCCGATGATGATCACGCCGGCATCGTCAGACTGTTCGGCCTTGTCCAGCAGCGCGGACAGCGCCGCGCGGTCGGTGCCCGCATGGTCGTAGTCGAAGGTCAGATCGACCGCCGGACCCACCACCGTGACCTGCGCGCCGCGCGCCCAGGCCCGGCGCAGGCGGGCGTTCAGAACGGCCGCCTCGTCGCGCGGGTTGGTGCCGATCAGCAGGATTGATGCGGCAGTATCGATATCCTCGATCACCGCATTTCCGACATAGGCCGAGCGGTTGCCAGCCGGCAGGCGCGCGCCGTCGGTGCGGCATTCGACCGAACCGCCCAGACCTTCGACCAGCGTCTTGAGGCTGTAGGCCGCCTCGACCGAGGCCAGATCGCCGACCAGACCCGCGACCTTGCCGCCCTGCATCGCACGGGCCGCAGCGGTCAGCGCCTCGGGCCAGGTGGCGGCGCGCAGGCGTCCGTTCTCGCGCAGATAGGGCGTGTCCAGACGCTGGCGGCGCAGGCCGTCCCAGACAAAGCGGGTCTTGTCGCTGATCCACTCCTCGTTCACGGCGTCATGGTTGCGCGGCAGGATGCGCATCACTTCGCGGCCCTTGGTGTCTACGCGGATCGCGCTGCCAAGCGCGTCCATGACGTCGATCGTCTCGGTCTTGGTCAGCTCCCACGGGCGGGCGGTAAAGGCATAGGGCTTGGACACCAGCGCGCCCACCGGGCACAGGTCGATGATGTTGCCCTGCAGGTTCGAGGCCAGCGTCTGGTTCAGATAGCTGGTGATCTCGCTGTCCTCGCCGCGGCCGGTCTGGCCCATCTGGGTGATGCCCGCGACCTCGGTCGTGAAGCGCACGCAGCGGGTGCAGCTGATGCAGCGGGTCATGTGGGTTTCCACCAGCGGACCCAGGTTCAGCTCCTCGGACGCGCGCTTGGGCTCGCGATAGCGGCTGAAGTCGACGCCATACGCCATCGCCTGGTCCTGCAGGTCGCATTCGCCGCCCTGATCGCAGATCGGGCAATCCAGCGGATGGTTGATCAGCAGGAACTCCATCACGCCCTCGCGGGCCTTCTTGACCATCGGGCTGTTGGTGCGGATCTCGGACGGTGCGCCGTCGGGACCGGGGCGCATGTCCTTGACCTGCATCGCGCAGGAGGCGGCAGGCTTGGGCGGGCCGCCCACGACCTCGACCAGGCACATCCGGCAGTTGCCCGCGATGGACAGCCGTTCGTGATAGCAGAAGCGCGGGATCTCGATCCCGGCCTGCTCGCAGGCCTGGATCAAGGTCAGGTTGGGATCGACCTGGATCTCGGTTCCGTCGATCTTGATTGTCCGCAATTCGGCCATGATGACTTCCTTATCTGGCACTCAGCAGCGATCCTGCGACCGTCTGCCGTGCGATTTCGTCCCGCCCAAGGCGGCAAAAGGTTTCCGGCTGTCCGTTCACGACGCCATTCTGGACCATATAGCGGTCTGCCTCGGCATAGATGCGTCGGCGATCCTCGCGGCTGTCCAGAAAGGTCTCGATCTCGGTCTCGGAATAGCCCTGATCCAGGGCATAGCGTTTCAGCGCCCGCGCCTCGCTGAAGGCGCGGATCATGCGGGCGCTGATGTCGGGGCATCCCCGGCGCAGCATGTCGGCCACGCGGGCCTGGACCAGCCGGTCGTTGATATAGGTCTCCTGGCTCAGCGGCGCCTGCGCGGCGGCGGGGGCGGCCAGAAGAGTCAGGGCGATGGCGGCAAGCAGGGGTCGTTTCATCACGGCATCCTTTCGGTGATCACGTGTCCCCACGTAATCACCCGCCGGGCGCAATGCCCGACACGACCCCGTGCGGGGATCGTGATATGCCGCGCCTGCGATCATTCCGCGGCCAGCGCGCCCATGCGCCCGGTCTTCTTGGCGATCAGGCGATCCTCGATCTCTCCGCGGAAATTGCGGATCAGGCCCTGGATCGGCCAGGCGGCCGCGTCGCCCAGGGCGCAGATGGTGTGACCCTCGACCTGCTTGGTCACGTCCAGCAGCATGTCGATCTCTTCGACCTCGGCCTCGCCGGACACCAGGCGCGCCATGACGCGCATCATCCAGCCGGTGCCTTCGCGGCAGGGCGTGCACTGCCCGCAGCTTTCGTGCTTGAAGAACGCCGACAGCCGCCAGATCGCCTTGATGATGTCGGTCGACTGATCCATCACGATCATGCAGCCGGTGCCGAAACTGGATTTCAGCTCGCGCATGCCGTCATAATCCATGATGGCATTCTCGCACTGCTCGGCGGTCAGCACCGGGCAGGAGGCGCCGCCGGGAATCACCGCCTTGAGGTTCTTCCAGCCGCCGCGCACGCCGCCGCCATGCTTCTCGATCAGCTCCTTCATGCTGATCGACATGGCTTCCTCGATCACGCAGGGGGCGTTCAGGTGGCCGGTCAGACCGAACAGCTTGACGCCGGCGTTGTTAGGACGGCCAAAGCCCGCGAACCATTCCGCGCCACGCCGCAGGATCGTGGGCACGACCGCGATCGATTCAACGTTGTTCACCGTGGTCGGACAGCCGTAAAGGCCCGCGCCAGCCGGGAACGGCGGCTTCATCCGCGGCATCCCCTTCTTGCCCTCAAGGCTTTCCAGAAGCGCGGTCTCCTCGCCGCAGATATAGGCACCGGCACCGTGATGCAGGTACAGGTCGAAATCCCAGCCCGACCCGGCCGCATTCGCGCCCAACAGCCCCGCATCATAGCATTCGTCGATGGCGGCCTGCAGGGCCTCCTTCTCGCGGATGTATTCACCGCGCAGGTAGATGTAGCAGACATGCGCGTTCATCGCGAAGGCGGCGATCAGCGCCCCCTCGATCAGGGTGTGCGGATCATGGCGCATGATCTCGCGGTCCTTGCAGGTCGCCGGTTCGGATTCGTCGGCGTTGATCACCAGATAGCTGGGCCGCCCGTCCGATTCCTTGGGCATGAAGGACCATTTCAGACCGGTCGGAAAACCCGCGCCGCCGCGCCCGCGCAGCCCCGAGGCCTTGACCTGTTCGATGATCTTGTCGCGCCCGCGGCCGATGATGTCGCCGGTCCCGTCCCAGTGGCCGCGCTTCTGCGCGCCGGCCAGGCTGCGGTCGCCCATGCCATAAAGGTTGGTGAAAATGCGATCCTGGTCTTTCAGCATCCGATACGTCCTTTATTCCCGGCGTCACGCATTCCTGCGCCGCCAGATACGCCAGGTCACGATCAGCGACCAGACAAAAGCGCCAATGGCGGCAAGGTCGGCCAGAAAGGCCCATTGCGCCGCCCAGTCATAGTGCCGCCCGATCGCCTGAATGGCGAGCCAGCCCAGCATGGCGACCGCGATCACGATCGCGACCAACCGCATCTGGCGGGCGTCCTGCGCGGGGTCTGCCATCACCCCGCCTCCTGCCGGCGTGCGGCCAGCGCGCGCGCCTGCCCCACCCAGTCATCGTTCCGGATGCGCGACGCGGCGCGACCGATCCCGGCCGCCATGCGATCGACGTCGGCATCGTCCCACGCGGCGATCTGCGCGAAACGCGTCACGCCGGCCTGTTCCAGGGCCTGCCGAACCTTGGGCCCGATGCCCTTGATGGCCTGCAGATCGTCCGGCCCGCCCGCATAGATGCTGCGCGTGGCATCGGGCATCTCCCGGACGGCGACCGGCGGAACGGCGTCCCCGGACGGCGCGATCTCGGGCGCGGCCATCGGGACGGGGGCCTGCGGGACCGGCCGGGGCGGCAGCGGCATCGCATCCCATCCCGATCCGTCCATGACAACGCCGCCGTCGTCACCCAGCCAGCCCAGCATCAGGCCCAGCAGCCCGCCCGCGATCAGCGCCAGCACAAGCGCGGCCAGCCAGCCCACCTGCCCGAACAGGCCGATGCCCAGAAAGACCAGCAGCGCCGTGACGGCTCCGGTGGTTCTGCTGGCGGGTGTCATGGCGGGCGTCCTTTCTGCGGGTCGTTCGGTTGCGGTCAGTCGCGGTCCTTGTCGTCCTGGCGCACGTCCGCAGGTTCACGCTTGGAAACCGGGCGTGCGGCGGAACTGGCCTGCGCCTCCTGCTCGGTCACGCCGGTCGAATCGACAGGCGTGCCGTCCGAGGGGCGCGGTTCGTGTTCGGGTGCGGTATCGATGCCGGTCTGGTCATCGACAGCAGCCTGCGGTTTCCGGCGCCACCTGGTCAGGATCGGCACCTCAGTCCCGTCGATGCGCTTCAGCGTCTCGCCCAGATCGGAGGCCAGCTGGACGCTTGCGTTGTGCCCCTCCTGCCCTTTCAGGTCGGCAAGACTGGTCAGGCCGCTGACGGGTTCGGACGCAAAGCGGCCGGTCTGGGATCCGGGCACCGGAACTTCTCCGGCGGACATGCGGTCGATCAGCGCCTCGAGGCTTTCTGGCGTCAGGTCCTCATAGTAATCCTTGCCGATCTGGGCCATCGGCGCGTTGGCGCAGGCGCCCAGGCACTCGACCTCTTCCCAGCTGAACTTGCCGTCGGCGGACAGGGTGTGCGGCGTCGGCGCGATCTTGCGCTTGCAGACCGCGACCAGGTCTTCCGCCCCGCAGATCATGCAGGTCGTGGTGCCGCAGATCTGGATGTTCGCAACAGTCCCAACGGGTTGCAGCTGGAACATGAAGTAGAATGTCGCCACCTCCAGCGCCCGGATATAGGCCATGCCCAGCAGGCCGGCGCAATATTCGATGGCGGGACGCGACAGCCAGCCTTCCTGTTCCTGGGCACGCCACAGGACGGGAATGATCGCCGATTGCTGGCGACCTTCGGGGTACTTGGTGATCTGCGCCTGGGCCCATTCCAGGTTCGCAGGCGTGAATTCGAAACTGTCCGGCTGGACGGGGTGCAGGCGGCGCAGCATCAGCGGTCAACCTCTCCGAAGACGATATCCTGGGTGGCGATCAGGGCCGGGACGTCGGCCAGCAGATGGCCCTTGGACATCCAGTCCATGGATTGAAGGTGCAGGAACCCCGGCGCGCGCAGTTTGGCGCGATAGGGTTTGTTGGTGCCGTCGCTGACCAGATAGACGCCGAATTCGCCCTTCGGCGCCTCGACGGCGGCATAGACCTCTCCGGCGGGAACGCGGAAGCCTTCGGTGTACAGCTTGAAGTGGTGGATCAGGCTTTCCATGTCACGCTTCATGTCGCCGCGCTTGGGCGGGGTCAGCTTGCCGCGGGCCAGGACCTCTCCGGGACCCTCGGCGCGCAGCTTGGTGATCGCCTGCTGCATGATGCGGGTCGATTCCCGCATCTCCTGCATCCGGCACAGGAAGCGGTCATAGCAATCGCCGTTGGTGCCGACCGGGATCTTGAAGTCGAATTCGTCATAGCATTCATAGGGCTGGCTGCGGCGCAGGTCCCAGGCCATGCCCGATCCGCGCACCATCACGCCCGAAAAGCCCCAGTCCAGCGCGTCCTGTTCAGACACGATGCCGATATCGACCAGTCGCTGCTTGAAGATGCGGTTTTCCGTCAGCAGCGTGTCCAGATCATCCAGCACGTTGGGGAAATGGTCGCACCACTTCTCCATGTCGTCCAGCAGGTCCGGGGTCAGGTCCTGATGGACGCCGCCCGGCCGGAAATAGGCCGCGTGCAGGCGCGCACCCGATGCGCGTTCATAGAAGATCATCAGATCCTCGCGCGCCTCGAAACCCCACAGCGGCGGCGTCAGGGCGCCCACGTCCAGCGCGCCGGTCGTCAGGCCCAGCAGGTGGTTCAGGATACGCCCCACCTCGCAGAACAGCACCCGGATTAGGCTGGCACGACGCGGCACGACGGTGCCGGTCAGACGTTCTATCGCCAGGCACCAGGCATGTTCCTGGTTCATCGGCGACACGTAATCCAGCCGGTCGAAATACGGCAGGTTCTGCAGATAGGTCCGGCTTTCCATCAGCTTTTCGGTGCCGCGATGCAGCAGGCCGATATGCGGGTCGGCGCGTTCCACGACCTCGCCGTCCAGCTCCAGCACCATGCGAAGAACGCCATGCGCGGCAGGGTGTTGCGGGCCAAAGTTGATGTTGAAGTTGCGGATGCGCTGTTCGCCGGTCACCAAGTCGTGGCTGCCGTCGTCATAGCTGTTCGCGCGGATATCGCCGTCCATCATTTCGCGGGCCCCTTTTCGTCGCCGGGCAGGGCGTATTGCACGCCTTCCCAAGGCGACAGGAAATCGAACTGCCGGTATTCCTGCACCAGCGACACGGGTTCATAGATCACGCGCTTCTCGGCGTCATCATAGCGAACCTCGACATAGCCGGTGGTCGGGAAATCCTTGCGCAGCGGATGGCCGGAAAAGCCATAGTCGGTCAGGATGCGGCGCAGGTCCGGGTGACCGGTGAACAGGATCCCAAACATGTCGAAGATCTCGCGCTCGAACCAGTTGGCGGCGGGATAGATCGCGGTCAGCGTCGGCAGCATCTCATCCTCGCGGATGGCGACCTTCACGCGGATGCGGTGGTTCTGGTACATCGACAGGAAGTGCCAGACCACGTCGAAACGCTGCTGGCGCGACGGGTAATCGACGGCGGTGATGTCGACCAGCGTCGAGAACCGGCAGCTGCTGTCGCTGCGCAGAAAGTCCAGCAGGTCCAGGACGCCGCTGGCCGTGGCGGTCACGGTCAATTCGCCAAAGGCCACGTCGGTGCCGATGACCTCGTTCGGGCGGCGCAGCTTGATGTGCTCGGCCAGCTGGTCCAGCGCGTCGGGATCGGTATAGGTCGCCATGGTCACCTCACCAGCGTGCCGGTGCGCCGGATGCGGCGCTGAAGTTGCAGGATGCCGTACAGCAGCGCCTCGGCGGTCGGCGGGCAGCCGGGGACATAGATGTCCACGGGCACGATCCGGTCGCAGCCGCGCACCACGGAATAGCTGTAATGGTAATAGCCGCCGCCATTGGCGCAGCTGCCCATGCTGATGACGTAACGCGGCTCGGGCATCTGGTCATAGACCTTGCGCAGCGCCGGGGCCATCTTGTTGGTCAGCGTACCGGCGACGATCATCAGGTCCGACTGGCGCGGAGAGGCGCGCGGCGCCGTCCCGAACCGTTCCAGGTCATAGCGCGGCATCGAGGTCTGCATCATCTCGACCGCGCAGCAGGCCAGACCGAAGGTCATCCAGTGCAGCGAGCCGTTGCGCGCCCAGTTGATGATGTCTTCGGTCGTCGTCAGCAGGAAGCCCTTGTCCTGCAGTTCCGCGTTCAGGGCCTTGGTCGCGTATTCGCGATCGGGTCCGGCGGTGTTCGCCCCTGCCATCACGCCCATTCCAAGGCTCCTTTCTTCCACTCGTAGGCAAAGCCCACGGTCAGCACGCCCAGGAACACCATCATCGACCAGAATGCGGTCTCGCTGATCCCCTGGAAGCTGACAGCCCAGGGGAACAGGAACGCGACCTCGAGGTCGAAGATGATGAACAGGATCGACACCAGATAGAATCGCACGTCGAATTTCATCCGCGCATCATCGAACGGGTTGAAGCCCGATTCATAGGCGCTGACCTTTTCGGGGTCGGGGTTGCGCACGGCGATGACGAACGCGGAGAGCAGCAGGATCAGCGCAAGGGCCGATGCCATCGCCGCGAAGACCAGGACGGGCAGATAATCCTGCGTAATGTTTTGCACGGGTGACGATCCCCTTGTCGGTCGCGGGGATCACGGCTGACCCCGCGACGGGTTGGCTGAGTGCGGTTTAGACCCGTGACCGTCCGGGGTCAACGGGCGCGGGGGACCGAAAGCGCGGCGAATTGTTGCAATGGCCTGTGGATCAGTCGCGGATTTCGCCCGCGTCCACGCCCCAGATCGTCGACTTGGGCACCCAGCCCCGCTGACCGCCGCCCGATACGCGGCACCATTCGGGTTCGCATTCGTTCAGCCGCAGGATGGCCCCGGCCTCGGCCCGCGCCACGATGTCGGCATCGACATGCGGCCGGCCGCGCAGCTCCAGCATGTCCTGGGTGACCAGGGCGGTGCGGACCCCCGACAGCAGCGCATAGTGGATCCAGCCGCCTGCCCCGTCCTTGTCCTCGACCCGGCGCCAATGGCCGAATTCGGCGACGACGCGCAGCGGCATGCCCGCGTGCCGAAACACCCAGTCGATGCGGTGCGACAGGCTGGGGCCGCGGCGGGCATTGCCCTCGTTTCCCTTCAGGCTGACATAGCGGGGCAGCGGCAGATTGGTCACCGGACCCCGCTGTTCGGCCATGCCCTGGCTTTGTTGCGGTTCGCTTTGGGCCATCGCCTGCGGGGCGGCAGCCCCCATCATCGCCACAAGCGCAAGTGCCACCCTTGCGCCCGTCCTGCCTGGCCGTGCCGTCATGCGTTGTCCGTTCCTGTCCTGTGCGGGGCGCCGACGCCCCTTCTGGGGTCTTGTGCCTGCCCCTCAACGCGGGCAGTTTGCCAAAAGCGTCCGCCGATGGGAAGGGCGTGCCTGCACGCGCCCGATCAAGGCTTTGACACAGTGAGGTGACCATGCCCGCCACCCCCGCAGCCCCCCGCAGCAGATTGCGCGTCGCCGTGACGCGCCGCCTGCCCGAGGCCGTCGAGACCCGCATGTCCGAACTGTTCGACGTGGTCCTGCGCGACGACGACCGCAAGATGACCTCCGATCAGTTGGTGTCGCTGATGCAGGATGCCGACGTGCTGGTGCCCACTGTGACCGACCAGATCACCGCCGCCATGCTGGCCCGCGCGGGCGAACGGCTGAAGCTGATCGCCAATTTCGGCGCCGGCGTGGATCATATCGACGTGCTGTCGGCCCGACAGCGCGGCGTGCTGGTCAGCAACACCCCCGGCGTCGTGACCGAGGATACCGCCGACATGACGCTGGCGCTGATCCTGGCCGTGACGCGCAAGATCCCCGAAGGCCTGGCCGAGATGCAGGCCGGGCGCTGGCAGGGCTGGTCGCCCACCGCCCATCTGGGCGGGCGCGTGGGCGGTCGGCGGCTTGGCATTCTGGGCATGGGCCGCATCGGCCAGGCGGTCGCGCGCCGCGCCAACGCCTTCGGCATGCAGGTTCATTACCACAACAGAAAGCGCCTGCGCCCCGAGATCGAGGAAGCCCTGGGCGCGACCTGGTGGGAAAGCCTGGACCAGATGCTGGCGCGCATGGACATCGTCAGCGTGAACGCCCCGCACACGCCGTCGACCTTTCACCTGCTGAACGCCCGCCGGCTGAAGCTGATGAAGCCGTCCGCCGTGATCGTGAACACATCGCGCGGAGAGGTCATCGACGAGAACGCCCTGACCCGCATGCTGCGCGCCGGAGAGATAGCCGGTGCCGGTCTGGACGTGTTCGAGCATGGGCACGAGATCAACCCCCGCCTGCGCGAGCTGCCCAACGTCGTCCTGCTGCCGCATATGGGGTCGGCCACGGTCGAGGGCCGAGCCGAGATGGGCGAGAAAGTCATCATCAATATCAAGACCTTTGCCGACGGGCATCGCCCGCCCGACTTGGTCGTGCCGTCGATGCTGTGATGACGATGCGGTGGGCCGTGTCGGCCCTGTTCTTCGTGAACGGCTTGCTGGTGGGCAGCTGGGCGCCGAAAATTCCGGTGCTGATGGAACGGCTTGGTATCACCGAGGCCAGTGCCGGGGTGATCGTGCTGGGGCTGGGCCTTGGCTCGATCTGCGTGATGCCCCTGTTCGGCGCGATGGTCGCGCGGGCCGGGTCCGCCCGTGCAGTGCGGCTGGCGGCATGGCTGGCGGCGCCGTCGATGATCTGGATCTCGCTTGCGCCGAGCTACTGGGCGGTCGCGGCGACGGTGGTTCTGTTCGGCGGCATGGTCGGCGGCATGGATGTGGCGATGAACGCCAATGCGGTCGCGTGGAACGCGCGCGCGGCCGGGCGATCATGTCGTCCTGTCACGGGTTCTGGAGCCTTGGGGCATTCGCGGGGGCCGCCGCGGGCGGCTGGCTGATCCAGCGATTCGGGGAACTGGCCCATGCCGCAGTCATCACCGCGGTCTTTGCGCTGGTGCTGGTCTGGGCGCTGTCCCGCCTGCTGGAGGACGCACCCGAAGTGGGCGCGCCCAAGGCGCCGCTGCGCCTGCCGCGCAGCCCCCTGCCCTGGCTGATCGGCCTGATGGCGCTGGCGGCGATGATCCCCGAAGGCGCGATCCTGGATTGGGCCGCCGTCTATCTGCAACGCGAGATGGGCGCATCGCTGAGCGTCGCGGGCCTGGGCTTCGCGGCCTGCGCGGGCACGATGGCGGCGATGCGGTTCCTCGGCGACGGGCTGCGGCGGCGGTACGGCGCGGTCACCACGCTGCGCGTCAGTGCCGCCGTGGCGATGGCCGGGCTGGCGCTGGCGGGCATCTCCAGCGCGCCGGGACCTGCGATCGCGGGGTTTGCCTTGGCGGGCATCGGCATCGCGAACATGGTGCCGATCGCCTTTTCGGCGGCGGGGAATGTGCCGGGGCTGGCCGCGGGCATGGGCCTGTCGGTGGTCACGATGATGGGCTATTCCGGCATCCTGCTGGCACCGGGCAGCATCGGTTTCCTGGCCGAGCACTTCAGCCTGGGAAGCATCTATGTCGCGCTGGCGGTGCTGCTGGTCATTCCGCTGGCGCTGTCGCGCCTGGCCGCCACCGCGGATTTCGACGCGCGCAACGGCTGAGCGGGCGTTGCATCCCGGCACCGCGCAACGGGCGCGGTCGCCGGGGCCGGATCGGCCAGTGATTGCTGGCGATGCGGCCGCACGGCGGGTCCACCGGGCAGACACCGCATGTGCACAGGCTGTACACCGCTTGCGGGCGTTGCGCGGCGGGGCGGGCCGGATCAGGGGTATTTGGGCAACGGAGAGGCCCTAGCGGTAGAGCTCGGCCTCGGCCGGGAAGCTGCGGTCGCGGACGGCGGCGGCGTAGGCGGCGATGGCCTGGTCGGCCTGCGGGCCCAGATCGCCGAACTTTCGCACGAAGCGGGGGACGCGCCCCGACAGGCCCAGCATGTCGTCCAGCACCAGGATCTGGCCGTCGCAGCGGGCGGAGGCGCCGATGCCGATGGTGGGCACGCCGATCGCATCGGTGATCTGGTCGGCCAGCGCCTCCATCACGCCTTCGACCACGACGCTGAAGGCGCCGGCATCGGCCACGGCACGGGCGTCGGCCACATGGGCGGGCCAGGTGGCGGGGTCGCGGCCCTGGGTCTTGAAGCCGCCCATCGTGTTCGTGGCCTGCGGCGTCAGGCCGATATGGGCCATGACCGGGATGCCGCGTTCGACCAGAAAGCGGATGGTGGGGGCCATGCGGGCCCCCCCCTCCAGCTTGACGGCGCCGGCGCCGGTGTCGCCCATCACGCGGGCGGCGTTGCGAAAGGCCTGTTCCGGCGATTCCTCGTAACTCCCGAAGGGCATGTCGATCACCACCATGGCGCGGTTCGATCCGCGCATGACGGCCTGGCCGTGCAGGATCATCATCTCCAGCGTGACGCCGATGGTCGAGGGAAGGCCGTGGACCACCATGCCCAGGCTATCGCCCACCAGGATCACGTCGGCATGGGCATCGACCAGCGCCGCCATCGGCGCGGTATAGGCGGTCAGCGCCACGATGGGCACAGCACCCTTGCGGTCGGCGATCTGGGGGACGGTGACGCGGCGGACGGGGGCTTGCGCGGACATGGATCGGCCTTTCAGGAATTGCGCGGGGCCGCGCGGGTCAGGGATGGGCGGTGCGCTGGTCGATCAGCAGCACGTCACCGAAGCGGACGGCCAGCAGGATCGCCACCGGACCGCCGACGACGGCGATGCGCGACAGGTCACCCGCGTCGCGGATGTCGATGGAGCGGATCTCGGCGCGCGGTTCCGAGGAGATGATCGCGCGGATCTGGCGGCGCAGCAGGCTGACGGGCGTGCCCATGCTGACCGAGGCCGCGGGATGGTCCAGCGCGCGGGCCAGCACCGTGGCCGCCGCGCGGTCCTCGGGCGTCAGGCGCTGGTTGCGCGAGGACATGGCCAGGCCGTCGGGTTCGCGCACCGTGGGCACCGGCAGGATGGTCACGGGGATGTCCAGATCGTCGACCATGCGGGTGATCAGGGTCAGCTGCTGATAGTCCTTTTCGCCAAAGGCCGCGGCCTGGGGCTGGACGATGTTGAACAGCTTGGTCACCACGGTCGCCACGCCGCGGAAATGGCCGGGGCGCAGGCGGCCCATCAGGATGCCGCCCAGCTGGGTCACCTGCACATGGGTCTGCGCGCCGGGGCGCCAGATGTCGGAGGCCTGCGGCAGGAACACCGCGTCGCAGCCCGCATCGCGCAGCAGGTCCAGGTCCTGCGCCTCCTGCCGGGGGTATTTGTCCAGATCCTCGTTCGGGCCGAACTGCGCAGGGTTCACGAAGATCGAGGTCACGACCCGGCCACCGCCCTGCCCGTCCAGCCAGTCGCGGGCGCGCGCGACCAGCGTCAGGTGGCCCTGATGCAGCGCGCCCATCGTGGGGACCAGGGCTGTGCGGCCCGCGTCCCGGCGCCAGGCGCGCATGGCGTCGGTGCTGCGGCAGATGTCCATGGTGCCCCCTTGTTGGCGTGGGCCGCAACCTAGCGACGGGGGCGGGTCTGGGCAAGGCTATGTCGTTTTTCGCCCGCAGATGTCGGGGGCCTTTGACGCGGCGTTTCACCGATGGGGCATCACAGTCGAAACGGGTTCAACAGGAGAGCGCGATGACGTCGCATGTGAAGGTTCTGGTCGTGGGCGGGGGCGCGGTCGGATGCGGCATCGCGCTGCATCTGGCGCGCGCGGGCTGGGACACGCTGCTGGTCGAGCGCGACGAGCTGACCGCCGGGTCGACCTGGCATGCGGCGGGGCTGCTGCCCCTGTTCAACATGGGTTACGCGACCAGCCACATCCACGATTATTCGGTCAAGCTGTATGCGGGGCTGGAGGCCGAGACGGGGCTGAACGCGGGCTTTACCCGCTGCGGCAACCTGCGGATGGCGCAGACGGATGCGCGCATGGACGAATACATGCTGTATTCCGCCACCGCCGAGACCATCGGGATCGAGCATCAGTTCCTGACGCCGTCGCAGATCAAGGAGCGCTGGCCGCTGGTGCGCACCGAGGATCTGAAGGGCGCGCTGTTCCACCCGACCGACGGCTATATCAACCCCGCCGACGTGACCCAGGCCATGGCCAAGGGCGCGCGCATGGCCGGCGCCCGGATCGAGCGCAAGATCCAGGTGAACGCCTATCGCTGGACCGGGTCCGAATGGGTCGTGACGGTGGAAAAGATGGTCGATCGCGGCGGCAACCTGATCCCGTCCGGAGAGGTCTATGACATCCATGCCGAACATGTGGTGACCGCGACCGGCAACCATGCGCAGCGCACGGCAGGCCTGCTGGGGATCAAGATCCCCGCCATCCCGGTCGAGCACCAGTTCATCGTGACCGAGCCCGACCCCGCGCTGATGCGCTGGCGCGCCGAGGGGAACCCCGAACATCCGGTCCTGCGCGATGCGGACGCCAAGTGGTATGTCCGCGAGGAGCGCGGCGGCTGGATCCTGGGCCCGTACGAGAAGGGCGCGCCCGCGCGGTTTGAATACGGTGTGCCCGACAGCTTCCGCGCCGACCTGTTCCCCCTGGATCTGGAGCGGATCGAGGAGGAGTACATGGCGATGATCCACCGGATTCCAACGTCGGAGACGGTGGGTCTGAAGGACGATTTCAACGGCCCGATCTGCTATACCCCCGACGGCAACCCGCTGGTCGGACCCGCGCCGGGCCTGCGCAACATGTGGCTGGCCGAGGGGTTCAGCTTTGGCATCACCGCTGCCGGCGGCGTGGGCCATTACCTGGCGCAGATGATGACCCAGGGCGAGGCCGAGATCGACATGGCGAGCTTGGACCCGCGCCGGTTCGGGTCGTGGATGACCACGGAATACGCCGCCCGCAAGAACGAGGAGGCCTATGATCATGTCTTCATCCTGCACCATCCCGACGAGGAACGGCCCGCCTGCCGCCCGCTGCGGACGTCGCCTGCCTATGACCGGCAGGCGGCGCATGGGGCGCAGTTCGGCTGTGTGAACGGATGGGAGCGCCCGAATTACTACGGGCCCGAAGGGTTCGACGACCATGACAGCCGCAGCTTCCGTCGTGGCGGCTGGTGGCAATACGCCAAAGCCGAGGCCGAGGCCGTACGCCAGACGGCGGGGCTGGTCGATGCGACGGCATTCGCCAAGCACACCGTCACCGGGCCGGGGGCGACGGCGTTTCTGGACTGGCTGACCACCAACAAGCTGCCCAAGGTAGGGCGGATCAACCTGACCTATGCGCTGACCGATGCGGGGACCGTGCGGACCGAATACACGATCGTGCGGCGCGGAGAGCAGGATTACTATCTGGTCAGCGCCGGGGCCTGGACCGATTACGACCGCGACAACCTGCTGAAATCGGCGCAGGACTTCATGGCGGACGGGGGCGCATACGTTCATGTGCAGGACGTGACCACGCAATGGGGCGTCTTCGCGCTGGCGGGGCCGGAAAGCCGTGCGATCCTGGCGCGGATGATCCGCGATGCCGAGCCTGCGACCGCGTTGTCGAACAAGCGGTTCCCGTGGCTGTCGATGCGCACCATCGAGCTGGGCATGGTGCCGGTCATGGCCATCCGCGTCGCCTATACCGGCGAGCTGGGATGGGAGCTGCACCACCCGATCGAGATGCAGAACCACCTGTTCGACAAGCTGATCGAAGCCGGAGAACCGTCGGGGATGAAGCTGGTCGGCGCGCGGGCGCAGAACTGGCTGCGCCAGGAGAAGTCGTACCGCGCGTTCGGCACGGAACTGGGCCGCGATGCGACGCCGCTGGAGGCGGGGCTGGACCGGTTCGTCGATCTGGGCAAGGATTTCCGCGGCAAGGCGGCGATGCAGGCCAATGGCATCCGGTCGGCCTGCGTCACGCTGCTGATCAACGGGCCGGCGGATGCCGATCCCTGGGGCCGCGAGGCGCTGTTCCTGGACGGGGTCAAGGTCGGGCGTCTGACCTCGGGCGGGTATTCGGCGCCTTCGGCAAGCAGATCGGCATGGGCTATGTCCGCCCCGACCTGACCGCGCCGGGCACCCGGCTGCAGGTGCGGATGTTCCGCGAGCTGTATGACGCCGTGGTGACCGAGGACAGCCCCCACGACCCGCAGAACGCCCGCATCCGCATCGACGGCTAGCGTGGTTGCGCAGGCGGTCCGGGTGACCGCCTGCGCCATGACTGCCGCGGTCCGACTGTATCCGGGTGACTGTGATCGCCCTGACGGACCGCACGGTGGCGTCGCCGGGGTCACCGGTGGGCATGTCACGTGTGATGCGGTTTGGGCGTTGCGGCGTCCGCAGGTCAATCCGGGCCTGCCGAACGCGCGGACGGATCGGCGCGGGTGCCGGACGACAGCTCGAGCGTTTGCAGTGTCGATGACCATTTATGGACGCATCGCCTGACGCGGCGCTGAAATGACAAAGGCCAGACTCGAAGGTCTGGCCTTTTGTTTTTGGAGCGGGCGAGGCGATTCGAACGCCCGACCCTAACCTTGGCAAGGTTATGCTCTACCCCTGAGCTACGCCCGCACTCCAGTACTTCCGGCGATCCGTTTGACCGTCTCGCCTTCGGTGAGCGGGTATTTACGAAAGCCCGCCGGGGGGTGCAAGAGGAAAAAACGCACCCCCGGCGATTTTCTTTCAAAGCCCCCGCCCTACTCCGCGGCGCGGCTGCGGGCGGGGTTCAGCATGGGGCCCAGATAGCGCCCGGTATGGCTGGCCTCGACCAATGCCACGTCTTCCGGCGTGCCGGTGGCCACGATCACGCCGCCGCCGTCGCCGCCTTCGGGGCCGATGTCGATGATCCAGTCCGCGGTCTTGATGACGTCCAGGTTGTGTTCGATCACGATGACCGAATTGCCCTGATCGACCAGCTCGTGCAGCACCTCCAGCAGCTTGCGCACATCCTCGAAATGCAGACCGGTCGTGGGTTCGTCCAGGATGTACAGCGTGCGGCCGGTGGACCGGCGCGACAGCTCCTTGGACAGCTTGACCCGCTGCGCCTCGCCGCCCGACAGGGTCGTGGCCTGCTGGCCGACCTTGATATAGCCCAGGCCCACCTGCATCAGCGCGTCCATCTTTTCGCGGATGGGCGGCACGGCGCTGAAGAATTCCTGCGCGTCCTCCACGGTCATGTCCAGCACGTCGGCGATGGACTTGCCCTTGAACTGCACCTCCAGCGTCTCGCGGTTATAGCGCTTGCCCTTGCAGGTCTCGCATTCGACATAGACGTCGGGCAGGAAATGCATCTCGATCTTGATGACGCCGTCGCCCTGGCACGCCTCGCAGCGGCCACCCTTGACGTTGAAGCTGAAGCGGCCGGGCTTGTAGCCGCGCGCCTTGGCCTCGGGCAGGCCCGCGAACCAGTCGCGGATGGGGGTGAAGGCGCCGGTATAGGTCGCCGGGTTCGACCGCGGCGTGCGGCCGATGGGGCGCTGGTCGATGTCGATGACCTTGTCCAGATGTTCCAGCCCCCGGATCGTCTCGCAGGGTGCCGGGGTCTGTCGGGCACCGTTCAGGCGCAGGGATGCGGTCTTGAACAGCGTCTCGATGGTCAGGGTCGACTTGCCGCCGCCCGACACGCCCGACACGCAGACGAACCGGCCCAGCGGGAATTCCGCCGTCACGTCCTTGAGGTTGTTGCCGGTCGCCTTGACCACGGTGATCTTCTTGCCGTTGCCCTTGCGGCGGGTCTCGGGGACCTCGATCGCGCGCTTGCCCGACAGGTACTGGCCGGTCAGGCTGTTCGGATCGGCGGCGATTTCCGCAGGCGTGCCCTTGCTGACGACCGTGCCGCCATGCACCCCCGCCCCCGGCCCCATGTCAAAGACATAGTCGGCGTGGCGGATCGCATCCTCGTCATGCTCGACCACCAGGACAGAGTTGCCCTGATCGCGCAGGTTCATCAGCGTGGTCAGCAGGCGGTCGTTGTCGCGCTGGTGCAGACCGATGGAGGGTTCGTCCAGCACATAGAGCACGCCGGTCAGGCCGCTGCCGATCTGGGACGCCAGACGGATGCGCTGGCTTTCGCCGCCCGACAGCGTGCCCGCGGCGCGCGACAGGGTCAGATAGTTCAGGCCGACGTTGACCAGAAAGCCCAGACGCTCGCGGATCTCCTTGAGGATCGCGGCGGCGATCTCGGTCTTCTGTTTCGACAGGTGGTTGGGCGCGTCGGTGACCCAGTCCAGCGCCTCCTGGATCGACAGCTGCACCACGCGGCCCACGTGGTCGCCGGCGATCTTGACCGCCAGGGCCTCGGGCTTAAGGCGGTATCCATTGCAGGCGCCGCAGGGGCGGTTGTTCTGGTACCGCTCGAATTCCTCGCGGACCCAGGCGCTGTCGGTCTCGCGCAGGCGGCGTTCCATGTTGGGAATCACCCCTTCGAAGACGCGGCTGATCTCATACACGCGGCCCGCGTCGTCGAAGCGGAACTTGATCTCGTCCTTGCCCGACCCGCGCAGGAACATCTGCTGGACGTTGTCGGGCAGGTCCTTCCACGCGGTCTTCTTGTCGAAGCCGTAATGCTTGGCCAGCGCGTTGATCGTCTGGGTCAGATAGGCCGATTTGGTCTTGGCCCACGGCACGATGGCGCCCTTGTCCACGGACAGAGCGGCGTCGGGGACCACCAGGCGGTCGTCGAAGAACAGCTCCACCCCAAGGCCGTCGCAGACCGGGCAGGCACCGAAGGGCGCGTTGAAGCTGAACAGGCGCGGCTCGATCTCGGGGATGGTGAAGCCGCTGACGGGGCAGGCGAATTTCTCACTGAAGGTCAGGCGTTCCGGTTCGCCCTCGGACCCCTCCTCCTGCGCCAGTTCCAGATGCGCGATGCCGTCGGCAAGGTTCAGCGCGGTGCGCAGGCTGTCGGCCAGCCGCGTCTCCAGCCCCTCGCGCACGACGATGCGGTCGACGACGATGTCGATGTTGTGGCGGAACTTCTTATCCAGGGTCGGCGCATCGTCCAGGTCGTGGAAGGTGCCGTTGATCTTGACCCGCTGAAAGCCCTGGCGGCGCAGCTCCAGCAGCTCCTTCTTGTACTCACCCTTGCGGTCGCGGACGATGGGGGCCAGCAGATAGGCGCGCGTGCCTTCGGGCAGGGCCATGGTGCGGTCGACCATATCCTGGACCTGCTGCGCCTCGATCGGCAGGCCGGTCGCGGGGGAATATGGCGTGCCGGCGCGCGCGAACAGCAGGCGCAGATAGTCGTAGATTTCCGTGACCGTGCCCACGGTCGAGCGGGGGTTCTTGGAGGTCGTCTTCTGCTCGATGCTGATCGCGGGGGACAGGCCGCTGATATGGTCGACATCGGGCTTGCCCATCATGTCCAGGAACTGGCGCGCATAGGCCGACAGGCTTTCGACATAGCGGCGCTGCCCCTCGGCATAGACCGTGTCGAAGGCCAGGGACGACTTGCCCGACCCCGACAGGCCGGTGATCACCACCAGCTGATCGCGGGGGATGTCCATGTCGACGTTTTTCAGGTTGTGTTCGCGCGCGCCGCGCACCTCGATGAACTTCTGTTCCATGTGTGCCCCTCTGACCGACTGCAACAGATAGGGACGCTTGGGCGGAAAGCAAGTTCCATCTGGGAACGAAGGCGGAACATCGCCCGGATGCGATGTCGCGGGCTGTTATCGCCACCACTTGCGCTGCAACGCGGCACGCGTAGGATGCCGCCATCACATTCAAGGGAGCCCCGGCCATGTTCAAGAAAATCCTGATCGCGAACCGGGGTGAGATTGCCATTCGGGTGATGCGCGCGGCCAACGAGCTGGGCAAGAAGACCGTCGCCGTCTATGCCGAGGAGGACAAGCTGGGCCTGCACCGCTTCAAGGCGGACGAGGCCTATCGCATCGGCGAGGGGCTGGGCCCGGTCGCGGCCTATCTGTCCATCCCCGAGATCATCCGCGTGGCGAAACTGTCGGGCGCGGATGCGATCCATCCGGGATACGGCCTGCTGTCGGAAAACCCCGATTTCGTGGATGCCTGCACCGCGGCGGGCATCACCTTCATCGGCCCGCGCGCCGACACCATGCGCGCACTTGGCGACAAGGCCAGCGCGCGGCGCGTGGCGATCGAGGCGGGCGTGCCGGTCATCCCCGCGACCGAGGTTCTGGGCGAGGATTTCGACGCCATCAAGAAGGAGGCGGCCGAGGTCGGCTATCCGCTGATGCTGAAGGCCAGCTGGGGTGGCGGCGGGCGCGGCATGCGGCCGATCAACAGCGAGGCCGAGTTGGTCGAGAAGGTCCGCGAGGGTCGCCGCGAGGCCGAGGCCGCCTTCGGCAATGGCGAGGGCTATCTGGAAAAGATGATCCTGCGCGCCCGCCATGTCGAGGTGCAGCTATTGGGCGACGCGCATGGGGGTCTCTATCACCTGTATGAGCGCGACTGCACCGTCCAGCGTCGCAACCAGAAGGTCGTGGAACGCGCCCCCGCCCCCTATCTGACCGAGGAACAGCGCGCCGAGGTCTGCGGCTTGGCGCTGAAGATCGGGCAGGCGGTGGGATACCAGAACGCCGGGACCGTCGAATTCCTGATGGATATGGACAACCAGCAGTTCTACTTCATCGAGGTGAACCCCCGCGTCCAGGTCGAGCATACCGTGACCGAGGAGGTCACCGGCATCGACATCGTGCAGTCCCAGATCCGCATCGCGGAGGGAGAGACGCTGGCCGACGCCACCGGCCACGCGACACAAGGCGACATCACCCTGTCGGGCCACGCCCTGCAATGCCGGGTGACGACCGAGGATCCGCAGAACAACTTCATCCCCGATTACGGGCGCATCACCGCCTATCGCTCGGCGACCGGCATGGGCATCCGTCTGGACGGCGGCACGGCCTATTCGGGGGGGGTCATCACGCGATACTATGATTCGCTGCTGGTCAAGGTCACGGCCTGGGCGCAGACGCCCGACCAGGCGATCCGCCGCATGGACCGCGCGCTGCGCGAGTTCC
>NZ_BBPH01000075.1 GCF_000787695.1 Paracoccus sp. PAMC 22219 | reverse complement strand
GAACCTGCCGTCCGATCGTGCCGCGGCCGATGCGCTGCTGGACCTGTTCCTGCTGCAGAAGGCCATCTACGAGACCGGATACGAGCTGGGCAACCGCCCGGCCTGGGTCGGCATTCCGCTGGCGGGTATCCTGGAACTGCTGACGCAGGAGAACGCATGACCGATGTCGCATATCTGCCCGACGGGCTGACCTCCTCCGGGATCGAGGCGATCCTGCGCGGACAGCATCACGACCCGTTCGCGATCCTGGGTCCGCATGAAGGTCAGCTGCGGGTCTTTGCGCCGCAGGCCGCCGAGGTCCGCGCCCTGACCAATGACGGTGTGTTTCCGTTGGAACGGATCCACCCCGAGGGGTTCTTCTGCGGGCCCGGCCCGCAGGGGGCATACCGGTTGGCGATGCGGGCGGGCGATCATGAGTGGCAGGTGGGTGACCCCTATCGCTTTGGTCCCGTCCTGGGAGAGATGGACGAATACCTGCTGGCCGAGGGCAGCCACCGCCGCCTGTACGACAAGCTGGGTGCGCGTCCGATCACCCATCAGGGTGTCGCGGGCGTGGCCTTTGCGGTCTGGGCGCCCAATGCCCGGCGCGTCAGCGTGGTGGGCCATTTCAACGCGTGGGATGGCCGCCGCCACCCGATGCGCCGCCGTCTTGGCCCCGGCATCTGGGAGCTGTTCATCCCCGGCCTGACCACCGGAGAGGTCTACAAGTACGAGATCCTCAGCGCGCATGGCGAACGTCTGCCGCTCAAGGCGGACCCGGTCGGGTTCGCCCACCAGCAGTCGCCGGAAACCGCATCGGTCGTGCACGGTCTGCCCGATCACGACTGGCGCGACGGCGCATGGATGACCGAGCGCGCGCGCCGGCAGGACCGGCAGGCCCCGATCTCGATCTATGAGGTGCATCTGGGCTCCTGGCGCCGGGGCGGCGATGCCGAGATCCTGGATTATGACGCGATGGCCGATCTGCTGGTGCCCTATGTACAGCGCATGGCCTTTACCCATGTCGAATTCCTGCCGGTGGGCGAACATCCCTTTACCGGGTCGTGGGGCTATCAGCCCGTGGGCCTGTTCGCGCCCACCAGCAGGTTCGGGTCGCCCGAAGCGTTCGCGCGGCTGGTCGATCGCCTGCATCAGGCGGGCATCGGCGTCATCATGGACTGGGTGCCTGCGCATTTCCCGTCCGACGCGCATGGGTTGGCGGGGTTTGACGGCACGTCGCTGTATGAACATGCCGATCCGCGCCAGGGGTTCCATCAGGACTGGAACACGCTGATCTATAACTTCGGCCGCCGCGAGGTCGCCAATTTTCTGCAGGCCAGCGCGCTCTATTGGGTGGACAAGTTCCATGTCGACGCGCTGCGCGTCGATGCGGTGGCGTCGATGCTGTATCTGGATTATTCGCGCCAGCCCGGCGAATGGGTGCCCAACCGCCACGGCGGCAACCAGAACCTGGAGGCCATCGATTTCTTGCGCGAGGTCAACACCCGCGTCACCACCGACCACCCCGGCGCCATCACCATCGCCGAGGAATCGACCGCCTTTCCGATGGTCAGCCGACCCGTCGACCAGGGGGGCCTGGGCTTTGCGTTCAAGTGGAACATGGGCTGGATGAATGACACGCTGTCCTATTTCCGCCTTGACCCGATCCACCGTCAGCATCATCAGCACGACCTGACATTCGGTCTGGTCTATGCCTTCTCCGAGGATTTCGTCCTGCCGCTGAGCCATGACGAGGTCGTGCATGGCAAGGGATCGCTGATCCGCCAAATGGCCGGCGACCGCTGGCAGAAATTCGCGAACCTGCGGGCCTATTACGCCTTCATGTGGACCCATCCCGGCAAGAAGCTGTTGTTCATGGGCTGTGAATTCGCGCAGGATCGCGAATGGAACCACGACCAGTCGCTGGACTGGCACCTGCTGGACGACCCGATGCATGCGGGCGTGCAGGCGCTGGTCGCGGACCTGAACCGGCTGTACCGCGACACGCCCGCCCTGCACCGTCTGGACTGCGACCCCGATGGGTTCGAATGGATCGACAGCAGCGACACCGCGCAAAGCGTGCTGGTCTGGATGCGCAAGTCCGATGACGGCGCGCCCCCGGTCGTGGTCGTGTGCAACCTGACCCCCGTCGTGCGCGAGGATTACCGCATCGGCGTTCCGCTGCCCGGTGCGTGGCGCGAGGTGCTGAACAGCGACGATCCGACCTATGGCGGATCGGGTGTCGGCAACGCCGCGGTGCGCGACGCCGAACCGACGGTCTGGCACGGCCGCGACCAGTCGCTGAGCCTGACCCTGCCGCCGCTTGCGACCGTGGTTCTGATGCCGGTGAAGGCATGACCTCTGCCCGGCCGACAGGGGGCGACGGCGACCCCCTGCACGACCGCGCCCGCGCCTATGGCATCCAGCCGCAATACGATCTGGTCGGCGGCGCGGTCCACGACGCGCCGGACGACACGTTGCGCGGTCTGCTGGACGCGTTCGATGCGGACAACCTGCCTCCGCTGGAATCCGAGCCGCGCCTGACCGCACCCAAAGGGGCGCAGTGCCATGTGCCGGGGCAAGGGCGTCACTGGGGGATCGCGCTGCAGCTGTATCAGCTGCGCAGCGACCGGAACTGGGGCATCGGTGATTTCGGCGACCTGCAGGTGCTGGCGGGTCATGCCGCACAGGCGGGTGCGGCGTTTCTGGGTCTGAACCCGCTGCACGCGATGTTTCTGGCCGATCCGTCCCGGTGCAGCCCGTTCTCTCCGTCCAACCGGCGGTTCCTGAACCCGCTGTACCTGGCCGTTGACCGGGTGCCGGGCTTTCGCGCCGACATGGCCGATGGGGCGATGTTGGAGAATCTGCGCGACGCGGAGCTGGTCGACTATCCCGCCGTCGCTGCGGCCAAGCTGTCCGCCCTGCGCGCCATCTGGTCCGCGGGCGCGACCTTGCCGGACGCTTTCGTGGCCGAGGGCGGCGACGATCTGCGCCGCCATGCCCTGTTCGAGGTCGCGTCGGCGGCGATGGTCGATGCGGGCCACGGTGCCGGTTGGCTCAGCTGGCCCGACGCGTGGCGCGATGTCGACGGTGATGCCATGCGCCAGCTGGCAACGAACCGCGCCGACGACATCGCCTTTCACATGTGGCTGCAATATCTGTGCCAGTTGCAGTTGCAGGCTCTGCGCGACCGCTGTCGCGATCTGGGCATGGCGATCGGCCTCTATCTGGACTTCGCGGTCGGAGAGGCCGCGGACGGGTCCGGCAGTTGGGGCAGCGACATCGTGCTGCCCGACGTGCGCATCGGCGCGCCGCCGGATTACTTCAACGAACAGGGGCAGGACTGGGGTCTGGCGCCCTTGTCGCCCGTTGCCATGGCCGCGACGCGGGCGGCGCCGTTCCGCGACCTGATCCGGCATGCGACACAGCAGGCGGGCGCGCTGCGCATCGATCATGCGATGGGTCTGTGGCAGCTGTTCCTGATGCCGCAGGGGGCCGGGGCCGCCGACGGCACCTATGCCCGCTATCCGCTGGAGGACATGCTGTCCGCCCTGGCCGAGGCTTCCCTTCAGAACCAGACCACCATCATCGGAGAGGATCTGGGCAACGTCCCGCCGGGGTTCCGCGAGGTGATGGAGGCGTGCCGCATCCTGTCCTATCGGATCTTCTTCTTCGAACGCGGAAAGCACGGGTTCATCCCGCCCGCCGATTATCCGCGCGACGCGCTGGCCTGTTTGTCCACGCATGACCTGCCGACGTTTCGCGGCTGGTGGAAGGGCGACGACGTGGCACTGCGCCAGCGGTTCGGCTTCATCAGCGACGCCGCGGCGACCGAACAGCGTGATGCGCGCGACACGGAACGCGCCGACCTGTTGGCCGATCTGGTCGCAGCAGGGCTGCTGACGTCTGAGCGGGCGGCGGGGATCGACCCGGACGACGCACCCGGTGATCTGACAATCGCGGTGCATCGCCATCTGGCCACCGCGCCGTCACGCCTGTTCGCGGTCCGGCTGGAGGATCTGGCGGCAGAGCTGCATCCGGTCAACGTGCCCTCGACCGTCGACGAATATCCCAACTGGCGCCGCAAGCTGTCCATGCCGCTGGACAATCTGGTGGCCACGCCGCTGTTCCGCGATCTGACGGCGGGTCTGGCGTCGGAACGGCCGGTCCAGGCCGGGGGCGACTGAACCGGCAGAATTGGGGTGTGATCATTCGTCCTGAAGCGATTTCATCTCGTATTCCAGCATGAACGAGATGAACGACCGGATGACGACGATCGCCCCCAGCAGCAGGATGTTGGCAAGGCTGAGATGCAGGATGGTGCGGATCAGGTCCGCCACGATCAGCACCTCCAGCCCCGCCAGGATATGCCGGCCAAGCGCCAGCCGCCCGTGGTTCAGTTGATGGTCGCGCTCGTGCGCGTCGCGTTGCATGACGTCGCCCGACACGAAGCGCGTGGCGAACCGCATGACGCCCAGCAGAAGGATGCCGATCGCGAACAGCTCCAGCGCGATGACAATCCATTCCAGTCCGGCCGCCACAAGGCCCAGGTGGTCCGCCATGGAGGACATGGTGACATCAGTCATGGCGCGATGCTTTCGTCGGGGTGGCGTTGGGTCCATATGACGCGCCATGGCCGAATCGTCCCGCAGGACGGCCGCCATGCAGTTGGCCCCGTCCCTGATTGCTGCAGTATCCGTGGTCCATGTCCCACCCGTGTGTTGTCCCTGCGTCCCCGACGGTCTGGCGGCGCATGTCGGACGCGTACCAGCGCGGGCCCGCCGTTTGAACGGAAATCTGCGGTTGGTGTGCGTGCGGCTGGCCTTTGGCGCGCCATCTGCCCCGCCATGCGGACATGAAAAATCCCGGCATTCCTGCCGGGATCGATCCTGTCAGACGGTGCAGGCAAGGATCACTTGGCCTGTTCGCCGTGACCCTGCACGACCTGCGCATGCTGGACGACGGTCCAGTCCTCATGCGCCTTCTGCCGATAGACAGAGGTGCAGGCCGCGGTGAAGGTCGTGTCGCCCTTTTGGGCGGCGACCTCATAGCCGACCACGATCAGACCCTCCTGCGGGCGCGAGATGTGGCGGTTCGAAAAGGTCACCTCGTCCCATTCGGGCGTTCCGGTGACGGCTTCGACCGCGGCCTCGCCGTGGAACAGGTAGGGCGCGTGGCTGAGCGCCATGACGCATTCCGGGTCGACCGGTCATGATAACGCCCCTCTGATGCGCGCCAAAGGCTCTCTTCGAAATTCCAGACCCTGGTGTCATCCATCTTGTCGTCTCCCGTGTGCGTTCCCTCTCAACAGAGGGGATCGCAGGCGGTTCCCGAATGGGTGGCACAGTCTTGTGATGAGGGGGCTGCGGAAGGGGTCAGCACTGGGAGGCATCGTGACCGGAACCTGCGGTCCCCGTGCAGGGGACCGTTCCGCGCATCATGATTTCGGGAAGGTAAACAACCGGGGAAAGAACTTACAACAAAACCACTCAACGTCCCCGGTTGTTAAGTACCTTATGACTGAAGTTGATTGATCAGTCAGCCTATCTCTTTCGACAGGGTCGGACCATTTTCGATCCGGCGAAAAGAGGGGGAGATCGACCCCCGGAAACGGGACCGGGGGCCGACGCAGGTGCTGGGTCCACCCGCCTAATGAAGGCTGAGAGGAGAGGGAACTCGCTGACCAAGCAAGACCTGCACCTTCGTTCTACGGGCGCTGTCCGGAAAAGTTTCAACCTTGGACGGCGACATTGCGATGGGCGCAACCCTACAGGGACAGATCCTCTATGATCTCGGCGCGGACGCCTTTCAGCGGATCGTCCTCGGTGTGCTCAAGAACATAGTCATAGGCGGCCTCATGGCTGTCGAAGGCCATCGGAGCCTCGGTCGCGGTAAAGGCGCTGCCTGTCCGGGACAGCTTCAGATGCGGCGCGGCACCCAGGGCAATGACGAATTTCTGCATCTTTCTCTCTCCGCTGCGGCATGACGGGTGGCGGCGCGCGTGGCCGTGGCCGCCGCACCTGTTCCGCAACGCGCGCCGGGTCGAAATGGCACCGGAATGGCTTGCCCCTGCCGTCACGCGGTCGGCACGGTCCCTCCATCGATCACGTATTCCGTCCCGGTGATGCTGGCCGCGCGGTCGGAGGCGAGGAAGGCGATCAGGCTTGCGACCTCCCCGGGTTGCGACGGGCGGCCAAGGGGGATGCCGCCAAGGCTGTCCATGATGATCCGCCGACCGCCGTCCAGATCCGTGCCCGCATCCGCCGCCACCCGTTCGGCCAGCCGGACCGAGGCCTCGGTCTCGATCCATCCGGGCGCCACGCGCACCACGCGCACGCCCTTGGGCGCGACCTCCTTGGACAGGCTTTTGCTGTAGACCGACAGGGCGGCCTTGGCGCTTGCATAGGCGGTCGTGGCATCGGGCAGGGGCAGCAGCGCCTGGATCGAGGTGACGTGGACCACCACGCCCGATCCTTGGGCGACCATGCCGGGCACCAGCGCCCGGTCCAGCCGCAGCGCGGGCAGCAGGTTCAGGGCCAGTTCCGCCTGCCATTCCGCCTCTCCCAAGGCCGCAAAGCCGCCACCGGGGGCGGAGGATCCGCCCAACATGTGCACGATGATGTCGACGCCGCCCATCCGGTCCTGCACGGCGGCGGCGACGGTTTCGCATCCGGGCAGGGTGGTCAGGTCGGCAGCGATGAACAGGTCGTCCGGCAGGGCGGCGGGCCTGCGCGCCGTGGTCAGCACGCGCGCGCCAAGGTCGCGGAACAACGCCACCGTGGCCGCGCCCGCGCCTGCGTGCCGCCGGTGATCAGGGTGCGCTTACCCTGCAGCGTCAGGAACCCGGTCATCCGCCGATCTCCAGCGCGGTGACGCGGTCATCCGCCAGCACAAAGGCAAAGCGCAGCACGGCGGGGCTGCCGGGAAAATCGCCGGTGACGGTGGCCCGGACGACCGTCCTGTCATCGGTCTGCGTCGTGTCGATCGGCTCGGCATGGTGGTGGTACCTGGCCTTGGCGGCCAGCCACCAGTCGCGGATCTGCTGTGGGCCGCGATGGTCGCGGCCTTCGTCACGGACGACGGCGTCGGGGGCAAAGGCGGCGGCCAGCGCGTCGCCATCCTGCGGCGCGCGGGCGGTGAAATAGGTCCGGATGGGGGGCGGCAACTGCATGGGACGGTCCTTTCGGTTCTGATGCCCCTAATATAGCGCTGGACGGTCATGCGGATAATCAGGATAGATCGGCATCTGCTGATGACAGGATCGGGACAATGAAGGCGGGACAATGGACGGGGGGCTGAAGGCGCTGGAGGCCGTGCTGGCCATCGCGCGGCGCGGGTCGTTCCGGGCTGCGGCGCTGGATCTGGGCATCTCGACGACCGCGCTGTCCCACAACATCGCGCGGCTGGAGGCCACGCTTGGCGTACGCCTGTTCAACCGCACCACCCGCAGCGTGTCGCTGAGCGATGCGGGCCGCGCCTTTGTCGAACGCATCGGCCCCGCCGTGGCCGAGATCCGTATCGCCATGGATACCGCGCAGTCACAGCGCCTGACGCCGTCGGGCCTGCTGCGCATCAACGCCTAGGTCCAGGCGGGCAGAGAGATCGCGCCGCTGGTCCTGGCCTTCCTGCGCCGGTTTCCCCAGATGCAGGTCGATCTGGTCACCGAAGGGCGGCTGGTCGACATCGTGGCCGAGGGGTTCGACCTGGGCCTGCGCCCCGCCGACCTGGTGCCGCGTGACATGATCGCCCTGCCCGTGGGGCGGCCACAGCGCCATGCCGTCGTTGCGTCGCCGGACTGGATCGCGGCGCATGGCACGCCCGCGACGCCGGCCGACCTGCCGCTGACGGATTGCATCCGGGTGCGGCTGCCCAACGGCGCGCTGCTGCGCTGGCCGTTCCAGCGCGGCGCCGAGGTGGTGCAGATCGAGGCCCAGGGCCGCCTGACCCTGGACGAGGCTGCCATCGCCCGCGCCGCCGTGCTGGACGGTGCGGGCATCGGGTTCTTCATCGAACAGGACGTGGCCGACGACATCGCCGCCGGGCGGCTGGTACGGCTGCTGGACGACTGGACCCCGACCCGGGCTGGCTTCAGCCTGTACTATCCGGGTCGGCGCAACCCGTCGGCGGGGTTTTCGGCGTTTCTGGCGATGGTCCGCGACGCGGCGCGTGCGTGACGGTCCGCGGTTCTATCGCGGCCGCAGCCCGTCCAGGAACACGTCCAGCAGCAGGCCGGCCCGCGTCGGATCGGCCCCCGGACCATAGCTGAGGCTGAGCAGGACGCGGATGAGATCGTCCGCGGTGACCGTGCCGCGGACCTGGCCCACAGCCACCGCCCGGTCGCGCAGCCCGCCCACGGCGGCCAGCATCCGCGCCGACTGTTCGGTGAAGAACGGCGCGTCCTTGTCCAGCACCGGGGCCAGCGCTGCGACCATGCCCCGTTTCGTGGCCATCATGTCCAGCGCGGCATGCATCCAGACGGCCAGGTCGTCGGCGCGGGCCAGCGCCTCCAGCGCCTCGACCTCACGCGCATAGACGGCCTGGAACAGCGCCTCGCGGGTGGGGAAATGGCGGTACAGCGTCGCGATGCCCAGGCCCGCATGGCGCGCCACGGCCTCCAGGCTGGCGGCATCGCTGCGAAAGACCTCGCGCGCGGCGGTCAGAAGGCGGTCGCGGTTGCGGGCCTGATCGGCACGCGGCTTGCGCGCAATTGGCGTGTCTTCGCCCATTCCCGGCCCTCTCCTCCAACGGTCTTGTGAAACGGAGGGTGCCTCCGTATGGTGGTGCCATGGCCGCTTCCGGCCCGACTTCCCGATAGCTTATCGCCAACGAGGGAAAGATGACACAGACCCTGAACCTGACGATCAACGGAACCGCCCGGGCCATCGCCCTGGACGACCCCCGCGCGACGCTGCTGGACGTCCTGCGCGAACGGATCGGCCTGACCGGCACCAAGAAGGGCTGCGACCGCGGCCAGTGCGGCGCCTGCACCGTGCTGATCGACGGGCGGCGCATGAACGCCTGCCTGGCGCTGGCGCTGTCTCATGACGGGGCCAGCATCACCACGGTCGAGGGCCTGGCCCAAGGCTGCGACCTGCACCCCGTGCAGGCGGCCTTCATCCGCCATGACGGGTTCCAGTGCGGCTATTGCACGCCGGGCCAGATCATGTCGGCCATAGCCCTGATCGCCGAGGGCGAGGCCGGGCTGGACCCCGAACGCGTCCGCGAGGGGATGAGCGGCAACCTGTGCCGCTGCGCCGCCTATGCCGGCATCACCGAGGCCGTGCTGGACGCGACCCGGACGATGAAGGGGAACGCGGCATGAACCTGTTCGAATACACCCGCGCCGACACGCTGGAGGCCGCGGTCGGCGCAGACGGCGCGATCCTGGCCGGCGGGACGAACCTGCTGGACCTGATGAAGATCGGCGTCGCCACCCCGTCGCGGCTGGTCGACATCACCCGCCTTCCGTTGCGCGGGATCAAGGACCATGACGGAGGCCTGCGCATCGGCGCGATGGTCAGTAATGCCGATCTGGCCCGCGACCCGCGCATCCTGGCCCGCTTTCCCGCCGTGGCCGAGGCGCTGCTGTCCGGGGCATCCCCGCAGCTGCGCAACGCCGCCAGCACGGGCGGCAACGTGATGCAGGCCACGCGCTGCAGCTATTTCCAGGACCCCCTGTCGCCCTGCAATCGCCGCGTGGCCGGGTCGGGCTGTTCCGCGATCGGCGGCGTGACGCGCAACCATGCGGTCCTGGGCTGGTCCGACGCCTGCATCGCGACGCATCCGTCCGACCTGTGCGTGGCGCTGGCGGCCTTCGACGCGGTGGTCGAAATCGCGGGCCCCACCGGGACACGCAGCGTGCCGATGGCCGAATTCCACCCGCTGCCCGATGCGGTCGGCGTGCCGCCCGCGCTGGCGGCCGGAGAGGTGATCACCGATGTCACCCTGCCCGATCCCGGCGGCATGGCCCGCCACGCCCGCTATGTGAAGCTGCGCGAGCGGACGTCCTATGCCTTTGCCATCGTCTCGGCTGCGGCGGGGGTTCACGTGGCGGATGGCCGGATCGTGGCCGCCCGGCTGGCCCTTGGCGGCGTGGCCGCCCGTCCGTGGCGTGCCCATGCCGCCGAGGCCGCCCTGATCGGCCAGCCGCGTCCGTGGACGCCTTTGCCCATGCCGCCGCGCTGGCCCTGCAGGGTGCCGCGCCGTCCGGCGACAATGCCGCCAAGATCGTGCTGGCACAGCGCATCGCGGTGCGTGCGCTGACGCTGGCAGCTTTGGGCACACCCGACCGGATGCCCGCGCTGCCCGCCTCTGTCTTCGAAGGAGAGTTCCATGACTGACATGACCACCGGTCAACAGCACGTGCGCTTGGGCTCGAACGCGGGACAGCCGATGACCCGGCGCGACGGGGTGCTGAAGGTGACGGGCCAGGCGCCCTATGCCGCCGATCTGCGCCCCGAGGGCGTGCTGTACGCCGTCACCGCAGTCGCGGGCATCGCGCGCGGCACGGTCGAACACCTGGACACGGCGGCGGCCATGGCGCATCCGGGCGTGGTCCGGGTCTATACCCCCGCGAACCGTCCAGCCCTGGCGGTGCATCCCGACACCAAGATCCACGGCTTTGCCTGGCGGACCGAGGCGCTGCAGGACGATACCGTCCGCTATGCCGGACAGCCCATCGCGCTGGTCGTGGCCGAGACGCTGGAGGCCGCCACCGAGGGCGCGCGCCTGCTGAACCCGCGATATCGCACCGATCCGCCGCGGATCGGGCTGGACGGCAATGCGCCTTACGCCCCGGAAGCCGTCAGCATCGGCCGCCCGCCATCGCTGGAGACGGGCGACATGGACGCTGCGCGCGCAGGAGCCGCCCATCACCTGGAGACCGTGATCGAGACCGCGGCCCAGTACCACAACGCCTTGGAACCCCATGCCATCACCGCCCAGTGGTTCGGCGACCGGCTGGAGATCGACACCCCGAACCAGGCCATCGGCCTGGCCAAGCAAAGCTTTGCGGCCTATCTGGGCATCGATCCGGCACAGATCGTGATCCGCAGCCCGTTCTTGGGCGGCGGTTTCGGGTCCAAGGCCATCCTGTACGGCGCGCAGTTGATGGTGGTGCTGGCGGCCAGAGACCTGGACCGGCCCGTCAAGCTGGCCTTGCGGCGCGACCAGATGTACGGCCCGGTCGGCCACCGTCCCGCCACGCGCCAGACGCTGCGGCTGGACCTGGACGACCAGGGGCACATCATGGCGCTGGATCACCACACGCTGGCCGTCGCCTCCAGCTTCGACGATTTCATCGAAAGCGCGTCGAACGCCTCGCACAGCGTCTATGCCACGACCGCGATGCGCACGACCCACAGCGCGGTGCGCGCGGATACCGGCACGCCCGGACCGATGCGCGCGCCCGGAGAGCGCCGGGGTCGGCCGCGCTGGAGGTCGCCATCGACCAGGCCGCCCACGCGATGGGCATGGACCCGCTGGCCTTCCGGCTGCTGAACTATGCCGAGACCGACCCGGCGACGGGGATGGCGTTCTCGTCCAAGGCCCTGCGCGAATGCTATGCGCAGGCGGCAGAGCTGTTCGGATGGGCGGACCGCCCGTTGGCGCCGCGGCAGATGCGCCAGGGGCGGCTGCTCAAGGGCTGGGGCATGGGCACGGCGCAGTTTCCCTGCCCGATGTTCCAGGCGGCGGCTCATGCGACCCTGCGCGCCGATGGCAGTGCGGTGGTCGAAACCTCGGCCGCGGATATGGGGCAGGGGGCCTGGACTTCGCTGGCCCAGATCGCCGCCGACGGATTGGGCATCGATGTGGACCGGCTGGAGTTCCGGTCGGGCCATTCGGACCTGCCCGATGCGGGCGTTGCGGGCGGGTCGGGCCACACGGCCACGGCGGGCACCGCGCTGTTCAACGCGGGCGCCGATACGGTGCGGCAACTGGCCGACATCGCCACGAACGATCCCGGATCACCGCTGTTCGGGGCGGGCAACGCGGGCGTCACCGCGCGCGGCGGTCGCCTGTACCGCAACGACGACGACAGCCGCAGCGAGGCCTATGAGGATATCCTGGCCCGCGCCGGGCTGGACCTGCTACGCGGAGAGGGCAAGGGCGCCCGAGAGGGCGAACCCGAACGGGCCATGTTCTCTCATGGCGGCGTCTTTGCCGAGGTTCTGGTCGATCCGGATCTGGGCCAGATCCGCGTCAGCCGGCTGGTCGGGGCCTTTGCCGCCGGGCGCATCGTGAACCCGCATCTGGCGCGCAGCCAGCTGTTGGGCGGGATGATCTGGGGCATGGGCTTTGCCCTGCACGAAGAGGCGATGCACGACCCGCGCACGGGGCGGTTCACCAACAACGACCTTGCCGGGTATCACATCCCGGTCAATGCCGATGTCCCGTTCATCGAGGCGCTGACGGTCCACGAGGACGACAGCTTCGTGAACGCGCTTGGCATCAAGGGCGTCGGAGAGTTGGGGGTCACGGGAACGGTGGGCGCCATCGCCAATGCCGTCTGGCACGCGACCGGCATCCGCCCGCAGCGGTTCCCGATCCACCCCGAAAGCCTGATCTGACGCGGTCGCCGGCCCCCGACAGGGGCCGGCCAGCAGATCAGTTCGCCTTGACGGCGGGCAGGTCGATGTTGATTTCCAGGCTGGACATGTTGTCGCCCCGCTCCATGCGGACGTCGACATCCTTGTCGCCGATCGGCACGTGCTTGCGGATCGCCGCGACGATGTCGCGCTGCAGCATCGGCAGGTAATCCGCCTCGGCGGAACCGCTGCTGCTGCGTTCATGCGCCAGAAGGATCTGCAGGCGGTCCTTGGCGGTCTGTGCCGTCGCGGGCGGGTGCTTCTTGCGGCCAAATCCGAACAGGTTCATGACGCCCGCCCGAACAGACGCTGGAACAGGCCGGGGCGGCGTTCGCCCTGGATGCGCATCTCGACCTGGGTGCCGGTCAGGCGGCTGACCGCGTCGTTATAGGCCTGGGACGCTGCGGACGGTCCGTCCAGCGTGACGGGCGTGCCGACGTTCGATGCCTTCAGGATCGCCTTGCTCTCGGGGACGACGCCCAGCAAGGGGACGGCCAGGATTTCCAGCACGTCGTCGACGGTCATCATCTCTCCGCGGTCGACACGCTCCTGGTCATAGCGGGTGATCAGGACCTGCGCCTTGATCGGCTCGGCGCCCTGGGTCTCGGCGCGCTTGGTCTGGCTGCTCAGCAGGCCCAGAACGCGGTCGCTGTCGCGGACCGAGGACACTTCGGGGTTGGTCACGACCACGGCCTCGTCGGCGAAATACATCGCCATCTGGGCGCCATGCTCGATGCCCGCCGGGCTGTCGCAGACGATATAGTCGAAATCGGCCTTCAGCTCGGTCAGGACCTTCTCGACGCCCTCCTTGGTCAGGGCGTCCTTGTCGCGGGTCTGCGACGTGGGCAGAATCGACAGCGTGTCGACCCGCTTGTCCTTGATCAGCGCCTGCTTCAGCTTGGCGTCGCCCTGGATGACGTTGATGAAATCGAACACCACCCGGCGTTCGCAGCCCATCGTCATGTCCAGGTTGCGCAGGCCCACGTCGAAATCGATGACGACGGTGCGAAAGCCCTTCTTGGCCAGCGCGGCCGAGATGGCCGCCGACGACGTCGTCTTGCCCACGCCGCCCTTGCCCGACGTGATCACGATGACCCGCCCAAGGGGCGGGTTGGTCTTGGGTTCTGTCGTCATGCGATCACCTCCATGCAAAGTTTTTCATCCTTGAGATATATGTGCGTGCAGCGTTGGAGGGCCGCCGCATCCAGCGTCTCGCTGGTCTGGTACAGGCCCGCGATGGCCACCAGTTCGGCGCTGAGGTTCTGGCAAAAGATATGCGCGCCCTCGTCCCCGTGGCATCCGGCCATCGCGCGGCCGCGCAGGGTGCCATAGACATGGATATTGCCCGACGCCACCAGTTCGGCGCCCGATGCGACCGACCCGATGATCGTCAGGTCGCCATGTTCGGCCACCACCCGCTGTCCGGACCGGACCGGCGCGTGGATGACCTTGTTCTGGACCGGGGGCGGCACGTCGGCGGCCGGTGCGGCACCGGACGCCGCGGCGGCGTTGCGCGGCAGCGGCGCGTCGCGCCCCGTGGTGACCGGGATCAGCCCGTGCCGATCCAGCATCGCGTCGTCCATGCCATGCGCGTTCTGCACGCCAAAGACCCGCAATTCGCGGTTGCGCAGATGCGCCAGCAGGTCGCCGATGCGGTCGCCCTCGCGCAGGCCGGGGGCGTTGGCCAGGTCCAGCACCATCGGCGCGCCGGCAAAGAACTGCGGCGTCGTGCGCAGCTGTTCGTCCAGCTGGGCATAGAAGGCGTCGTCCGGGCTGTCACGATCGATGCGAAGAACAAGCGCGGTCAGGAATCGGCCGCGCACCTGAAAGGCGGCTACGGTTGCCGGCGCGCGATCGTGCCGGTTCCGGGCGTATCGTTGTGACACGTCGAGGCTGCTCCTGCTCTGGGGCGGGTCGCGATTCGGTGCCGCGCCGCTTTTGTTGAACCTCCTCTTTCACGAACTGGCGGACAAAGGAAGAATCCCCGCGCATTTTCAGCAGGAACCCGCCGTTGGTCCGGGTCAGCGCAGGGCAATCGGGGTGTTTCAGGCCGACCTGCCGGTCGCCATGCGCGGGGGCCGTGCCCGTCGCGCATGGCCGCTGCCGTCAGATGCGCGCCTGCTGGCGCAGGGTGCGGACCTGTTCGGCGGTCAGATAGCGGCTGTCCGCCATGCCGTTGTCGCCCTGCCAGCGGCCGATGGCGCTGCGGGTCGACGGGCCGAATGCCCCGTCGGCGCGCCCGTTCAGATAGCCCAGGCTGATCAGCTGGCGCTGGATCGCCACGCGTTCGTCGCGGGTCAGACCCAGCAGCTCCTCGTCGATGGCGGCCGCGCGGTTTTCGGTCGGGGTCGGGTCGCGGCCGGCGGCATCGCTTTGCAGCGACCGCAGCTGGGCCGCGGTGACATAGCCGGTCACCCGCTCGCCGGTGTCGCGCTGCCACATGCGGATCGCCTCGCGCGTGCCGGTGCCGAACAGACCGTCCGCGCCCTTGGGGTCATAGCCAAGCGCGATCAGGTCGCGCTGGATCTGCACGCGCCGGCTGCGCGACAGGCCAAGGTCCAGTTCGGCCTGCGCTGCCGACGAGGCCGGATCGGCGGGGGTCGGTCGGACGCGGCGGCGCCTGCTGCAGCGTGCGGGCCTGGTTGGCGTTCAGATAGCCGTTGCCCGGAAGCTGTCGGGAATCCTGCCACGCGGCGATGGCCCGTCGCGTGCCCGACCCGAAATCGCCGTCGATCCCCGACCGATAGAAGCCAAGCGTCGCCAGCCGCCGCTGGATCGCCATCCGGCTGGATCGCGATAGGCCCAGATTGGCCTCCGCCCGGGCGGCGTTGTTTTCCGCGATGGGCGCCCCGCCCTGGTTCGACAGCCGCTGCCGGGCTTCGCGGGCATGGCGACCGTTCGGATAGGCCTCAAGGTATTGCCGATAGGCCGCCGGGGACCCGTTCTCGACCACGCCCTGCCACAGCGACGTTTCCTGCGCGGCCTGCTGCTGTTCCAGCAGAGTCTTGGCGATCGTGCCGACCATGTCGCCCAGGTCGTTCTGCGCCATGGCACCCTGGCCCGACAGGGCCATCGTGCCGGCCAGCATCGTGGTTATGATAAAGCGTCGCATCAGTTCAGTCCTTCCCGCGCGGATCAAAGCCGTGTCCTCAACGTGCGTGATACCCGAATTATTCCCAAAGCAATCGGCGAACCGGCGGAATAAACCAGATGTGTCCGATTGTGTCGGCAAGGGCCGGGCATCGGCGCGTCATGCCGCCTTGACCCGGCCGCCCCGCCGGCGACACTGCATCGACCTGCGCAGAATGGAGATCACCGCCATGAAGACCCTTGCCACCGCCCTTCTGACGACCCTGGCGCTTGCCATGCCGGGTGCGGCCCAGCAGGCGACAGATCATTCGGGCCATGCGGACATGGCGATGCCCGCCGATACGCCCGCGACGGCGGCCTATCGCGAGGCGATGACCCGGATGCACGCCGATATGGACGTCGACTATACCGGTGATGCGGATGTGGATTTCATGCGCGGCATGATCCCCCACCACCAGGCGGCCATCGACATGGCCCGCATCGTTCTGGAGCACGGAACCGACCCCGAGGTCCGCGCCCTGGCCCAGGACGTCATCGCCGCGCAGGAGACCGAGATCGCGATGATGCAGGCCTGGCTGGCCCAGCACGATGAATGAAGGGCCTTGAACGGCCAGACGGCGCCGCGGTCAGCTGGCCTGATCGCCCGACTGGAACCCTGCAATCACCTGTGCGCCGGTCTTTTCGACTGTCGTCACGGCCAGCTGAGCCAAAGGGCGACGTTCGTCGACAAACACCTGCTGGGCCACGGCAAAGTCGCCGGTCGGCTGGAATAGGCCCGCCACCATGGACATCGTGTTCTGCGGAATGACGTGGGACCACCCGTTGCTGCCGCATCGGCTGCAGAACGCGCGCTTCGCCCAGTCCGATGACAGATCACAGGTGACATGGTCCATGCGGACCGGGCGTCTTGAGCCGAACCGTATCACGATCGGAGCCGTTGGTCAGGCAAAGACCGCCGCTGTCGTTGAGGGGCCGTCGGCTATCGCCCTGCGTCCGGACCGACCGAGATCGCGAGGGCCTTGGCCTTGCTGCGCCACAGGATGAACAGGCCGGACAGCACGATCAGGCCCGACCCGATCAGCATTCCCACCGTCAGCGTCTCGTCGAACAACGCGATGCCCAGGGCCGCGCCGAAAAGCAGCCGCGTGTAACGGAACGGGGTCACGGCCGACACGTCGCCGGTGCGCATCGCCTTCATCAGGCAGGAATAGGCGCCGATGCCGATCAGGACGGTCGCCGACAGCAGCAGGGCGGCGCGCGCATCGGGCATCACGAACCCTTGCCCCTGCCACAGGGAAAACAGCAGACCGGCCGCGGCCAGGGCCAGAAAGCCGTACAGGCCCAGGATCGCGGTGCTGAGGCTGCGCGGCGCCGCGCGGCTGGCCAGATCGCGTCCCGCAAAGCCCAGCATCCCGATCACCGCCAGCAGCGACAGGGCCGAAAACCCCTCGGTCCCCGGACGCAGGATGATCAGAACGCCCAGCAGGCCCAGGGCGATGGCGGTCCACCGCCGCCAGCCCACACGTTCGCCAAAGATCAGGGCGGCGCAGGCCACCACCACCAGGGGCGTCGCCTGCAGGATCACGGTCGCCGTGGACAGCGGGATCAGCGCCAGCGCCAGCACATAGAACAGCCGCCCCGTGATCTCGAAGAACACCCGGACGCGCATTGCCCGCGACAGTACGTCCGGCGTCATCAGCGCATCGCCCTGCGCGCGTGCGATGGCCGCAAAGATCGCCGCGCCGCCCAGACCGAACAGGACCATGATCTGTCCGACGGGCAGCAGGTCGGCCACCGCCTTGACTAGCGCATCCTCGACCGCAAAGGCCGCCATGGCGACGATCATCCAGCCCGCGCCGATGGCGTTCAGCCGAGAGGTGGTGTCCGTCTTCAACATCGTCGTCCCCGCGGCTGTCCTGTCCCCTGCGCATAGGCGTCCCGGACCCGGTGCGCAAACCCATTGCGGTCGCACGCCACGGTCGCGGCGGGAACGGAACCGGAACATGGCTGTCGCGTTAACCATGCTGAAACATGAAAGGCTGTTCCCCATGGACGATACCGACCCGAAATCCAATCCCGTCGACAATGCTGAAAAAGACCCCTCGACCTGGGTCAGCGGCGACGACCCGATGACCGGCGCGCAGGCTTCGTATCTCAAGACGCTGAGCGAGCAGGCGCATCAGCCGGACGCCTATGACGAAAGCATCAGCAAGGCCGAGGCGTCGACCCGCATCGACGCGCTGAAGGCCAAGCTGGATCTGGAATGACATTGCGCTGCGGGCCCGACGGCGGCCCGCAGCCTGACCCGGCCTGTCGCGTTCGTGTGTGAACAACCGGGGCCCCGTCGCGTTCGTGGCTGACCTTCCCCTTCTGATCGGACTTTTCAGTGCCCCTTCGCATTCTGGTCGTCGCCAGCGAGACCAAGGACCAACGTGCCGAACGGCGCCGCTATGCCGATACCGCATCCCACGAAAGCTATGCCATTGCGCTCAAGGTCTTGCGGGACGATCTTGAGATCGATTCGATCTCTTGCGTCGATGGCGGATCGCAGATGTCGCTGCGTGATCTGGGGCGGTTCGACGGCATCGTCTTTCCCGGCTCGCCGATCCAGATGCATCATGACAGTGACGAGACTCGCAGGGCTGCGTCGTTCATGCGCCTTGTCTTTGATTCCGGAACGCCGTCCTTCGGGTCCTGCGCGGGGCTGCAGATCGCCGCGGTGGCCGCCGGTGGCACGACCGGTCCGCGACAGCCGGGCATCGAGGCGGCGCTGGCCCGCAACATCATGACCACCGATGACGGCAGGGGTCACCCGATGCTGGCCGGGCGCCCGCCCGTCTGGACCGCCCCCGCGATGCATTCCAGCGTCGTCACCGCCCTGCCGCCCATGGCGCGGGTGCTGGCCCGCAACGCCGACACGCCGGTCGAGGCGGCGGAGATCCGGCACGGCAACGGCGTCTTCTGGGGCGTGCAGTACCACCCGGAAATCAGCTTGGCCGAAGTCGCGGCCTCGCTGCGACGGCAGGCATCGGACCTTGTCGACGAGGGGCTGGCCGCCAGCATCAAGGCCGTCGAGGATCACGCCGACAAGTTGCAGGCGCTGAGCGACGACCCCTCCCGCCGCGATCTGGCGTGGCAATTGGGCGTGGATGATCAGGTGACGGACACCGCCAACCGCATGCGCGAGATCGGCAATTTCCTTGCCGCGCTGGATGGGGATACGTTGCGGCGCTGACGCCGGACGGTGACCCGGAATATCGGGACCGGTTGCCGCGGTGCGGAACGACGCTCAGAGACGGGCGTTGGCCCCCGAACCAAAGCCATTCGGACCCGAATTCCATGCCAGACAAATTGCACACTCCCCTTGCCATCGTGACCGGCGCCGATTCCGGCATCGGACGGGCCACCGCCATAGCGCTGGCCAAGGCGGGGCACGACCTGTTGATCACCTATCGTTCGGACGAGGACGGTGCCGCGGAAACGGTCGCCAAGGTCAAGGAAACAGGGCGCCATGCGCGCTATGCGCATTGCGATCAGAGCGTGCCGGACGAGATCGAGGCGCTGTTCGCGGATCTGGATGATCAGGGCATCGCCGCCCGCGTGCTGATCAACAACGCGGGCATCGACGCCAGCGGCACGCCCGCATCGCGCATGACGGATGACGACTGGCTGAAGACGATCGCCACGGACCTGACCGGCCCGTTCATGCTGTGCCGCGCCTTTGCCACCCGCGCCATCAAGGCCGGCAACGGCGGTCGGATCATCAATGTCAGCTCGATCCACGAGGATACGCCGCGCATCGGATCGGCAGCCTATGACGCGGCCAAGGGCGGGCTGCGGATGCTGACCAGGACGCTGGCGCTGGAACTGGCAGGCGACGCGATCACCGTGAACAACGTGGCGCCCGGCATGATCCTGACCCCGATCAATCAGGCGGCCAAGGACGATGCCGACCTGCGCCGGAAGATGGAAAAGAACATCCCGCTTGGCCGCGCCGGAGAGCCGCACGAGGTCGCGGACCTGATCGCCTTTCTGGCGTCGGACGCGGCGGGCTATGTGACCGGGCAAAGCTTCTTCATCGATGGCGGACTGTCGATCAATCTGGGGCAGGGGGCCTGATGCCGCGCGACGCTGCGGGCTATCTGCCGTTGTCGGACTATGCGGCCCTTGGCGACGGCCGAGGCGCGGCGTTGTCGGGTGCGGACGGGGGCATCGACTGGTGGTGCGTGCCGAACATGGACAGCCCGCCGCTGTTCGATCGCCTGCTGACCGGCCACGACCCGTTGGAGAATGGCGCACAGGGCGGCCATTTCACGATCACCCCGCAGGGGGCGTTCACCGCCACCCGCCGCTATCGCCCCGACAGCAACGTGCTTGAGACGCGGTTTCAGACCGATGACGGCGTGGCGGTGTTGACCGAAAGCCTGAACAGTTCTACCGCGGGGCGCCTGCCTTGGGCGGAGTTGGCACGGCGCATCCAGGTGCTGGAAGGGCGGATGGGGTTCGACATCGTCCTGCAGCTGGGGCACCGGTCGGGCAAGCGCAGCCCCTATATGGCCAAGCGCGGCCCGTACGAGACGTTCCATGTCGGATCGGTGCTGGGCCTGTTCCTGCACGGCGAACAGCTGCGGATCGACCATCGCGGCGACGACCGGGTCGAGGCGCAGCTGTGCCTGACCGAAGGCCAGTCCGAGGTCATCGCCATCGTCGCCGGCGCGAACGAGCCGATGGTCGTGCCGCCCTTGGCCGATATCGACGCCCGCATCGATCTGTCCGACCAGGAATGGCGCGACTGGTGCGCGCTGATCGCGCGGGACCTGCCCGACCGCGACTTCCTGTTGCGGCAGGCGCTGGCGCTGAAGCTGCTGCTTTATGCACCCAGTGGGGCGATCGCGGCGGCGGCGACGACCTCGCTGCCCGAACGGATCGGGGGCGACAAGAACTATGACTATCGCTTTGCCTGGGTGCGGGACGCGGGCTACGTCATCGAATCCTTCCTGCATCTGGGGATCATGGCCGAGGCCAAGGCCGCGCTGACCTGGCTGCTGAACCAGCTGTGCGCGCATGGCGCCAAGGTCTGCTTTTCGCTGGACGGCGGCGTCGAGGAGGACATGGAGGAGATCCCCGTTCCCGGCTATCGCGGATCGCGCCCGGTCCTGTCGGGCAACCGCGCGGCGCGCCAGCATCAGCACGGCATCTATGGCGACATCTTCGAGACGGTGTCGGCATTCGTCCGCGCGGGCGGCCTGATCGACGCCCGCAGCGCCGAGACCCTGTCGCACCTGGCCGATGAATGCGCCGACCGCTGGAAGCAGAAGGACAGCGGCATCTGGGAATTGCCCGAGCTGGAGCATTACACGATGTCCAAGATCAGCTGCTGGCAGGCCCTGAACCGCGCGGTCGAACTGGCCGATGCAGGCCAACTGCCCACCACCTGCCGCGATCGCTGGAGCCGCGAGCGCGCCCGCATCGCCGCCTGGATCGACGCGCATTGCTGGGACAAGGGGATGGGCGCCTATGTCATGCATCCCGGCACCACGCGGCTGGACGCGGCGCTGATCCTGGCGGTGCGGTTCGATTACGACGGCCACGACCGGTTGCGCAGCACGCTGGACGCGATCGATGCGCAGCTGGGCGCGGGCGGGCATCTGCATTACCGCTACACCGGGATGGACGCCGAGGAGGGGTGCTTTCTGGCCTGTTCCTTCTGGATGGTCGAGGCGCGTGTCCTGCTGGACCAGCGCGACAAGGCGGAGGCCCTGATGTCGGGGCTGCGCACACGCATCGGCGACGCGCCGGGCATTTTGCCCGAGATGATCGACCCGGACAGCGGCGAATGGCTGGGCAACATGCCCCAGGGCCTCAGCCATCTGGCGGCGTTGCAGGCCAGCCTGGCCCTGTCGCGGGGCGCGTCCTGAAAGTTTACAGGCAGCCCCGCAGCTTGCGCGCCATCCGGTCGGCGCGCAGGAACCGCGCCCCCGGGGGCCTGCGTTTCACCCGCGAACGAATTGCTGCTGAAAGGAACGTCCCATGAAACTGGACGGAAAGAACATCGCCATCCTGATCTCCCCCCGTGGCACCGAAGAGCCGGAGTTTGCCCAGCCCCTGGCGGCGCTGCGCGATGCAGGGGCGACGGTCACCGTGGTCAGCACCAAGACCGGCACGGCCAAGACGGTGAACGGCGATCTCGACCCGGGATCGGATCATCCGGTCGACAGCGCCGTGGGATCGGTTTCGGCCGATGATTTCGACGGGCTGGTCATTCCGGGCGGGACCGTGGGTGCCGACACCCTGCGCGCGGACAAGGATGTCGTGGCCTTCGTCCATGACTTCTTTGCGCAGGGCAAGCCGGTCGGCGCGATCTGCCACGCCCCGTGGGTCTTGATCGAGGCAGGGGTGCTGAAGGGGCGGACGATCACGTCCTATCCCAGCCTCAGGACCGACATCACCAATGCCGGCGCCACCTGGGTCGACAAGGAGGTCATGACCGACAGCGGTCTGGTCACCAGCCGCAACCCCGACGACCTGCCGGCATTCTGCGCCAAGCTGATCGAGGAATTCGGAGAGGGCCGCCACGACGCCCAGACCCGCAGCGCCTGATAGAGCGACCGCGCCCGTTTTGGGCGCGGTCATCGCCTGCGGCGCAGCACGATCAGGCCCGATCCGATGATCAGCGCCGCGCCCGCCAGCATGCCACCGGCGGGCACGTCACCAAAGACCAGAAATCCGAACAGAACCCCCCAGACCAGCAGCGAATATTGCAGCGGCGCCACGACCGCGGCATCCGCCAGCTTCAGCGCGCGGGTCACCAGCATATGCGCCGCGGTGGCCACGATACCCAGCAGGAACAACAGCGACAGGTCGGACGCGCCCCGGATGGGTTGCCAGTCGAACGGCGCCACGATCAGCCCCCCGATCAGCGCCGCGATCAGCTGGAACAGCACCAGGTCGCGATCCGGCGTCGCGCGCAGCGACCGCCCCAGGATCATGATCGCCGCAAAGGCCGCCGTGCCCAGCAGGGCAAAGATCACCCCCGGCCCCGACACCTGCAGCGACGGCGCCAGCAGGACCAGCACCCCCAGGAACCCGACCGCCACCGCCGCCCAGGTGCGACCGCCGACCCGTTCCCCCAGGATCAGCGGCGAGATCGCCACCACATAGATCGGTGCGGCCATCCAGAAGGCCATCACGTCCGCCAGGGGCATGTGAAAGACCGCAAGATAGAAACAGAAGACCTCGGCCGTGGCGGCGATGGCGCGCAGGGCCTGCAGGCCGGGACGGGGTGCGGCACGGATGCGGGCCAGCACCCGCCCGCCCCGCAGGATCAGCGGCACCATCAGCACCAGCGCCGCCACGGATCGCAGCACGATCACCTGCGCCACGCCGTAATCCGCAACCAGCCACTTGCCGATCGCGTCATTGGCGGCAAAGGCTGCCATCCCGGCCAGCATCAGCAACGCCCCGGCCGCATTCGCGCTGATCGTCCGCCCCATGCCGAACCAGGGCCGCGCGGTCACCCGACGCGGCCCCCCGTGCCCTATTGGCCGCGCATGTCGGACAGGATCTGCTGGACCTGGTCCACGATCTCTTCTCCGATGGCGGCGCGGTGGGTGTCATAGACGACCTGCGATTTCTCCAGCATCTCCTCCTGCGCGGCGGTGCTGAGCGTGTTGAACTGCAGGCCGGCCTCCTCCATCTTGGCCAGCGATTGCAGGTTCAGCTCCTGGATGGCGCTGCGTTCGACATCGCGCCCGACGATGGTGCAATCGCGCAGCGCCTGCTGTTCCTCGGGGGAATAGCTGTTGAAGATCGCCTTGGAGAACAGGAACAGGAACGGCGTGTAGGCGTGCCGCGTCTCGCTAATATAGGACTGAACCTCGTAGAAGCGCGAGGTGTCGATGGTCACATAGGGGTTTTCCTGGGCGTCGATCGCCTTGGTCTCCAAGGCGGAAAACACCTCTCCGAACGACATCGGCGTCGCGTTCGCGCCGAAGTTCGAGAACGTGTCCAGGAAGATGTTGTTCTGCATCACCCGGACCTTCATGCCCTCGAAATCCTCCCAGGTCTCGATGGGACGCTGCGAGTTCGACATGTTGCGAAAGCCGTTTTCCCAATAGCCCAGGTTGACCAGCCCGACCTTGTCCAGAAGGCCGTTCAGCGTCTGGCCAAATTCGCCGTCCATGACGGCATAGGCCTCCTCGGGGGTGCGGAACAGAAAGGGCAGGTCGAACACGCCCAGGGCGGGCACCAGCCCGACCAGCGGCGATGACGAGGTGACCACGGCCTCCTGCAGGCCGGACCGGACCGCCTGCGTCGCCTGCAGGTCGCCGCCAAGCGCGCCGCCCCAGAACCCCTGCATCTGCATGGTGCCCCCGGTCTGTTCGTCCAGGCATTCCTGCATCGCGGCCATGCCGGTGGCGACCGGGTGATCCTCGTTGATGCCGTTCGAGACGCGGAACGTGCGGTCCTGGAACTGGGCCATGGCGGGTGCCGCCAGGGCCAGTGCGGTCGTCGCGCACAGCGCGGCCTTCCAAAGGGTCTGTGTCATGTCTTCCTCCCGTTTGACGTGGTGTCAGTGAAACCAGCGGGCCGGCACGATGACGATGCCGGGGAACGCGACCAGCAGCAGGATCACGGCCAGCTGTGCCAGAATGAACGGCCAGACCCCGCGGATGACCTTGCCCAGGGGCACGCGCCCGACGCCGCTGACGACGTTCAGCACGACGCCCACCGGCGGCGTCAGCAGCCCGATGCAGCAGTTCATGACGAACATGACCCCGAAATAGACCGGATCGATTCCGGCCTGCTTGACGATGGGCATCAGGACCGGGGTCAGGATCAGGATCGTGGGGGTCAGGTCCAGCGCGGTGCCCACGACCAGGATCAGGACCATGATGACCAGCATCAGCAGGCGCGGGTTCTCGATCAGCGGGGCGATCCAGCGGGCCAGCTCTCCGGGGATGTTGGCGGCGGTGATCAGCCAGGCCGACACCAGCGCCGCGCAGACCAGGAACATGATCGCGGCCGTCGTCCGCGCCGCGGAAATCAGCACGCCGGGCAGGTCCGCGATCCGCAGCTCGCGATAGACCACCATGCCCACGAACAGCGCATAGAAGGCGGCGATGACGGCGGCCTCGGTGGGTGTCACGACGCCCATGCGGATGCCGCCCAGGATGATGATCGGCATGCCAAGCGCCCAGACCGCCCGCCCGATCGCCGCGCGGCGTTCGGACCAGGGCGCGCGGGGCAGGGTGGCCACGTTGTCCTTGCCCGCGACGATCAGCCAGGTGATGACCAGCGAGATCCCCATCAGCAGCCCCGGCACGATCCCGGCCATGAACAGCTGGCTGATCGACACGTTTGCCGCCACGCCAAAGATGATGAACGCCATCGACGGCGGGATGACCGGCGCGATGACGCCCCCCGCCGCGATCAGCCCCGCCGACCGCGGCACGTTATAGCCCGCCCGCGCCATCATCGGGATCAGGATCGCCGCCAGCGCCGCCGAATCCGCCGCCGCCGACCCCGAGATCGAGGCCATGATCACCGCCGCGATGATCGCCACCAGGCCCAGCCCGCCGCGGATGTGGCCCACGAAGGTGATCGCGAAATCGATGATCCGGCGCGACAGGCCGCCGGCGTTCATCAGCTCTCCGGCCAGGATGAAGAAGGGGATGGCCAGCAGGGTGAACGTGTCCGCGCCGATCAGCATGTTCTGCGCGATGATCTGGGTGTTGAACATCCCCATATACGTCATCAGCACGACGCCCGTGACGATCAGCGCGAAGGCCACGGGGATGCCCACGACCATGGCGCCGATCAGCGACGCGATGAAGACCAGCAGCGTCATTCGCGATGTCCTTGACCGGGGGCGTCGTCCATCTCTCCGCCGAACCGGGCCAGTTCGGCATCCGTCATGCGGCCCGTGAACAGGCGCGCCAGCCGTTCCAGCGTGATCAGGATGATGCCCGCCCCGGTGAACAGCCCGATGCCATAGACCCAGGCCATCGACAGGCCCGAGACGGGCGCGCTCATGCTGGCGTTGATGGGCAGCTGTTTCCAGGTGCCGTGCATCAGGATGCCCGCGCAGCCTAGGATCGCCAGGTCCGACACCCCCATCAGCACCATCCGGCCGCGGCGGCCGAACAGGGCGACCGCGGTCTCCATCCCCATGTGCTGGCGGTGGTGGTGGACCACGACCGCGCCGATGAAGGTCAGCCAGACAAAGGCGAACCGCGACAGCTCGTCGGACAGGGGCAGGCCGCTGTTCATCGTATAGCGCATGACGACGTTCACAAAGACCATCATCGCCATCGCCGCCAGCAGCAACGCCAGGATGATGTCCAGAAGCCGCAGGATCAGGCCGGACAGGCGCTGCACGGTCACACCTGCCCCGACAGGCCGCGCGCGGCCAGGTTGCGGATCAGCGCGGTCGTGCCGAAGTCCCATTCCGGGCAGCGGTCGGTCCGCTCGACCCAGTTGACCAGCCGCCCAAGGCGGGGTGATGCGATCTCGACCCGGTCGCCGATGTCATGGGTGAACCCCTGCCCCGGTCCGTGCCGGTCCTTGACGGGGGCGAACATGGTGCCCAGAAACAGCACCGCGCCATCGGGATACTGATGCGACCGGTTCACAAGCTGGGCCGCCAGGTCCGCGGGGGGGCGGCTGATCGCGGCCATCCGGCTCTCGCCCTCCATGACGAAACCGTCGCGGCCCTCGACGCGCAGCGACACCGTCGCCGTTTCCAGGTCGGTCATGGTGAAGTCGTTGTCCAGCAGGCGGATGAACGGCCCGATCGCGCAGGAGGCGTTGTTGTCCTTGGCCTTGCCCAGCAGCAGCGCGGACCGCCCCTCGACATCGCGCAGGTTCACGTCGTTGCCAAGCGTCGCCCCGACGATGGTCCCGTCCGCACGGATGGCCAGCACGACCTCGGGTTCGGGATTGTTCCAGTCCGAGATGGGATGGATGCCCACCAGATCGCCGCAGCCGACGGCGGACATGGGCTGGGCCTTGGTGAATATCTCGGCGTCGGGGCCGATCCCGACCTCCAGGTATTGCGACCACAGGCCCATGTCCTGCAGCAGCGCCTTGACCTCGGCCGCCTTGGCGGACCCGGCGCGCACGTCGCGCAGGCTGGCGCCGATCACCGGTTCCAGCCGGGCCCGGATGTCGGCGGCGCGCGCGCTGTCGCCGCGGGCCTGCTCCTCGATCACCCGCTCGACCATGCTGCCGGCAAAGGTGACGCCCGCGGCCTTGACCGCCTGCAGGTCGACCGGCGCCAGCAGCCTGCCCAGGCTGCCGTCCAGAAACCCGTCCAGCGGTCCCAGGTCGGGGTGGTCGCGGCCGGTCACGACCTGTGCCAGGTCGGCACGGTCCAGCAGCGCGGACATCGTGGCCGCGGTCTGCGACACGTCGAACACATGCCCGTCGCGGATCACCACCGGGCAGGGGCCGCCCTGCGCCGTCGACCAGACGCGGCCCACAAGGCGCGCGCGCGCGGCATCGTCGGGCAACAGCGCCGACGCGGACAAGGCCAGTTGCGATGTCACACCGCGTCCCCCCAAGCTTTGCCGACATCTCTGCGCGAACGCAGCCTCCAGATGTCAGACAACCAGATGACAGGACCTTAAAAGCGTATCATGTCCACTGTCCATCGGAATTTTGCAGGGGGCGTCAGCTGTAGAATGCCAGTCGCAGAGAGATGCGGGCCGCCGACCCTTCCATATGCGCGCGCATCGCGGCGCGGGCGCGGACCGGGTCGCGCGCGGCGATGGCCTCGCGCAGCGCCGCATGTTCGGCGCCGACCGCCGGGGCGATCAGGTCGACCCGGTTCGCCTGACGCGAGGCGATGATCGTCTGCAGGATGCGGTCCGACACCGCCCCGATGAACTGCACGAAATAGTCGTTGCCCGTGGCCGCGGCGATGGCCCGGTGCAGGTCCAGGTCGGCATGGACCGCGTCGCCTGCCTCGTCCGCGGGGCGGGTGACGGCGTCGGCCATCCGCCGCAGCGCCTCGTCCATCGCGGCCAGGTGTTCGGGGCGGTGATGGGTGGCGGCAAGGCCCGCCGCCTCGATCTCCAGCGGGACGCGCAGCTGGAACAGGTCGCGAAAGCCGTGGCTGTCCATGTCGCCCTGGTCGTCCAGCCGGATGTGGCGCAGCGGGCGGTCGATCACGAAGGCCCCGACGCCTGGCGCGTCTCGATCATGCCCTCGTTGCGCAGCTGCGCGATGGCCTCGCGGATGACGGTGCGGCTGACGCCGAAATCCCGCGACATCGCCGCCTCGGTCGGCAGCTTGTCGCCGGGCTTCAGCCCGCCCTGCTGGATGCGCGCGGCCATATGGGCCGCGATCCGGGACGGCAGGTGCTGGGTACGGGCGATCGGGGACGGGTCGGCGGTCATGGTCAGGCTCCTTGGACTGACCCGGATGTGGCAGGTCGCGGGGTGATCTGACAACCCGGATTCATGATGCCCTCCGGGTCCACGGCCTGCCGGATGGCCTGCAGCAGCCGGGCCTGCGCCGGCGGCAGGCGCGCCTCGAACGCAGCGCGTTTCAGGCGGCCGATCCCGTGTTCGGCGCTGATGGATCCGGCATGGCGGTCCAGCGCCGCGTCGATGGCCGTCTTGGCCCGCGCGATCTGGATGTCGGCATCGGCCCCCGGCCCCGGCAGCACGTTCAGATGCACGTTCCCGTCGCCGACATGGCCATAGGACACGCAGACCGCGCCGGGCAGCACGTCGGCAACCGCGGCCTCGGCCTCCGACACGAAGGTCGCCAGCTGCGACAGCGGGACCGAGATGTCGGTGCGCAGGTGCCGTCCGCGCTGGACCTGGCCCAGGTTCATCCCCTCGCGGATCGCCCACAGGTTCGCCGCCTGCGCCCGCGATTGCGCGACCACGCCGTCGCGCGCCAACCTGCCCTCCAGCGCGCGTTCCAGGAACCGCGCCATCAGGTCGTCCACATCGACCAGCCCCGACCCCGACATCTCGATCAGCGCATAGGCCGGGTGTCCGGGGTCCATCGGCAGCGGCAGGTCGGGCATCGCCTCGCGCGCCAGCGTGAAGGCCAGCGGCGGCATGAATTCAAAGGCCGACAGCAGATCGCAGCAGTCCCGCCGCGCGTGGCGATACAGCGCGATGGCACCCTCCAGATCGTCCAGCGCCACGAGCGCGGTGGCGATCGCGGTCGGGGCAGGCACCAGCTTCAGCGTGACGGCGGTCACGATGCCAAGCGTGCCCTCGGCGCCGATGAACAGCTGTTTCAGGTCGATGCCGCGGTTGTCCTTGCGCAGACTGGACAGGCCCGCGAACAGCGATCCGTTCGGCAGGACCACCTCCAGCCCCAGGACCAGCTCGCGGGTCATGCCGTATCGCAGCACGTTGATGCCGCCCGCATTGGTCGAGACGTTTCCGCCGATCCGGCAGCTGCCCTGCGCCCCAAGGGACAGGGGGAAATACAGGCCAACCTGTGCTGCGGCATCCTTGATGTCCTGAAGGATCGCACCCGCCTCGACCTCGATGGCGAAATCATTGGGGGCAAGGTTGCGAATGGCGGTCATCCGTTCCAGCGACACCACGACCTGCCGGTCGGGGGCATCAGGCATCGCCCCCAGGACCAGCCCGGTGTTGCCGCCCTGCGGAACGATCCCCAGGCCAAGGGCGGCGGCCACCCGGACACAATCCTGCACCTGCGCCGTAGTGCGCGGGCGCAGCACGGCCAGCGCGCTGGATTGGACGTCGCCGATCCAGTCGCGGCAATAGGGCAGGACGGCGTCCCCGGTCAGGACCATCTCTCCCAGTTGCGCGGTCAGTCTGTCCTGCATTGTCCGATCCACGGGCTTGCCCCCTTGCACCATGCTGTTATGTTGTCAGACAACCATACTAATACGGCTGCGCCCGAATGCCAGCCGCGATCTGTCGGGGGATGCATGGACAGTCCGATCACGAATACCGCCGGAATGCCGGCCGACCGGCCCGGAAAGGCCGACGGATGACCGGCGTCGCGCCGTGCCGCCTGCGCTCTCAGGACTGGTTCGACAATCCCGACCACGCCGACATGACCGCCCTGTACCTGGAGCGGTTCATGAACTTCGGCACCACGCCCGAAGAACTGCGGTCGGGTCGGCCCATCATCGGGATCGCGCAGTCGGGCAGCGACCTGAACCCGTGCAACCGCCATCACCTGGACCTGGCGCGCCGGGTGCGCGACGGCATCCGCGACGCGGGCGGCATCGCGATAGAGTTTCCCAGCCACCCCCTGTTCGAGAACTGCAAGCGTCCGACCGCGGGCCTGGACCGCAACCTGGCCTATCTGGGCCTGGTCGAGCTGCTGTACGGTTACCCGTTCGACGGGGTCGTGCTGACGACGGGCTGCGACAAGACCACGCCATCGGCGATCATGGCGGCCGCCACCGTCGACATTCCGGCCATCGTGCTGTCGGGCGGGCCGATGCTGGACGGCTGGCACGACGGCAAGCTGGTGGGCTCGGGCACCGTCATCTGGCAATCGCGCCGCCGCTATGCCGCCGGAGAGATCACCCGCGACGAATTCCTGGAGGCCGCCTTGGACAGCGCGCCGTCGATCGGGCATTGCAACACGATGGGCACCGCCTCGACCATGAACGCGATGGCCGAGGCGCTTGGCATGTCCCTGACCGGCTGCGCCGCCATCCCCGCAGCCTATCGGGAACGCGGCCAGATCGCCTATCGCACCGGCCTGCGCGCCGTGGCCCTGGTGCACGAGGATCTGCGTCCGTCCCGAATCCTGACGCGCGCCGCCTTCCTGAACGCGATCCGCGTCAACTCCGCCATCGGCGGATCGACCAACGCACAGCCGCATCTGACGGCGATGGCGAAACATGCGGGCGTGACCATCGACGCGTCGGACTGGCAGGTGCATGGCTATGACGTGCCGCTGCTGGCCAATGTCCAGCCCGCCGGCGCCTATCTGGGAGAGCGGTTCCACCGCGCGGGCGGCGTGCCCGCGATCATGTGCGAGCTTTTGCAGGGGGGGCTGCTGGATGGCGACTGTCCCACCGTCACCGGGCACAGCATGGCCCGGAACCTCGAGGGCCGCGAGGCCACCGACCGCGAGGTGATCCGGCCCTTTGACGCTCCATTGATGGCGCGGGCGGGGTTCCTGGTGCTGCGCGGCAACCTGTTCGATTTCGCGATCATGAAGACCAGCGTCATCTCGGACGATTTCCGCGCCCGCTTCCTCAGCCGCCCGGGGCACGAGGGGGTGTTCGAGGGCACGGCCTTCGTCTTTGACGGGTCGGCTGATTACCACGCGCGCATCAACGACCCGGCCCTGCCCATCGACGCAGGGTCGATCCTGGTCATCCGGGGCGCGGGCCCGCTTGGCTGGCCCGGATCGGCCGAGGTCGTGAACATGCAGCCGCCCGATCGCCTGCTGCGCGAAGGCATCCGCAGCCTGCCGACCATCGGCGACGGGCGGCAGTCGGGCACGGCCGACAGCCCGTCCATTCTGAACGCCGCGCCGGAAAGTGCGGCGGGGGGCGGGCTGGCCTTCCTGCGCACCGGCGACCGCATCCGTATCGACCTGACCGCGGGCCGCTGCGACATGCTGGTCGACGACGCCGAGATCGCCCGCCGCCGCGCCGAAGGCCTGCCCCCGGTCCCCCCGTCCGCCACGCCGTGGCAGCGCATCTATCGCGACACCGTCACCCAGATGGATGAGGGCGCGACGATCCGCGGGGCCGAGGATTTCACCGCCATCGCCCGGACCCTGCCGCGCCACAACCACTAGGACACGCGGAAGGGCGCCCATCCGCGGGAATATCTGAACGAAAGACTTGCCGAATCTTCCCGGCGGACCCACGGTCGCGGGGCGTCGTGAACGCATCGAGCGGTGTCCGGGCCCCTCTGACGAAAGTGGCGGCGCTTTCGTGATGTCGGCACCTGTATTCAGATCCACCGCCTGGACTCTTTCCTCATGTCACAGGACATTCTTTCCGCCGCGCAAAAGCGCCCGGTCCTTTCCTATCTGAAATGGGCGATCATCGTCACCTTCCTGGGCCTGCTCCTGGGCGCGGTGCTGGGATGGCAGACGACAGGCACGCTTGGGGGCATGCTGTCGATCCTGTTCATCGTCGCCGTCTTGGCGGTGCTGGAGATCTCGTTGTCCTTCGACAACGCCATCGTGAACGCCAACAAGCTCAAGGACATGCAGCCCGTCTGGCAGCGCCGCTTCCTGACCTGGGGCATCCTGATCGCCGTCTTTGGCATGCGGATCGTGTTCCCGCTGCTGATCGTGGTGGTCGCGGCGGGCATCGGCCCGTGGCAGGCGCTGGTCCTGGCCGCCAGCCAGCCCGACGAATACGCCCGCATCATGCATGACGCGCATCTGCCCATCGCCGCCTCGGGGGCACGTTCCTGATGATGGTCGGCCTCAGCTTCTTCTTCGATCACGAAAAGGACGTGCACTGGGTCGGGTGGGTCGAACGCCACATGGCCAAGTACGCCTCGATCCGCGGCGTCGAGGTCGCGGTGGTGCTGCTGTTCGTGCTGGGCTTCTCGCACCTGTTGGAAGGCGCGGAACGCACGACCTTCTTCACCGCTGCGATCTGGGGTCTGATGACCTTCCTGCTGGTCGAGGTTCTGGGCGGGCTGCTGGACAGCACCCAGGAGACCCTGCATGGCGCCGCCAAGGGGGGCCTGGGCGCGTTCCTGTACCTAGAGGTTCTGGACGCGTCCTTCAGCTTTGACGGCGTGATCGGTGCCTTTGCGCTCAGCCAGAACCTGTTCGTGATCGCGATCGGCCTGGGCATCGGCGCGATGTACGTGCGTTCGATGACCATCATGCTGGTCGAGAACAGCACCTTGTCGGAATACCGCTATCTGGAACACGGCGCCTTCTACGCCATCATCGCGCTGTCGGTGGTGATGTTCGCCCAGGCCCTGGTCCACATCCCCGAGGTCATCACCGGACTGGGTGGCGCGACGCTGATCGGTATCTCTCTGTGGTCGTCGATCCGGTTCAACCGGAACGAGGGACTGGCCGCAGCCCACTGACCGACAAATCCTGCGGCCGCGACCATCGCGGCCGCAGGTCCCGGTAAATCAGCGCCGCGCGCTGCTTTGCCGGACGCCCCCGCCCTTGATTCAGGACCGAAGCGGCTGGCGGGTGGCTGATGCGTTGACTTTCGGCGTCGAAAAGAACAAAACAGGAACTTACAGTCCTGTTCCGGTAACCCCCATGTCTGCCTCCTCCGCCACGCTTTCCGCGCTTCGCAGCCGCATTTCCCACCTTGAGGGCAAGGTGCAGGACCATGCGGTGCTGCCCTTCGGTCTGCCCGAGCTGGACCGGCGCCTGCCCCAGGGCGGGCTGGCCCTTGGCTGCCTGCACGAGGTCGCAGGCAGCGGCGCGGGAACCGATGACGGGGCCGCCGCCGCCTGTTTCGCCGCCGGCATCGCCGCGCGCCTGCCGGGTCAGGTCCTGTGGTGCGTGACGCGCGCGGACCTGTTCGCGCCGGGCCTGGCGCAGTCGGGACTGGCCCCCGACCGGGTCATCCATGTCGAGGCCGGGGACGAGACATCCGTGCTGGCCTGCATGGAGGAGGGGTTGCGCCATGGCGGCCTGGCCGCGGTGGTGGCCGAGATCGGGCGCCTGTCCATGACCGCCTCGCGCAGGCTGCACCTGGCGGCCAAGAACTCCGGCACCACGGGCATCGCGCTGCGCCGCTGGCGGTGGCTGGCGGATGCCGACGAGTTCGGCCAGCCCACCGCGGCGATGACGCGCTGGCGCGTGTCGGAACGCCCTTCGGCCGCGCTGCCGGTGCCGGGGCTTGGCCGCGCGCTGTGGCTGGTCGAGCTGATGCGCGCGCGGGCGGGCGAGACCTTCGATCTGGAAGTGGAGGCATGCGATGGCACGGGTCATCTCGGTCTGCCTGCCGATGTGGCCGATCGACCGGCTGCGGCGGGTGGGCGATACGCCTTCGGATAGCGCACCGCTGATCCTGTCGGGCCGGGCGGGCAGCCGCCGCGTGGTCACCGCCGCCTGCGACGGTGCGCTGGCGCTTGGCCTGCGGCCCGGCATGCCGGTCAGTAAGGCGCAGGCGATGGTCCCCGACCTGCGCGTCGAACGGGCCGATCCGGATGCCGACATGGCGGCACTGGAACGGCTGGCCCTGTGGTTGATGCAGCGTTTCGCGCCCATCGTCGCGGTCGATCCGCCCGACGGGGTGGTGATCGACGCGACCGGCACCGACCACCTGCATGGCGGAGAGGACGCGATGCTGCAGGCGATCCTGGGCCGGCTGACCCTGTCGGGCATCGTTGCGCGGCTGGCCATGGCCGACAGCTGGGGCGCGGCCCATGCGCTGGCCCGCCATGGTGCAGCCCTGTCCATCGTCGCGCCGGGCGACACGCAGGCCGCGCTGGCGCCCCTGCCTCTGACAGCGCTGCGCCTTCCCCCTGCCACCGTCGGCGGGCTGCAGGATCTGGGGTTCGCGACCATCGGCGACCTGCTCGCGGTGCCCCGCGCGCCGCTGACCCGCCGGTTCGGGCCGCAGGTGATCCGCCGCCTGGACCAGGCCCTGGGCGCCGTGGGCGAACCCATAGACCCGCTGCGCCCCGACGATCTGGTAACCGCACGCCGCGTCTTCGCCGAACCGATCGGCGCGGCTGAAACCATCGCCCGCTATATCGACAAGCTGGTCCGCGACCTGTGCCGCCAGCTGGAGGCGCGCGGCCTCGGCGCGCGGCGGCTGGACCTGATCTGCTGGCGCGTGGACAACCGCGCCCAGCCCGTTCGCGTGGGCCTGGCCGCACCGCTTCGCGATCCGGCGCGTCTGGTGCGGCTGCTGTGCGACAGGATCCCCACCATCGATCCGGGCTTCGGGATCGAGATCATGTCCCTGACCGCCACCCTTGCCGAACCCCTGGCCCCGCGCCAGACCGCCAGCCTGCTGGAACCTGCCGCCCCCGACATGTCCAGCCTGATCGACAGCTTGACGAACCGCGTGGGCGCGCGGGCCGTCTATCGCCTGGCGCCGGTGGCCAGCGACGTGCCCGAACGATCGGTCGTCCGCGTGCCGCCGCTGAGCGTGATCGCCGCGGGCTGGCCCGACCACTGGCCCCGCCCGTCGCGCCTGCTGGCGCGACCCGAACCGATCGACACCATGGCCCTGCTGCCCGACCATCCCCCCCGGTGGATCGTCTGGCGCGGCGGCCGCCACGACGTCGAGGGCGCCGACGGGCCGGAACGCATCTTTGGCGAATGGTGGAAACGCGACGCCGAGACCCGCGCCGTGCGCGACTATTTCCGTATCGAGGATCAGGCAGGCCGGCGGTTCTGGATCTTTCGCCAGGGTGATGGAGAGGACATGACCACCGGCTCCCACAACTGGTTTCTGCACGGGGTCTTCGGATAAGGCATGTTTAGCTGCAGTTGACGGCGTATTCCCCGTTCCTGCACGGCACGTCCTCCGTTCACGCCGTTCCCCACCCCGGCGCTGATGGCCCTGCGCGCGCCGGCCGTCACGGACCGCAACAGCCTGGCCGGCATCGTCCGCGCGTTCGAAGTGTCCAACGACACGGTGATCCGGCTGATTGTCGGCTGTCGTCCGGACCTGCGCTGCGCCATGTCGATGCTGCTCTATCCGATGGACCGCGCGGGCCACGGCAGCCTGTGCCACCTGCTCCCTGGGCACGGCGCGGACGGGAAGAAGGCGTGTCACTTGGACTAGGCCAATGCGGCAGACCACGCCGAGGGACTGTGGGCGGCGCTGGTCCCCGACTTGGCATATGGCGCCTGCACCCTGCGCCTGCGCCCCATGCACGACGTCTTTGGCGACCGCGCCTATCCGGCCCTGACCCTGCCGACCGCCACGTGACGACAATGGTCGAGATGGCGCGGCTATTCGTCCGCTATCCCGACGCGCTGTCCCGCACCACCACCCGCTGTCGCTCCCACGCGACGGCCTGACCCGCCGCCTTGACCGACATGTTGGCAGAGCGTGCATCCGTGGTGTGCTAGGACGCGTTTTCCCTGCCGCACGGGCGCGGCTACGAACTCCACCGCGGCGCATTGCCTACCGATCCACGCAACCATGCGCCGAAGGCCCGCCATGATATCCGCGACCTGCACCGTGACGTTATCATCGTGAAGACGTGCGATTTCCGCTGACCACTTAGCCATTGCAGGCAGCTAATGTTTCGGAATAACATGAAGTATGGAAAAGAATCAGACCCTGGATGTCCTGTCCGCCCTTGCCCATGACATCCGCCTGGACGTCTTTCGCGTGCTGGTGCAGGCCGGACCCGGGGGCATGGCGGCTGGCGATATCGCCGCGCGGCTGGACATCCGCCCCAACACGCTGTCGAACAACCTGACCATCCTGACCGCGGCGGGCTTGGTGCGATGGGTCCGCGAGGGACGCTTCATCCGCTATTTCGCGCGGATGGACACGATGGGCGGCATGCTGGGCTTTCTGCTGCAGGATTGCTGCGGGGGCCGGCCCGACCTGTGCCAGCCGCTGCTGGACCAGATCGCCTGCGACTGCGGGCCCGCCACAACCACGGATGTCGTCGCATGACCGACCTTGCCCCAGCACAGCCCAGCCCCTTGGGCGTGTTCGAGCGCTGGCTGACCTTGTGGGTCGCGCTGGCGATGATGGCGGGCCTTGCCCTGGGCGCTGGCGCCCGGCGCGGTGCAGGCCATCGCCGCGGCCGAGGTCGCGTCGATCAACCTCGTCGTGGCGGTGCTGATCTGGGCGATGGTCTATCCGATGATGGTCAGCGTCGATTTCGCCGCCATCGGCGGGGTCGCGCGGCAACCCAAGGGGCTGCTGATCACGCTGGTGGTGAACTGGCTGATCAAGCCCTTCACTATGGCGCTGCTGGCGGTGCTGTTCTTCGACCACGTGTTCGCCCCCTGGATCGCGCCGCAGGATGCGCAGCAATACATCGCCGGGCTGATCCTGCTGGGGGCCGCGCCCTGCACCGCGATGGTCTTTGTCTGGTCGCAGCTGACGCGCGGGGACGCGACCTATACGCTGGTGCAGGTGTCGGTGAACGACCTGATCATGGTCGTGGTCTTTGCCCCCATCGTGGCGCTGCTGCTGGGTGTGACAGACATCGCGGTGCCGTGGCAGACGCTGGTTCTGGCGACCGTCCTCTATGTGGTGCTGCCGCTGGCGGCAGGCCTGCTGACGCGGCGCATCCTGCGCGACCCGGCGCGGATCGACGCCTTTTCGGCGCGGGTCAAGCCGTGGTCGGTGCTGGGGCTGATCGCAACGGTGGCGATCCTGTTCGGGCTGCAGGGCCGGACCATCCTGGACCGCCCTGCCATCATCGCGCTGATCGCCGTGCCGATCCTGATCCAAAGCTATCTGATCTTTGCACTCGGCTATGGCGCGGCGTGGCTGATGCGCGTGCCGCATCGCATCGCCGCACCCTGCGCGATGATTGGCACGTCGAATTTCTTCGAACTGGCGGTGGCGGTGGCGATCAGCCTGTTCGGCCTGAACTCGGGCGCGGCGCTGGCCACGGTGGTGGGCGTGTTGGTCGAGGTGCCGGTGATGCTGACCCTGGTGGCCTTTGCCAACCGTACGCGCGGGCGGTTCCCCGAGCCCCCCGCCGACCCCGCACCGAAAGGACAGCCCCGATGAGCGACCCCACAACGCTGCACCCCGACGCCTTTCGCCCGGTCCGGGCCGCCGATCTGGTGCCCGCCACGCGCAGCACCCACCCGCCGCGCATCCTGATGCTGTACGGGTCCCTGCGCGAACGCAGCTTTTCCCGCCTGGCGACCGAGGAGGCCGCCCGCATCCTGACTGCCCTCGGCGCCGAACCGCGGATCTTCGATCCCCGCGGCCTGCCCCTGGCCGATGCGGCCGAGGCCGATCACCTCAAGGTCGCCGAACTGCGCGATCTGGTCGGCTGGTCCGAAGGCATGTGCTGGAGTTCCCCCGAACGCCACGGCGCGATGACCGGCGTGATCAAGACGCAGATCGACTGGATCCCGCTGTCCCTGGGCGGGGTGCGCCCGACGCAGGGCAAGACGCTGGCCGTGATGCAGGTCTGCGGCGGCAGCCAAAGCTTCAACACCGTGAACCAGCTGCGCATCCTGGGCCGCTGGATGCGGCTGCTGACGATCCCGAACCAGTCGTCCGTCGCCAAGGCGTGGGACGAATTCGACGGCGACGGCCGCATGAAGCCCTCTCCGTACTACGACCGCATCGTCGACGTGATGGAGGAGCTGGTGCGTTTCACCCTGCTGACCCGCGACATCCGCGACCATCTGCTCGACCGCTATTCGGAGCGGGTCGAAAGCCATCAGGCGCTGTCGCAGCGGGTGAACCAGGGGCAGGCGGTCTGACGGCCATGCGGGCTTGACCCTGCGCGCGGGGTTTCCGACAGTCCGTCGGACCCCGACCAAGGCAGGCACCCCATGGCATTGAAGATAGCGGTTCTTGACGATTACGCGAATGTGGCGCGCCGGTACGCGGACTGGCCGCAGGGCGACGAAATCACGGTGTTTCAGCACACGATGACAGATCCGGCGGAGCTGGCCACGGCGCTGGCGCCGTTCGATGTGCTGTGCGTCATGCGTGAACGGACCCCGCTTGACGGCACGCTGATCCGGGCGCTGCCGAACCTGAAGCTGATCGTGACCACCGGCGCGCGCAACCTGTCCATCGACGTGGCCGCCGCACAGGAGCGCGGTATCGTCGTCTGCGGCACGGAATCGCGCGGGACCACCACGGCCGAATTCGTGATGGCGCTGATGCTGGCCCTGACCCGTCGCATCGTCCCCGAGGCGAATTCCGCCGCCGCCGGGGGCTGGCAGACGGGGATGGGCCGCGATCTGGCGGGGCTGACGCTTGGCATCGCGGGCTTTGGCCGCATCGGGCGCAAGGTGGCGGCGCTTGCCCGACCCTTCAGTGTCGAGGTGCTGGCCTGGTCGCGCAGCCTGACGCCCGACCAGGCCGCGGCCGAGGGCGTGGCCCACGCGGCCGATCTAGATGCGCTGCTGTGCGGATCGGACATCGTGTCGATCAACCTGGTCCTGTCCGAGGCGACGCGCGGCCTGTTCGGGGCGCGGGAATTCGGGCTGATGCGTCCCGACGCGCTGTTGCTGAACACGTCACGCGGGCCGATCGTGCAGGTGGGACCGCTGCTGGATGCCCTGCGCGCGGGGCGTTTGGGCGGGGCGGCGCTGGATGTGCACGATGTCGAACCGCTGCCGGACGGTGACCCGGTCGTGGACCGCGACCTGATCGACAGCGGGCGGCTGCTGGTCACACCGCATCTGGGTTATGTCAGCGAACAGACGTTCCGTATGTTCCACCGCCAGACGGTCGAGGCGATCGAGGCGTGGAAGGCCGGGCGGCCGATCCGCGTCATTGGCGGGGGACGGCAGGCTACTCCGTCAACCTGATCGAATATTCGTCGGCCAGCCAGTTCAGGACAAAGCGGCGCACGTCAGGGTCGATCCGCGTCACGGTGCCTGCCAGGTGCTGTGCATCATCGCCCACCAGCGATTGATAGGCGCCCAGGATCGCGGGCGCGCGGTCCAGATAGTCGGGATCGCTGCGTGCCGCGCGGATCGCCTGCAGCCAGGTGTCCCGGATCGCGGGCGGGGTGTCGCCGGGCAGGACCAGCATCTTCTGCGCCGCGAACCCGGCCGATGCAAAGACCCGATAGGCATCGTATTCCGGCCCCGACGGCTGTGTGCCGTGGATGTGTTCGTACAACTCCTCCAGCGTGGGCAGGTCGGGGAAGGTCGGATCGCGCTGCACGCTGCCGTCTGCGGCGACGATCCCCCAGCTGAACAGCGGCACCGCATCGCCCGCGGCGACCATCGGCGCCACGTTCTGCAGATAGGCCGAGGTAGTCTGATAGTCGATATTGACCTCGTGGTGGCGCATCGCCTCCAGCCCGTCGTTGCGGCCGGTATAGCCGAACACGTAATGCGCATCCAGGCCCAGCACCCGGAACGCCAGCATCGGGACAAGGTCCAGCGAGGTGATCCCCTGGCTGGCAAAGACCAGCTGCCGCCCCTGCAGCGCCGCGATGTCGCGCCAGGATGCGACCCCCAGGTCACCCGCGACATAGACCACCCCGCCGGTGGGCGATGCCATCAGCACAGTCCATTCGTCAAAATCGTATCGCACGCGGAAATCGCCCAGCAGATAGGCGAACAGCGACGATCCCGACGTGCCCAGCAGGCTGCGCCCGTCCGCGGAAGCCTGTTCGGCAAAGGCGTTCGATCCGCGCGTGCCGCCGCTGCCCGGTTCGTTGCGCACGACGATCGACGGCTGGCCCGGCAGGTGGCGCGCCAGCAGCGGCGCGTGAAACCGCGCCCAGACATCCGACCCGCCGCCCTGCGAGAAGGGGATGACCAGTTCGACCGTCTGGCCGGTGAAATCCACGTCCTGCGCGCGGGCCGCGCGCGGCGACAGGATCGCCATCGCGGCGATTGCGCAGATCACCAGCGCCCCGGCGATGCCGGGCGCGGTCGGTGTGTATCGCATGGCGTGCCTCCCTGGCGTGGCGACCTTGCGGCCGTCTCTCCCTGCTGGGCCATGTTTAGGGGCTGTATCTTCGCCGATCCAGCCCCTAAGAGGGAAAAACCCCCGAGCCGAGGCGAAGGCCATGCGGATCGTCCTGATCGAAGACAACCAGATGCTGGCCCGCGCGGTCGAGCAGGCGCTGCGCGAGCAGGGCCATTCCGTCGACTGGCTGGCCGACGGACAGGACGGGCTGGACTTTCTGACCCATGACGGCGCCGACCTTGCCATCGTCGACATGAACCTGCCGCGCCTTGGCGGGCTGGAGGTGATCCGCCGCACGATCGCCATGGATCTGGACATCCCGGTGCTCGTGCTGACCGCGCGCGACGGGCTGGACGACCGCGTGGCGGGGCTGGATGCCGGGGCCGACGACTACATGACCAAGCCGTTCGAGATGGCAGAGCTGTGCGCCCGCGTCCGCGCGCTTGGCCGCCGGCGCGGCAAGCGCGGCCAGATGGTCGAGACGATGGGCGCGCTGTCGTTCGACCGCGCCGGACGCCGCCTCAGCGGGCCGGACGGGGTGATCGAGCTGTCGCGCCGCGAACTGGCCCTGTGGGAGGCGCTGTTCGACAATGCCGAACGCGTGGTGGCGAAATCGGCCCTGTGCGACAGCATCTATGGCACCGGCGCGGACGTGGACGTGAATGCGGTCGAACTTCTGGTCTCGCGGCTGCGGCGCAAGATCGATGGCTGCGCGGTGCAGATCCGGTCGATCCGCGGGCTGGGCTATATCCTGCAGCAGGACGGGCCCGCATGAGCGCGCCCGACGGTCGCGCGGTCAGCCTGCGGACGCGGCTGTTCGTGCTGATCGTGGTGCCGCAATTCGTGCTGGCGGTGCTGGCCAGCGTGGTGCTGCACTGGATGGCGCGGGACATGTCGCGCAACCTCTATGACGATACGCTCAAGGTGGTGGCCCATGCCGTCGCGCGCGAGGTCATGGTGACCAAGGGCGACCTGATCGCGGAATCGCTGCTGACATCGCTGCAGGGCGCGATCGGCGATCCGCTGTTCTATCAGGTCCATGCGGCGGGCGGGCGTTTCATCGTGGGGCGCACCGATGCGCCCCCCATCCCCGCAGGCCGCGAATACCCCGAGGCCGTGCCCGTCTTCTACAACGCGGTCTATAACGACCAGCCGGTTCGCGCGGTGGTGCTGCGCGAATACATCACCGACCCCGATCTGGACGGCTGGACGACCGTGCGCGTCTGGCAGACCGTGACCCGACGCGAGGCGCTGACCCTGCAGATGCTGGGACAGGCCGCGGCGGTGGTGGCGCTGATGGTGGCGTCCGGGGCGGCGTTGGTCTGGTTCGGCATCAACCGCGGCCTGTCGCCGCTGACCGACCTGCGCGACGCGGTCGCCCTGCGCAACTCTCAGGAGCTGCACCCGATCCGCCGCCGCGTCCCGCGCGAGGTGGTGCCGCTGGTCGCGACCATCAACGGACTGTTCCAGCGGCTTGGCGCGGAACTGGACCGGCGGCGGGCCTTCATCTCGAATGCCGCGCATCAGTTGCGCAACCCGGTGGCGGCGATCCAGGCGCAGGCGGAATCGGCGCTGAACGCACGGTCGGATGCCGACCGCCAGCAGCGGCTGACCGACCTGCACGAACTGTCCCGCCGCCTGTCGCGCCTGACCCAGCAGATGCTGCGGCTGGACGCGGCCAGCGACGCGCTGGACGCGCAAGGGGGCGCCCCCGCCGATCTGGCGCAGATCGTGGCCGAGGTTGCCCGCCGTCACGTGCCCGCCGCCCTGCGTCGCGACGTGGACCTGTCCCTGGACGGGGTCGACGGCCCGCTGCCCGTCGCCGCGAACCCCGTCCTGCTGGAGGAGGCGGTCGACAACCTGATCGACAACGCGTTGAAATATGGCACACCCCGGGGCAGCGACCTGCGGCTGGAGCTGTCGCGCGACGGCGGCATGGCCGCGCTGCGCGTGCGCGATCAGGGCGACGGCATCCCGGCCCAATTGCACGACGCGGTGTTCGAGCGGTTCTTTCGCGTCAGTACGGCCGATGACGGCGGGTCGGGTCTGGGCCTGCCGATCGTGCGCGCCATCGCCCGGCGCGCAGGCGGCGACGCGCGGGTCGAACCGTCTGACCGCGGCTGCGTCATCCTCCTGACGCTTCCGGTGGCAGGGTCTGATGCGCAAACGGGCAGAAAAAGTTAACGCGGCGGCATCCTGACAGTCTTTGGACAGCTTCATGTGCGATGACTGTCCCGTTCGCCCGGTGCCCCAGGTGCCGGACCAATGGGAGGAATAAAAACATGCAAGCAACACTGCGTCGCCTCAAGGGCGCCGTCGCCGCCGCATTCGTGGCCGCCACCCTGACCGCAGCCCCTGCCACCGCGCAGGACGTCGATTTCTCGGGCCAGACCGTCGAATGGTGGGTCCCCTTCTCGGAAGGCGGCGGTTCGGATGTCTGGGCGCGTTTCTTTGCCCCCTATCTGTCGCGGCACCTGCCGGGCAATCCCAACGTGATCATCCGCAACGTCCCCGGCGGCGGCTCGATCACCGGGACCAACGAATTCGCCGCCCGCGCGCGTCCGAACGGGCTGCAGCTGCTGGGCACATCGGGTTCGACGCAGTTCCCCTTCCTGCTGGGCGACACGCGCGTCCGCTATGACTATGCCGACTTCGAACCGGTGCTGGTCTCGCCCACGGGCGGCGTGGTCTATATCCCGGCCAGCGCCGGCGTCGCTGACGCGTCCGAACTGGGCAAGCTGAGCGATACCGAGCTGGTCTATGCCAGCCAGGGCGCGACCTCGCTGGACCTGGTGCCGATGCTGGCCTTCGAGGTGATGGGCCTGAACGTGCGCCACGTGTTCGGGATGACCGGCCGCGGCGACGGCCGCCTGGCCTTCGAGCGTGGAGAGGCGACGATCGACTATCAGACCTCGTCGGCTTACCTGACGAACGTGGCGCCGCTGGTCGAGGAAGGCTCGGCTGTGCCGCTGTTCTCGTACGGGGTGCTGGATGCCGAAGGCAACGTGCAGCGCGACCCGTCCTTCCCCGATATCCCGCATTTCGTCGAAGCCTACGAGATGATGCACGGAGAGGCGCCCTCGGGCGTGGCCTTCGAGGCGTACAAGGCGTTCTTCAGCTCGGGCTTTGCCGCGCAGAAACCCGCCATGCTGCCCGGCGGCACGCCCGAGAACATCGTGCAGGCCTATCGTGACGCGTTCAGCGCCGCGGCTCAGGACCCCGAACTGATCGCCACCTCGGGCGAGGTGCTGGGCGAGTACGACCAGGCCGTCGGCGACGAGGTCGTCGGCCTGTACCAGGTCGCGACCACCATCGACCCCGAGGCCCGCGAATGGGTGCGCACCTATCTGAGCGAGAACCACAGCGTGATGCTGGACTGACCTGACCCGCGGGCGGCACGCGACACGCGCGCCG